>CBCSNQ010000027.1:0-22837 GCA_965141565.1 uncultured Collinsella sp. | reverse complement strand
CACCTGCTTGTCCTCGTTGTCGACCGCGGTGTTGGCGTTGCCGAGCGAAAGGCCGTGGCCGCCCTGGTCAAAGACGTGCATCTCGCAAGGGACGCCCTCCTCGGCCATGCGCTGCGCAAACGGGTAGACCTGCGCGATCGGTGCCGTCTTGTCGTCGGACACGCCCCACACAAAGGTCGGCGGCATCTGACGCGAAACATGCGTGGTGGGGCAGATATCGGCCAAATGCTCGTCAGTTGCCTCGCCACCCGTCACCATCGACAGGTAGTCGTTGAGCAGATCGCGCCCCGTCTTGCCGCCCGTCTTGGGCACACGCAAGTCAATGCGCGGATCGCGCGTCTGCATGTCACGCACATAGGCAAAGTCGAGCAGCGGATAACCCAGCACCACGGCATCGGGACGAATGTCGTCCGGACGCGCCCCTGCCAGGCCCGCGAAGGGGCCGGTCTTCCACTGTGTTGCCAGCGAGGCGCAAATCATGCCGCCAGCAGAGAAGCCCACGACGCACACGCGCTTGGGATCGACATGCCACTCGTCGGCATTCGTGCGCACCGTGGCGACCATCTTGGCAAGATCTGCCTGCGGGTGCGGAAAGCTCACATCGCCCGTGCCACTCGTCACATAGTTGAGCACAAAGGCCTGGTAACCGTGATCCAAAAATGCAAACGCCACCGGGTCCTGCTCGTGCGGAGCGATATGTGTAAACCCGCCCCCGCCACAAATGATCACCGCGGGGCGGCGGCCATTGGGCTTGTCGGGGAGCGGCTCGGCGCCCAGATACGTAAACGTCGCCGGATATTCCTCGGTCGGCTCCTCGCCCCACAGCGCGTGGTTCTCGACAATCATATGTGCTCCCTTCGCGCAAATTATGCGCCCTTGTTTTTCGTCTTCAAGCGTACCCCACTTGGGCCCGTGGCACAGAAACACTTCAGCAACAAGCTTCCCATCAACTGATATATCACATAATCCCAGCTCAGGACCATCGCTGAGCAGCGTAGAATAGGGGACGTTGACCAAGCCGCGAAACACATATGAAACGTTTCCGGCAAACCAAACGCGCGATATGCGCCTATTTAAGTTGGAGGCAACTATGGGTCTGCTCGATTCGCTTAAGTCCACCTTCACCTCGACGGGCGAGGCGTCCGTTCCGCCCGCAGCAAGCTTCGCCACCCGCGAAGGCGTCATCTATGCCCCCGTCAACGGCGTGCTCGTCAACCTGAACGAGGTCCCCGACGAGACGATCGCCTCGGGCATGCTTGGCCAAGGCTATGGCATCGAGCCCATTACCGGCACCATCTATGCGCCCGCCAACGGCCGCATCGGCGCTACCACCGTCACCAACCACTCCATTGGCATGATCACCGAGGACGGTCTTCGCGTATTCATCCATGTTGGCCTGGGCACCGTGGAAATGAACGGCAAGGGTTTTGCCCGCTTTGTCGAGATGGGCGATGTGGTCAAGGCAGGCCAGCCGCTCATCAGCTTCGACCGCGAGGCCATTAAGGCCGCTGGCCACGAGGACATCGTGACCGTCATCGTCTCCGAGCTCGATCGTCTTAAGAGCATCGACCATGTCGGCGAGTCTGGAACGCTTATCGGCGGCAACCCGCTCGTCAAGCTTGGCGACCCGCTGCTGGTTGCCAAGACCAAGTAGTCAGGCCCCGCGCCACACAGCCAAAAGGCACCTCGTCAAGCGCCCGCGACCATTTGGCCGCGGGCGCTTTTCGTTTGAAAAACCATCCCGCCAATGCCTTATCTGTATAGCCCAAATGAGCCGAGCTGCTAGAATATCGAACTGTATGGATAACTATCATTCAACCGTTATGGGAGGATACGTGAACCGCACCAAAATCGCGCAGCTCTACGCCGACGCCGAGTCGCTCGGCGGCCAGACCGTCACCGTCGCCGGCTGGATCAAGTCCGTCCGCGACATGAAGAACTTTGGCTTTGTTACGCTCAACGACGGCAGCTGCTTCCGCGACCTGCAGGTCGTCATGAACCGCGAGGCGCTCGACAACTACGACGAGATCGCCCATCAAAACGTCTCGGCTGCCCTCATCTGCACCGGCACCGTCAAGCTGACCCCCGATGCGCCCCAGCCTTTCGAGCTTTCTGCCACCTCCATCGAGGTCGAGGGCGTCAGCGCCCCGGATTACCCGCTGCAGAAGAAGCGCGCAACCGTCGAGTTCCTGCGCACCCAGCAGCACCTGCGCCCGCGCACCAACCTGTTCCGAGCCGTGTTCCGCATCCGCTCTGTCGCGGCTGCCGCCATCCACCGCTTCTTCCAGGAGCAGGGCTTTGTCTACGTCAACACCCCTATCATCACCACGAGTGACTGCGAGGGCGCCGGCGAGATGTTCCGCGTGACCACGCTCGACCCCAAAAATCCGCCCCTCACCGAGTCCGGCGAGGTCGACTGGAGCCAGGACTTCTTTGGCAAGCACGCGAGCCTCACCGTGTCCGGCCAGCTCAACGCCGAGAACTTTGCCATGGCCTTTGGCGACGTGTACACCTTTGGCCCCACCTTCCGCGCCGAAAACTCCAACACCACGCGCCACGCCGCCGAGTTTTGGATGATCGAGCCCGAGATGGCCTTTGCCGATCTGAACGACTACATGGATAACGCCGAAGCCATGCTCAAGTACGTCCTTAAGGACGTTATGGCCACCTGTCCCGACGAGCTCAACATGCTCAACAAGTTTGTGGACAAGGGCCTGATCGAGCGCCTGGACCATGTCGCCAACTCCGACTTTGCCCGCGTCACCTATACCGAGGCCGTCGAAATCCTGGAGCAGGCCGTCGCCGCCGGCCACAAGTTTGACTACCCCGTGAGCTGGGGCATCGACCTGCAAACCGAGCACGAGCGTTTCCTGACCGAGGAGCACTTTAAGCGCCCGACCTTCGTGACCGACTACCCGGCCGAGATCAAGGCCTTCTACATGCGCATGAACGACGACGGTAAGACCGTCGCCGCCGCCGACTGCCTGGTGCCGGGCATCGGCGAGATCATCGGTGGCTCCCAGCGCGAGGAGCGCCTGGATCTGCTCGAGGCCCGCATCAAGGACCTGGGCATGAATCCCGAGCAGTACAAGTACTACCTTGACCTGCGCCGCTACGGTTCCTGCAAGCACGCCGGCTACGGTCTGGGCTTCGAGCGCTTGGTGATGTACCTCACCGGCGTGGGCAACATCCGCGACGTCCTGCCGCACCCGCGCACCGTGGGCAACGCCGACTTCTAATACGTCGGACGCTAGCTCGCGTCGCCACACGCAAACGCTCATCGCACAAGCGTCTCTCGACATCGGTCGAGAGACGCTTTTTTCAACAGCATCCGTCAAGCTTTTGGCAAGTTTTTGGTCAGTTGAGCAGGGCTGTTGAAAACTCGAACCGCCGTTTGCCGACGACTACCGACCGCCCAGAGCGCCCTGCGCCCCTGGGATAACCCCGCGTCCTAGGCTCCATACCGTCGCCACCCAAAACGGAAAGGACGTGGGCACCATGACCGAAGCCGCTGTTGAAACCTACGACACCACAACGAGAGGCGCCGCCTCGATGGCAGCCTATCGCGCCGTTCGCATCTTGCAGCTATTAAGCGAGAACACCGGCGAGGACAAGGCCATGCTTTCCGATGAGTTGATCCGGCGCCTCGCCCATCCCGACGACCCCGCCCGCATGCCCATCTCGGCGGCGCGGCGCAGCATCTACACCGCCATCTCCGCACTTCGCCATGCCGGATACGAAATTGAGTACAAACGCGGCGTGGGGTATCGGCTCTTGACCCGTCCGCTCACCGACGAAGAGATCATCCGGCTCCACGGTATGGTCATGCGTAACCGCTCTACGCCCATTGCCATTCGAAAAAGCATGGCTCAGCACTTGGTCGCCATGGCGAGTGCCGACGTTCGCGGCTACCTCGATGCACCCGAGCCTGCTCCAAGCGCCGGTGGCAAATCCACCAAGGCCATGCGCACGCCCGTCAAGCGCATCGACACCTGCGAGCTCATCGAGCAGGCCATCGACCACGGAACCACGGTGAGTTTTGATATTTCGAGCGTCACGACACGTGGCGAAACTGAAGTAGCACGGATGACACTCCGCCCCTTTGCCATCAAGCAACGAGACGGCATCTCGTATTTGCTGGGAACGGTCTATGACGCCCGAGGCGCCGATGACACGCTGCGTACCGTAGAGATCGGCCGCATGAGAAACGTCACCACGCGTCTCCTCGACGGCAAGAAGCTCTTCGCCGCCCTCGACGAGGAGGACGACGCCTCTGCCGCATAAGAACCTCCGCCGTCCATTCGACTACCCGTACCGCCCATCCGGTTCTGTATTAAAAAACCTGCCAGGTTATTGTAAAAATGGACATCCGCGCTACTATAGTTCCGCTTGCACTTTGTTTGAGTGCAGTATTTCCAGCCATTTCTATACTGGGGGTAACGATATGAAGGACATCACCATCAGCCGCAGGAGCCTTCTGGTCTCTGCTGGCCTGCTCGCGCTCGCTCCGCTCGCCGGATGCGGCGGCAACTCTGGTTCCGGCTCCGCAGCCGCCGGTTCCGACTACACCGTCGGCGTTCTGCAGCTCACTGAGCACTCCGCACTCGACGCCGCCAACGACGGCTTTGTCAAGGCCATCAAGAAGAGCGGTCTCAAGGTCAAGATCGATCAGAAGAACGCCCAGAACGACCAGTCCACGTGTAAGTCCATCGCCGACAAGTTCGTGGGCGATGGCGTCGACCTGATCTACGCCATCGCTACGCCCGCCGCGCAGGCCGCCGCCGGCGCCACCGCCGATATCCCCATCGTGGGTTGCGCCATCACCGACTACGCCGCCTCGGGCCTGGTCCAGGACAACGAAAAGCCCGGCACCAACGTCACCGGTGCCTCCGACCTCACCCCGGTCGCCGAGCAGCTCGAGATGATGCAGAAGGTTCTGCCCGACGTAAAGAAGGTCGGTCTGCTCTACTGCACCGCCGAGTCCAACTCCGACGTCCAGATCAAGGCCGCCAAGAAGGAGCTCGACAAGCTGGGCCTGGACTACACCGACTTCACCGTCTCGAGCTCCAACGAGATCCAGTCCGTCGTCGAATCTGCCGTGGGCAAGGTCGACGCGCTGTACTCCCCCACCGATAACACCATCGCCGCGGGCGCTTCGCAGGTCGGCCAGATCTGCAAGGAGAATAAGCTCCCCTTCGTAACCGGCGAGGAGGGCATTTGCATGGCCGGCGGCCTGTTCACCCTCTCCATCAACTATGAGGACCTGGGCTACGCCGCGGGCGAGATGGCCGTTAAGATCCTGAAGGGCGAGGCCAAGCCCGAGGATTTGCCGATCAAGCACCTCTCGAGCAAGGACCTGGTCGTCGTCAAGAACGACGAGATGGCCGAGGCCCTGGGCATCGACCTTTCCGCTCTGGACGAGTACCGCCATGCGCGGTAACGCGTCTAGGACCCGCACTCGCGCCATAGCTGCGTTATTCAATATCTGAGCCACAGGGGCGAACGCCAAAGACCGGCGTTCGCCCTGCTTGTTACGGATGAGACAAAACATCCGGCCGCAGCTCTTTTATGCATTGTTACCGCTATCATGGTGACTCACGTGTCCACCCTATCCTAGGAGGTATGAAGCATGCTCATTGCATTGCAGGGCGCCGTTTCGCAGGGCGTCCTCTGGGGCATTATGGTGCTTGGCGTGTTTATCACGTTCCGCCTGCTCGACATCCCCGATATGACCTGCGACGGCAGTTTTGCCCTCGGCGGCTGCGTCTGCGCCGTACTCATCGTCAATAACAACGTCGACCCGCTGCTCGCCGTGCTGGCCGGCATGTGCGCCGGCGCCATCGCGGGCGCGGTCACGGGCATTTTGACCACGGTCTTTGAGATTCCCGCGATCCTCGCCGGAATCCTCACCCAGATCAGCCTGTGGTCCATCAACCTGCGCATCATGGGCAAATCCAATACGCCCATCCTTGCCAAGGGCACTATCTTCTCGTCTGTCAGCAACATGACGGGCCTGCCGCAGTCCACCGTCGCCATCATCCTGGGCATCTTGCTCGCTGTGGCTATCGTTGCCATCCTGTATTGGTTCTTTGGCACCGAGATCGGCTCGGCACTGCGCGCCACCGGCAACAACGAGTACATGATCCGCGCTCTGGGCGTCAACACCAACTCCACCAAGATGATCGCCCTCGTGCTCTCCAACGCTCTCATCGGCCTTTCGGGCGCGCTCATCTGCCAGAGCCAGAAGTACGCCGACATTGGCATGGGTACCGGTGCCATCGTTATCGGTCTTGCCGCCATTGTTATCGGCGAGGTGCTCGGCCGCCTGCTGCCCGGCGGCCTCACGCAGTTTAGCGTCCGTCTTGCCTCCGCCGTCTTTGGCTCCGTGGTGTACTTCCTCATCCGCGCCATCGTGCTGCAGCTGGGCATGGACGCCAACGACATGAAGCTGCTTTCCGCTGTGATCGTCGCCGTGGCCCTGTGCGTGCCCGTGGTTTGGGAGCGCTATAAGCTCCGCAGCTCCTACACGAAGGGGGATGAGGCAGATGCTTAAGCTCTCACACGTCAAGAAGACCTTTAACAAGGGCACCGTCACCGAGAAGCGCGCGCTCACCGGCGTCGACCTCACCCTTAACGACGGCGACTTTGTAACCGTGATTGGCGGCAACGGCGCCGGCAAGTCCACGCTGCTCAACATGATCGCCGGCGTGTATCCGCTCGATTCGGGCGTTATCGAGCTCGACGGCACCGACATCTCGCGTCTGAGCGAGTCGCAGCGCGCCAAGTACCTGGGCCGCGTGTTCCAGGACCCCATGCGCGGCACCGCAGCCGACATGCAAATTGCCGAGAACCTGGCCCTCGCCAAGCGCCGCGGCCAGCATCGCGGTCTTTCGTGGGGCGTCACCAAAGCCGAGAAGGACGAGTACGTTGAGCTGCTCAAGCGCCTGGACCTCGGTCTGGACACGCGCCTCAACGCCAAGGTCGGCCTGCTCTCGGGCGGCCAGCGCCAGGCACTCACCCTGCTCATGGCCACGCTCACCAAGCCACGCCTGCTGCTGCTCGACGAGCACACCGCGGCGCTCGACCCCAAGACGGCCTCTAAGGTGCTCAATCTGACCGAGGAAATCGTCGACGAGCACCACCTGACCACGCTCATGGTCACGCATAACATGAACGACGCCATCCGTCTGGGCAATCGCCTGATCATGATGCACGAGGGCCACGTAATCTACGACGTGGCAGGCGACGAGAAGAAGTCGCTCACCGTTGCCGACCTACTGCAGAAGTTCGAGGAGGTCTCGGGCGGCGAGCTCGCCAACGACCGCATGCTGCTGAGCTAACGACCTAGAAAACCACCACAAAGGGGACAGGCACCTTTGTGGTGGTTTTTGTTAAAGAGTAAGGAGACAGCCATGAAAAGACTCCCCCGCCTTGCGTTAGCTGCCGCGTTGTTTGCCGGCGCGCTCACAGGCATCCCAAGCCTCGCTTTCGCGGGGAACCTGCCCGCCGCTATTGACGGCGCCGTAACCGTCATGCACACCAACGACATCCACGGCAGCTACAAGTACAGCTACAACGCAAGCAAGGGCACGGGCACCATTGGCTTTGACGGGCTGGCGGTTCTCTATAGCGCTCAAAGCAACGCCCCCGACTTTCTGCTCGATGCAGGCGACACCTTCCACGGGCAGTCCTTTGCCACCATGAGCGAGGGCAAGAGCATCGCCGAACTCATGAACACCTTCTACGCAAACGGCTACGACGCGACCACACCGGGCAACCATGACTGGAGCCACGGCGCGGACAAGCTTCGCACGATGGCCGGCAATGGTGCCACCAGTACACCTTTCGCCATGCTCTGCGCGAATGCAACGTCCTCGAACGGCGCATGGAGCTCGAGCATCACCAAGACGCTCAATCGCACTTGGAAGGACGGCGAGGGCAGCCCCACGTTTAACTACAAGATTAAGGTCGGCGTCGTCGGAGCCATGGATGAGTCGCTGGGCTCCTCGCTACGCGCGGACCTGGTCGCGGGCACGTCGTTCTCGGGTGCGGCGGACGCCATCAATGCCGAGGCCAAGCGACTGCGCGAGGATGAGGGCTGCAACGTTATCGTCTGCATCACGCACACGCTCAACGCCAAGACCTTTGCCGCAAAGCTCGTTGGGGTCGATACACTGGTCGCGGGCCACGAGCACATCAACTTAGACGAAAACGTGACGGGGGCCGACGGCAAGCCGGTCCGCGTCGTCGAGGCAGGCAGCGCCTTTGCCGAGGTTGGTCTGCTTTCCATTCCCTATGAGTACGACACCAGGGGTACCGAAACCACCAACGACGACATGGTGACGGTCTCCGCAGGCGACAGCGACGAGAAGCTCTACACCGCCAAGGACGTCGACGACCTTTTGTCAGACCCTAACAACCAGAACATCCTTGACGAGGTTCGCAACAACAAAATCAAGCCACTCGACGATGCCTTTGAAAGCGAATCGAACAAGGTGCTCGGCACATCCTCCACCAACTATTTCTACGGCGAGGACGCCGCGGGTACGCATGGCTGGGAGATGGTGCGCACCACCGATCTGCGTCCCAGTAAAGCGGGCGACGCCACCAAAGCCCAGACCATCGGGCATGTTATCTGCGGCTCCTATCTTGCCCTGACGGGGGCAGACCTCGCCATCGAAAACGCGGGCGGCATCCGCGGCGGCATCGCGGCGGGCGATGTGACCGCCGGCAACGTCGTCGCCATCTCGCCCTATGGCAACACCGTGGAGACCTGGGGCATGACCGGCGCAAACTTCCTCGCAGCGCTTGAGCACTCACTGCAGATCAGCGACGATTGCAACGACAGCTACGAGCTTCAGCAAGCCTATGTGGCAGCCGGCCACACCGAGCAGGAGGCGCAAGACAAGTACAAGTGGCGCGATGACTCTGGCAGCGTTCTCTCCTTTGGCGGCATTAACGTGACGATTGATTGGACGCAGCCCGAAGGCAAGCGCATTGTGAGCGCCACGCTCACCAAGGATGGCAGCATGCTCGATCCCGCCAAGAACTACACCGTCGCCACCAACAACTACATCATTACCAACACGACCGACTTTCCCACTTTCGCAAATGCCACCAAGCGCACCGAGTGGGGCGCATGCGAGGCGGCGATCAGAGCGCTGATCGGGAAGAGCGACTGGGAGAACAAGATGGCCGGGCTCGCCGGCACCATCAGCTTCAGCTCCGCAGCCGTGGACCCCACGCCCAATCCGAATCCAACGCCTAAGCCCTCGCCCAAGCCCGGCACGACTACTACGACCACGAAAACCAGCGCCAAGAAGACAACCGGCAAGCTTGTCGCAACGGGAGACCGCACGCTGGCCGTGGTCGGCGCATGCCTCATCGGCGGCATCATCGTCATCATGCTCGGCATTATCTGGATGCGCCGCCGCTAAGCTACACCGCCGGGCCTTGCAGCCCCTCCGTGCAAACCTTATATCGAGCACAGAAGCCCGTCCGATGTGATCGGACGGGCTTTTTGGTGGGTATCATGGTTGAATGATCATTAGGAGGTTTTCCCTACATGGAATTGTTTGAGCCGATTCTTCATTTCTTTGAGCAACGGTGGGTCCACAACATCATCTGGGCCTTCATCTTGGCGATAGGCACCGCCGTCGCCGCCAAGGTCGCATCCAAGACTCTGCGTCACCTACTCAACCGCGACGATAACCCGCTTCCGGCATCGAGTATCTTCATCAATATCGCGCGCGCCGTCATCTGGGTGATCGGCGGCAGCTTTATCCTCGACAACTGCTTTGGCATTAACGCAAACGCGCTCGTCGCCGCTCTTGGCGTCGGCGGCATCGCCATCTCGCTCGGCTTTCAGGACACGCTATCAAACCTTATCGGCGGCATGCAGGTGACCTTTATGGGCATTATCAAGCCCGGCGACAATATCGAGGTCGGCGGCGTGTCGGGCGTGGTCCAGGACATCACTTGGCGCCACACGACCATCGAAGATGCCTGCGGGCAGACCGTCATCGTCCCCAACTCCAACATTTCCAAGAACACACTCGTGCATTTGATGCCCTTTGGGCGCGTGGCCGTCCCCGTCGCGGTCAAAGACCCCTCCAAATGGGCATCGCTCGATGTGCTAGCAGACGAGCTCGTCAGCGCCACCAAAACGGCCGTCTCACCCATCTCAGGCTTTGACAAGGAACCCTACGTGCTCTTTAGCGAGATCGGCGACTTTGGCATTAAGGGCAAAATCATCTTTATCGTCAGCGACGACAGCACCACCTTTACGGCGGCCGACGCCTGCATCCGCGCCATCGCCCCCATCATCGCCTAAACCACCACAAAGGGGACAGGCACCTTTGTGGTGGTTTTCATTCGTGATACCATGGTTCATATAGTTGTTTAAACGACTAAGGGAGCAAAACTATGGAAGAGGCCTATCGTCAAGCACGCAAGCGCGGCGAGCAAGGACGTCGACGCGCCATTAGTCAAAGCGAGCATCCGTATCTCACGGACCTCGATAGCTTGGTTGCCCAGCTCCCCTTAGGCCAGCGAGAGAATGTCGGCCTAAGGGACATTCCACTTGAAATGGTCGTCGGCACGGTTACCAAGGGCCGTCAGTCGGCCTTTTCATGCAACTTTATGCCCTTGCTGCCGTTTAGCACGGAGTTCGCCCGCAAGTGGTCCAACCTCTACGACATCCAGGTGACCGAGGGCTATCGCGATCCCGTCATCGTCACCGAGTTCATGCATCGGTTTTACGTCCAAGAGGGCAACAAGCGCGTCAGTGTCCTCAAATTCCTGGACGCCCCGACGGTTTCGGCCAAGGTCACCCGTCTCTACCCCGGCACATGGGATTCCGTCGAAAGCCGCCTGTACGGTGAGTTCTGCGCGTTTTGGCGCGTCTGCCCCCTATACGAGATCGAGTTCTCGCGCGAGGGAAGCTACGAGACGCTCGCCAAGATGCTCGGTCAGGACCTTATCGAAAAATGGCCGCAGAAAAAGGTCGACTACCTGCGCCACACCTTCCTACTCTTTAAGCGCGCCTACCTTCGCGCGGGCGGCGACCACCTGGACATTACGCCCGCCGACGCCATGCTCGTCTACCTCAATGTGTACAACCAGGACCGCCTGCTGGATACGCCGACGGATATCGTCGTAAACCGCCTGTGTAAGATTTGGCGTGAGCTGGTCATTGCCGGCAAAAATAACGAGGACAAGGTCGATCTTGTCGAAGCTCCGAGCGTCGATGAGGAAGAGTCGCCCGCCAAGTCCACCTCCGGCGTGCTCAACTTCTTTATGGGCAAGACCGTCTATTCGGCGGCCAACCCCCTGCGCATCGCCTTCATCCATGAGTTCCCCTGTGCGACGTCGAGCTGGGACAGCCTGCACGACCAAGGACGTCAGTATCTCGATGAGCACTTTGGCGGTATCGTGCGCACCGAAGCGTTCGAGGACTGCCACGATCCGGACGTGTTCTACGCCGCCGTGGAAACGGCTGTCAAACATGGAGACAAGGTCATCTTCTCGACCTCGCACCGCCTGATGGAATACACGCTCAGGGCAGCCGTTGAGTATCCCCAGGTTCGGTTCCTTAACTGTTCTATCGGCCTACCCCACCAAAGCGTCCGTTCGTACTTTGGAAAGATGTACGAGGCCAAGTTCCTCCTGGGCGCCCTTGCGGCCAGCATGGCGGACAACCATCGAATTGGGTACCACGCGTCGGTCTTTGCGTCTGGCGCGCTTAGCGAGATCAACGCCTTTGCCATCGGCGCCTCGCTGCTCGACCCGCGCGCGCAAATTATCCTGACCTGGGGCGATGTGCCCGCCGGAGGACTTGCCGAGGCCATGTGTCGCGAAGGCGTGAGCGTCATGACCGGCGCCGACATGTCAAAGTCGCTCGAAGATCCCACGGCCTACGGACTTCACCGCCTGATCGATGGCAAGGTTGCTGGCATTGCCATGCCGGTGTGGAACTGGGGCCGATATTACGAGCTTATCGTGCGAAGTCTGCTGCATGGCACCTGGGACGAGACCAGTGACGACAGCCGGGTCCGCGCCGTCAACTACTGGTATGGCATGAGCTCGGGCGTTATCGACATTCGCTACGCTCCGGGCCTGCCCTATCAGACACGCAAACTTGTTCAGCTACTCCGCAATGGCATCGTCGAGGGTTCCATCAATCCATTTGGCGGCGAGCTCCATAGCCAAGACGGCGTGGTGCAGATCGAGGGCTTTCCCCCGCTGCCGAGCACGCAAATCGTCGAGATGGACTGGCTGGCAGACAACGTGGTGGGCACCATTCCGCAGACCGACGATGAGCCGAAGGTCCGCGCCCTATGAAAATCCTTGCCATAGCCGATACCGAAGAACGAAGTCTATGGGAGTGCTTTCGCAAGGAACGCTTTGAAGGTGTCGATCTGATTTTATCCGCCGGAGACCTGGACCCGGACTATCTTGAATTTTTGGTCACGGTCATCAACAGACCGCTCATCTACGTGCGCGGCAACCACGATGACCGCTACGCACGTCATGCACCGGGCGGCTGCATCTGCGTCGAAGACACCGTGTACGTGTATCGCGGCGTCCGCATTGCGGGGCTTGGCGGCTCCATGCGCTATCGAGATGGCGCCAACATGTACACCGAGCGCGAGATGGCCAAGCGCGTGCGCAAGCTGTCCCACAAAGTGAGGATGGTCGGCGGATGCGACATCTTGCTCACCCATGCGCCCGCCGCCGGCGTGGGCGATCTGGATGATCTGCCACATCGGGGGTTCGAATGCTTTAACACAGCGCTCGAGTCCTGGAACCCCGACTACATGGTACACGGGCATGTGCACCAATGCTATGGTCGCGACTTTCAACGTAAGCGTCAGCATGCATGCGGGACAACGATCATCAACGCCTACGGCTATACGCAGTTTGAGCTGGACGAAGCGCGCTACCCCATCCGTGGCTGGCTGGCAGCCTGGCTCAATTCGCAAACCATGCGACGAGAGCTCAAGCGCCACGAGGCTATCGAGTCCTCAACCGCTAGAACACCCTGGTAACTACCTCAAAGGGGGCACTGTTCCCTTTGAGGTAGTTTGGACGCGATAGCAAGAAACCCGGTCCCGCACGAGGCGGAACCGGGTTTCTTTAGCAATGCTTGCTTTGCTCAGGCAGTAACCGTTAGTTACTCAGCCAGGAAATCGCGCTGGATAGCGGGATCGACCTTGACGCCAGGGCCCATGGTGGAAGACACGGAGATGGACTTGACGTACTTGCCCTTAGCAGAAGAGGGCTTGACGCGCAGGATCTCGGTGTACAGGGCAGCGTAGTTCTCGACGAGCTGCTGCTCGGAGAAGGACTTCTTGCCCAGGGGCACGTGGCAGATGCCGTAGCGGTCGGCGCGATACTCAACGCGGCCGGCCTTGAGCTCGGAGACCATCTTGGCGACGTCCATGGTCACGGTGCCGAGCTTGGGGTTCGGCATGAGGCCACGGGGACCAAGGATCTTACCGATGCGGCCAACCTTGGCCATCATGTTCGGCGTAGCGATAGCGGCGTCGAAGTTGATCTCGCCCTTCTGGATCTGGGCGACGAGCTCGTCGGAACCGATGATGTCGGCGCCGGCAGCCTCGGCCTCGCGGGCCTTCTCGCCCTCGGCGAAGACGGCAACACGAATGGTCTTGCCGGTGCCGTGGGGCAGGGAGATGGAGCCGCGGATGTTCTGGTCGGCCTTACGAGTATCGACGCCCAGACGGAAGTGGGCCTCGACGGTCTCGTCGAACTTGGCGGTGTCGAGCTCCTTGATGAGCTTGGCAGCCTGAAGGGGGGTGTAGAGCGTGGCGCGGTCGATCTTCTCGGCAGCGGCGTTATAGCTCTTACCATGCTTAGCCATGTGCATTACCTCCTGTGGTTAAACGGGCGCGAGCCCTCCCACATCGTATCGTGTGCCCTATTGCACACATTTAACGGGCGCCCCGGTTGGAGCACCCGTCGTTACCAAAAGAAATCGCTACTCAGCGATAGTGACGCCCATGGAACGGGCGGTACCGGCGATGATCTTCTTGGCGGCGTCAATGTCGTTGGCATTGAGGTCCGGCATCTTGATCTCGGCGATCTTGGTGAGCTGCTCCTGGGAGAGCTGACCAACCTTGTCGGCCTGGGGCTTAGCGGAACCAGACTTGAGGTTCAGCTCCTTCTTGATGAGGTGAGCCGCCGGCGGGGTCTTGGTGATGAAGGAGAAGGACTTATCCTCGAAGACAGTGATCTCAACGGGGATGATGTCGCCCTTCTTGTCCTGCGTCTCGGCGTTAAAGGCCTGGCAGAACTGCATGATGTTCACGCCAGCTGCGCCCAGGGCGGGGCCGACGGGAGGAGCGGGGTTAGCTGCACCAGCAGGAATCTGGAGCTTAATGACGTTGGCAACCTTCTTCTCAGCCATGGTCATTCCTTTCGAATCACGAGTGTGAAGTACTTGCTATATCGTAAGCACGCACGTGTTAGAAGCACTCCTGAGATGAGCAGTCACAGAAGAAGCACGCTCGCGCGAACGGACGAAAACTTAAGCGATGACAGCAACCTGGTTAAAGTCAAGCTCGACCGGCGTCTCACGGCCAAAGATCATCAGGGTGACCTTCAGCTTGCCTGCCTCGGTGTTAACCTCGGAGACCTTGCCATCAAAGTCGGTAAGCGGGCCATCAGTAACGCGGACGGACGTGCCGACCTCAATATCAACCGAGGTGCGCTTGGGCGAATCGCCCTTACCGGGACGACGAGTCATCTTATTGTACTCGTCGCGGGAAAGCGGAGCGGGCTTGCCATTGCCGCCCAGGAAACCGGTGACACCGGGCGTGTTGCGAACACACGTCCACGCATCGTCATCCATCTCCATGCGAACCAGGACATAACCCGGGAAAATCTTGGAATCCTTGGTCTCGCGCTTGCCACCCTCTTTGATCTCGGTGACGCGCTCCATAGGAATCTCGATATCAAAGATACGGTCCTGCATGCCCATGGTCTCGATGCGATGCTCGAGATCGGACTTAACGCGGTTCTCGTATCCAGAGTAAGTGTGAACGACGTACCAACGCTTAGACATGGTTTAGCCCCTCAATCCAGAGAACAGAGCAAGAGCCTCGCCAAAGCCAGCATCGAGCAGAGCGATGACGACGCCGACGACGATCAGAGAAGCGCAAACGACGACCGAGTAGTTCACGAGCTCCTTCTTATCGGGCCACGTGACACGCTTCATCTCGGACTTCACCGAAGCGAAATACTTCTTGGTGCGGGCGAAGAAACCAGGCTTCTCGTTCTTCTTGGACTTCGCAGCCTTCTCATTCTTCTTGGCAACGGCCTTCTTGGCCTCAACCTTGGAGTTGGCGGCAGCGTTGTTGGCAGGTGCCGGCTGCTGAGCCTTCTTCTTGTTCTTCTTGTTGGCCATTTGGGTTACCTCCGCGCAATGCGCTTATACATGAGTAAACCGTAAGCCCCCAATTGGGAGCTTACGGAATAATGACTGGCACGCCAGGAAGGACTCGAACCCTCAACACTCGGTTTTGGAGACCGATGCTCTACCAATTGAACTACTGGCGTATGTGACTAGAGACTAGCGAGTCTCTTTGTGCAGCGTGTGGTGACGGCACCAGGGGCAATACTTCTTGATCTCCATACGATCAGGCATGTTCGACTTGTTCTTGGTGGTCGTATAGTTGCGGCGCTTGCACTCAGTGCACGCAAGAGTAACTAGAGTACGCATTTATCCTGAACCTTTCATTTCCGCCCCGTACGGGCACGAGTTGATACTTTATCAGCTCTACGTAAGTGCTGTCAATGAAAACCTCGAATCAATTGGTTCTCGCTGGATCCATTCATATTTGGAACACATCAATGAAGCCAGCGAGATCTAATCGATCCCTCACGCTCGGCTTAAGAGCAAGCGAAGCGCAATCGGCAGGGAACAAGCCCCGCGTAGAAAAGAACCCGGCACCCTATAAGTGCCGGGTTCTCTCTAAGTCAACTAAATCAAAGAGCTAATTTACTCAATGATCGTGGAGACGATGCCCGAACCGACGGTGTGGCCACCCTCGCGGATAGCGAAGCGCAGGCCCTCCTCCATGGCGATCGGGTGAATGAGGTCGCCCTCGATGGTGATGTGGTCGCCAGGCATAGCCATCTCGGTGCCCTCGGGCAGCTTGACCGTACCGGTAACGTCGGTGGTACGGAAGTAGAACTGAGGACGATAACCATCGAAGAACGGGGTGTGACGGCCGCCCTCCTCCTTGGTCAGAACGTAGATCTCGCCGGTGAACTTGGTGTGCGGGGTAACCGAACCGGGCTTGCAGAGAACCTGGCCGCGCTCGATGTCCTCGCGCTTGATGCCGCGGAGCAGCAGACCGACGTTGTCGCCAGCCTCGCAGAAGTCCATGGACTTACGGAACATCTCGATACCGGTAACGACGGTGTTCTGGGTATCCTTGATGCCGACGATCTCGACGGGCTCGTTGAGCTTGAGCTCACCGCGCTCGACACGGCCGGTAGCAACGGTACCACGGCCGGAGATGGTCATAACGTCCTCAACGGCCATCAGGAACGGAAGGTCGTTGTTACGAGCAGGCGTCGGGATGTACTCGTCGACGGCCTTCATGAGCTCGCGAATGGCGTCCATCCACTTGGCGTCGCCCTCGAGAGCGCCCAGAGCGGAACCACGGATGACGGGGATATCGTCGCCGGGGAAATCGTACTCGGAGAGGAGCTCACGGGTCTCCATCTCGACGAGGTCGATGAGCTCGTCATCGTCGACCATGTCGCACTTGTTCAGGAAGACGACGATGTAGGGAACGCCGACCTGACGGGCGAGCAGGATGTGCTCGCGAGTCTGAGCCATGGGGCCGTCGGTAGCGGCGATGACCAGGATAGCGCCGTCCATCTGAGCAGCGCCGGAGATCATGTTCTTGACGTAGTCAGCGTGGCCCGGGCAGTCAACGTGAGCGTAGTGACGGGCAGCAGTCTCGTACTCAACGTGGGAGACGGAGATCGTAATGCCGCGCTCGCGCTCCTCGGGAGCCTTGTCGATGTTCTCGAACGCAGTGAAGTCAGCCTTGCAGCCCTCGGTCTCAGAGAGAACCTTGGTGATGGCGGCGGTCAGCGTGGTCTTGCCGTGGTCGACGTGACCAATGGTGCCGATGTTAACATGCGGCTTAGTGCGCTCAAACTTCTCTTTGGCCATAAAGCCCTCCTCTTAACAGGTCGTCCCCGGACGGGACTTTGCCTTTATACCATAGTGGCCTCTCAACATACTATTGAGAAGCCACCGTGTTACCTATGGTAGCGGTGACTGGATTCGAACCAGTGACGCCACGGGTATGAACCGTGTGCTCTAACCAACTGAGCTACACCGCCGGATGGAGCCTGCAACCAGACTTGAACTGGTGACCTCTTCGTTACCAACGAAGTGCTCTACCGACTGAGCTATACAGGCACTTGACGGGTGGGAGCTATAGGATTCGAACCTATGTAGGCAGAGCCAACGGGTTTACAGCCCGTCCCCATTAACCACTCGGGCAAACTCCCAATCGTTCAAGTATCCGCAGGTTCTTTGGTCTTTTGGACCGCCGCCCCCGCGAACGAAAAAGATAATACGATGCAACCTTGGGGGCTGTCAACGAAAACCTCTAGATACACGGTGCCGGGCGTATCTATATACCTTTGACCTGCGGTTTTGTTGAGTTTAGATATGAACGACGGTGGATTTCGCTACCCAGGTGACATTTCCCAAGGGAACACTTTGGCACGGTGGAGTACGCCTGCAATATCGACCCTCGATAACGACCCTCTTGCACTATTACATAGGTTGCGATCGGACTTTTCCGGCACGAACGAGCGTGGATTTTCTCCCGTTTGAAATCGAGCGTGGATAATCTCCCTCTTTTAGCACGGCTTCGAACCCAAAGTGGCAGATTATCCACGCTCATTCATTAGGCGGGAGATTTTCCACGCTCGTACGTCCAGAAATCCGCGTTCAAGGTAAACGGCTGGGCCCGTTCCCGCCTTTGTCTCTATCTGTAACATTTAGAGAACATTTTCTCCCCTATCTGTTACAGATCGAGATGTTTCGCAGAGACCCTGGCTTACGTCTCATTCTGTAACAGTACGAACGGTTTTCCGCCCCTTCGTGTTACAGATCGAGACATTTATCTATTCTCGCCTTACATCCACGACATCTGCCCAGTCAATAACGTCGTAGTCATCATCGCTTCGCCAGACGACACACTTGGGTCGTGAATCCGCTTGGGCTGCATCGTCCCTCGCCGCTTGTGGACGACTCGCAAAGAAGCGCCCAAGCTCAGCTCGCGGCAAGATAATCCCTTGCACGCTCCCGCCACCCGCAAGACACACACGCGCCCAGCGACCAGCCTTTTCATATAAGAGCCAATTGGCAACCTGCGAAGATCTGCCCTCAGGCACTTTATCCCCTGGAATATCAGGAACAAACATGGGGTCGACCTCCTCCAGTTGAGCAAAGCCCATCCCCTCCAAACGCGAACCAAGTTTTTCCTTAGCGTAACCGCTCAGCTCGCGCTTGATCATGCCTGCAATACGCCGGGCCGTCCTACCATGGGGATCAAACCGGCTGCATCCGCGCTCATAGGCAGCCAGCGCATCCATAAGCACGTAGACCTCGCTCAAATTGAGCGGCAGCGCCAGCGGGTGTACCGAGGACCTGAATTCGCCGCGATACCCAAACTCCTCGGCCACGCACATGCCGCCGATACGCACGCCATCGCGAATCCTGGCACGGCGCTCCCCCACCGCGTTCTTGCTGCACAGCAAAACGTTATAGGCTATGTCTTCCTGCGAGCGCTCTTCGTGGGAAACGGTGAGCATAATCAAGTCCGCCTCTTCACCGCCAATAAAGGAATCCTTGAGTTCGTAGCCCTTCATGCCTTTGTTAGACGGCTCAGCTGCAAGCAGCGCAAAAAGCTCGTGCACCTGATGGTAGAGCGCTAGGCGTCCCTCCAAATATGGACCATCGGGTCCATTTGCATACGCCTTGACATGCATCCGCAAGGCCCCCGTGTCGACGGGCGCTACCGCCATCTGGCTAATAGCATATCCCTCGCCTGGACGGGAAATCATATCGTTGAGCTCGACCGCATCTGGCATGTTTCTTTTTATGTACTGTCCAAGCAGCATTGGCGGCGCTCGCCTTTCTAATCTTTAACCTATCGATTTTTTCTCTTCGAGTCCATCTCAAGATAGCGTTGGATTTTGTCGAGCGACAAATTGGTCCGGCCCAGGGACTCTGCCGCCGTCAAAATCTTCTGTGCAAGATTTGATCCAAAGTAGTAAATCACATCTCCATTGGCGATGCGCTCAACGTATTCGTCTCCAATCTTATTAATAAGGGAGAAAAACTCGGGGCACAGCATGGGATAACGCTCAGCTATTTCCGTAATCCCCGCATGGCCAAAATCGGCAACGTCCTCGCACTGCCGCTCAAGATCTTCGATACCGTGGCCATTAAGGCCGCGCCCGCAGGAAAAAGCAAGGCCGCGAGACAGGGCAGTTTTGACGCGTTGCCCCTGCTCGTCCGACAGCTTTCCACCCAGCAGAGCTCGCATCATGATCTGGCAGCAAGCGTACGTAGGTCGATAGAGAAAATCGACACGTGCATCACTGGGCATATGACAATCGCTGCTCAGAGGAAAACAACCGTCTTCTCGTTGCGACTCGAGAATGACATCGAGGGACTCGCGCCAATCCGGATCGTCATCCAAACCATAATCGCGAAAATAGCGCAGCAGCTGCACCTGCATATCCATGACACAAGTACTGACGATCGGCTTACCTGTTGCCCTGTTCCTGCCGGCAATGTCGCAAAGAGGGTAAATCATGGTCTTCTTCCTTTCCATAGACCTGATGCCAACGATTCCGTTTCGCTGACCTTGTTGATCCCATTCTCTTTTGTGGGGCCATATAAGACGACCAAGCAGTGCTTGGTTATTGCGGGCCGGAGGGTTAACTGGGCGGAATCACATACCGTTGCAGCTGCACCCATACGCAACGTCGTCGAGACGCTCCACCCTCTACCTTCCGCAGGTACGACACTTCACAAGCAACAAATCATCGCCAGAATGTTTTACGGAGATAAGGTCAATCAGCTCGGAGAATTTCGCAAGAAGGCACGCTTGGTCACGTACTGTGCCCTTGCCATCACCGTCGTATTTGCCCTCATTGCGGGCGGATTCTCCAATAGGCTCAGGAGTGTCGTGGCCGTCGACAACGCTCGTGCCATTATCGAAAGCTACCACGGTAAGCGCCCGGTTATTCGACTGACGCTTTAGGCGATACAAAACGAAAGCGTGCCGGCGGCCACGGGTTGTTGCTCAACAAATAAACTGCCGCCTGTGGCATACTTTATTCACCAATGCATCGATAGCATCGAGAAAGAGAGTGTCATGGTCCCTTCGGGTAACGGCTGCAGCCAGATCATCATCGCTTTGGGCATTTGCCTTGGCCTGACTATGTTTGCGGTCTGTGGCTAAACGATTCAGATCTGCGCTTATTTCCAGCGCAAATCTTCTGCCGTTGCTTGCCGGCATCGTGTATCTCGTTAACAGATACATTGCGAGCTTCGACTTTTTCCTCCCCTACAACTTCGCCCATTATCAGCTCGGAGATCTGTGCGGAGGAATCATTTTCCCCGCCTACGTAAACGTCCTCTGCGAAACGGTGAGTGGGAAAACGCCGATATGTAGCCTCGCAAGCAGTTTGGCATTATCGGCGGGATGCTCAATTTGCTGGGAAGTACTTGCGCCCATGGTAGTCGAGTTTAGTACCCCAGATCCACTTGATGCCTGCATGTACGTTGCCGGCGGCATCTTGTACCTCGCAGCTTTTAAGCTGACGACGGTCAGTCGAATATAGCCGCATATACAAGAAACGGGCCCTGTCCCACAAGGGAACAGAGCCCGAAACTCTCATGGAGCCAGTGACAGGAATCGAACCTGCAACCCACTGATTACAAATCAGTTGCGCTACCGTTGCGCCACACTGGCACACTTGGCGCTTTCGCGCGAAGCCTGTTTAGAATAAAGGAATTGCGGACGAGGCGCAACAGGCCCTTTGACCGACCACATCTCAAAACTATTCGTCAGAACGAATAGTTTTTATTACAATGAAGAAGATAAAACTATTCGTTCTGGCGAAGGGTTTCGCGATGTTGACCACGAAGGAAGCTGCAGAGCTACTCGACATCACCCCGCGCAGGGTGCAAGAGCTCATAAAAAACGGAGCGCTTGAGGCACGCAAGGCTTCTGGTGTATGGCTCATCGACAAAGGCAGCGTCGACACGCGACTCCGCTCCGTGACCAAAACGGGGGGACGTCCCCGCCGCGGCCACGGTAAGAGCGAGATCGCATTCACCCTCATGAACCGCACGCACGAAGTGGCCCAGCTGGTCTACAGCACATCGCGAAAAGACTTTACCCACATCGGTGCCGACATCGATTACATCCACGCCCCTATTGGAGTACTTGGCCCCAATAGTCCCGTGTCGCTCGACTCTTTCCGCATTTGGTGGCGAGGCCGCGGTATCCCGCTCGCACGCATTGGACTAGCCTCCCTGCTTGCAGAAGCCGCAGTCGATGTTCCCGATGAACTCATCCAGCGAAATCTTGGCCTCTCCTTATCCGACCAGTATTGGATTAGGCCCCAAGACTCCGGTCTCGCGTGGGAGGATATCAATTTCTTCAATAATGCTTTTGACGACGTCTCTCTGTCCATCGCGCCCTTCGCCCCAGAGGGCAAGGCGGCTGCCGCAAAGCCCGACAACACCTCGGACGGCAATCTTCAAAAGTACTGGACATGCGAGGGTGACCGTCGAATCCTCCACAAGGCAGGTGCGCATCTAAACCAGGAACCCTATAACGAGATGGTGGCGACCGCACTTCACCGTCGCATCCTAAACGCTTGCGATTATGTACCCTATTCGCTCGAAGGCGCGGGTACTTCTGCCTTGAGCACATGCAACGTCTTCTTAACTGACGAAGAAGAATATGTCCCTGCGTTCTATGTAAACCAGCATGCAAATGCAGACGAGCGACTAACCGATTACGAACGGTATGTAGCAAACTGCGAGGAGCTTGGAGCGACAGATATAAAAGGCGCCCTTGACCGCATGATCGTATGCGATGACATCATTGCTAACTACGATCGTCATTGGCGCAACTTCGGCCTCGTGCGAAACGTCAACTCACTGGTCTGCAGACCAGCCCCCATCTTCGATTCGGGCTCATCACTCTGGTGCAACATATCACTAGAGGAGTTTAGGGCGGGAGAGCACAGTTTTACCAGTGCACAATTTCATTCAAGCCCCGCCAAACAAATGTTGCTCGTCGAGGACATGGGCTGGTTTGACGGCAACAAGCTCGAGGGTTTCGTTGACGAGGCAATCGAAATCCTATCCAAAAACGACGCTCTTACAGCAAGACTGCCTTATCTAAAAGAGGCGCTAACATGGCGCCTCGAAAGAATGATCGACATCGCTGAATGGAGTTAGCGAGACAGCATCGCTCCGCCAACTCCCCTACCTCCCGCGCAGAGCCTTGAGCTTGGCCAGTGCCTCGGGGCTCAGGCGGCTGCCCAGGGTCATCTTGATCTGCGGAGCTTCCTCTGCCTCGTGTACGTCGTTATCGATCTGCTTGATCTCGTCCACCAGCATGCGGCTCGAGATGCGCGTAACGCCTTTGCCCATGACGACGGCCTGGATTGTGCCGTCGTTCGATACCACGGAGCACGCGCGGCCCTCCTCACGTGCCTCGATGCAGAGCTTCTGCACCACGGTATCGGC
>CBCSNQ010000026.1:0-23372 GCA_965141565.1 uncultured Collinsella sp. | reverse complement strand
GATATCTCCCTTTGCATTGGTTGCTTTACTGGGACAGAGTATGAGCGCTCATATGACCATCGTAAAATATATGTTTATAACAGTTTGATATAGATGCTTCCTATATCAGTCTGGACTGTCATAAAGAGACTTGAACCGTGCGGAGCACAGCAGCCTAGATATGCTGACGAATCGCGTCGATATAGGCCCGACCGTAGCGCGTGAGCGTCGTGTTCTTGCGCGTGATTATGCCAATCTCCATGTACTCGTCCACGTCGAGCGGAATCGAGATAATGCCGGGGCCGTTGAGCTCGTGGCTGATCACGCCCGAGCATACCGTGTAGCCGTTGAGGCCCATGGCCAAATTGAACAACGTCGCACGGTCGCGCACGCGGATATTTTTGCGTCGCTCGAACGTCGAGGTCAGCTCCTCGGAATAGTAAAACGAGTTGTAGCTGCCCTGCTCGTAGGACAGGAACGGGTAGTCTTCCAGATCCTCGAGCGTCACGCTGGAGCGGTCCGCCAGCGGATGGTCGGCGCAGACGAAGACATGCGGCGTGGCGCAGAAGAGCCCTTCGAACACGAGCTCGTTGGCCACCAGCATGCGCTCGATGACCTCGCGGTTGTGCTCGGACAGATATAGGATGCCCAGCTCGCTTTTCATGTGCGCGACATCCTCGATAATCTCGTGGGTCTGTTCCTCGCGTAGGGTAAAGTCGTAGCGCGCGGCATCGAACTCGCGGATCACGTCGACAAACGCGTTGACGGCAAAGGAATAATGCTGGCAGCTCACACTAAAGTGCGGCACCTGCTCGGACGTGCCTTTGTACTTGCCCTCGAGCAGGTCGGCCTGGTCGAGTACCTGGCGCGCATAGCCCAAGAAGGTCTCGCCCTCCTCGGACACAATGACGCCCTTGTTGGTGCGCTCAAAGATGTGCACACCCATCTCGTTTTCGAGATCGCGGATCGACGCGGTAATCGAAGGCTGCGACACAAAGAGCCGGCGCGAGGCCTCGGTGATGCTGCCGCATTCGGCAACTTTGACGACATACCTGAGCTGCTGAAGCTTCATGGCTGTCTCCTTAGCTGTTCGTGAGATTCGCGTCGGCAGCACCCGGCAGGCGCATAAACGGCGGCATCTCCCCCGTCGCGGCGCAGGCGGCAATCTGATGCAGGGCTCCGGCAACCGCATCGTCTGCCGCAGCGCCGATATGCCAGCACGCGGCAGCCGTGACGGCCTCATTGGCATTGGCGACTGCAACGGAGTTGGGAACGGCATCGATCATGGGCAAATCGTTATCGGAATCGCCAAATACGGCCACCTCATCGGGCGTCAGGCCCAAAGCGCGCGCCAGCTCCAGCGCAGCGCAGCCCTTGTCCCAACCGGCCGGAAGGATGTCAAACAGGCGCACACGGTTGTTGGGAAACACAAGCGAGAGTTCCGGCACCTCAGCGGCAACGCGCTCGCGTAGCTCCGCGAGCTCCTCACGTGAACGGGCACTCCAGATATTCGCCTTAAACACCGGCGTCTCATCGACGACGGGACGGCACGGGGCCTCTTCGCCTTTGAGCCACGCATTGCCGCCCGACTCCATAGCGCGACGTACACGCTCGGGATTGCTCGTCACGCAATAGGCATCGTTACCCCAAAAGTCATCGCCCAGGCTGTAGACTTTTAGAAATGTATCGTCGGTTTCTTGCTCCAGATAGTCAGCCAAACGTATCAGAGCATCGTTGTCGATTGCGCGCGAAGCGACTACTTCGCCGTCGACAAACATCACCTGGCCGTTACAGAACGCACCGGTCGAAAAACACTCGGAACGGTTTTTGAACATCCAGCCCATCGCGGACGGCTGACGACCCGAAACCGGCCCAAAGTGCAGACCCGCCGCCTGCATGGCATGAATACCCTCAATGGCGTAGTCGCTGGCGCCGTCATGCCCGGCTGGAATCAGCGTATCGTCCATATCGGTCAGCACAAGTTTGATCATAGAGTCCCCCAGTCATTTTCACCGCAACCATTGTAACGGTGCGCTAGTATAGGGAACAACAGATTCGATGCGGGAGTGCCGGCGGTGCAAACCACAAGGCTGAGAGGGCATGGGGCCCAATCCTTTGAACCTGTCAGTTAATGCTGGCGTAGGGAGCATGCCGCCTTTACAGGGGCGCTGTCTATGCACAGCGCCCCTTTTCTATGCCAAGGAGGCATGTGCAGTGATTGATTCGGAACAGCTTAAGCAACATATGGTCAAGGCCGTAGAGGAAATTCGCGCCACCAATCCGATGGCCGGCTCCATCACCAACACGGTGACGATCGACTTTGTCGCCAACGCACAGCTCGCCGTGGGCGGATCGGCCGCCATGGTCTATCTGCCCGACGAGGGCGAAGCGCTCGTTGCCGGCGGCGGCGCCATCTATCTCAACATGGGCACGCTCTTCCCTATCTACGAGCAGACGATTCCCCGCGCGGCGAAGGCGGCACACGACGCCGGCAAGCCCTGGGTGCTCGATCCGGTGGGCCTGGGTATCGGCAGCCTGCGCACCCAGCTGGTAAACGAGCTCAAGCAGTACAAGCCCGCCATCGTGCGCGGCAACGCCTCCGAGATTATCGCACTCGCCGGCCTGTGGGGTCTTGAGGGCGAGGCGGCTGATCTGAGCCGCGTGCGTGGTGTCGATACCACCGACACGGTCGACGCCGCCCGCGATGCCGCCGTGGCGCTCGCTCGCCACACCGGTGGCGCCGTTGTGGTCTCGGGCGAAGTCGACCTGATCACCGACGGCACGACGGTGGCCAAGTCCCACGGTGGCAGCCCGCTCATGTCCAAGATCACCGGCTGCGGCTGCTCGCAGGGCGGCGTGCTGGCCGTGTACGCCTGCGCCGCCGACCCGTTTACGGCAGCCGTCTGCGGCACCGCCGTCTACAACGTGGCCGGCACGCGTGCCGCCGCTGTCGCCGACGCCCCGGCAAGCTTTAAGGTCGCCTTTATCGACGAGCTCTACCGCGCGACCGCCCAAGACATCGCCGATAACCGACTCGAGCTCGAGGAGGCATAGGCCATGTCCGAGCCCGCAACCAATGCCGGCATGAACACGCTCGTCGCCGTGGCCATCGCCCCGTGCGGCACCGGCGATGAGCTATCCGCCGAGGTCGCCGAGGTCGTGCGTGTCATTCGCGAGAGCGGCCTGCCCAACCGCACCACCTCCATGTTCACCGAGATCGAGGGCGACTGGGACGAGGTCATGCAGGTCGTGCGCGACGCAACCTTTGTGTTGGCGAGCAAGGGCATCCGCACCGAAGTCGTGCTCAAAGCCGATATTCGACCCGGATTTACCGACACCATGACCGGCAAACTCGAGCGCATGGAAGCACAGATCAAAAAGCAGGAGGAAGCACGATGAGCATCCGCGACAACCTTGATATCTCGGCCTATCTGGTACTCGGCCCCGAAAACACGCTCGGGCGCCCCGTGGGCGATGTGGTGGCCCAGGCGCTCGACGCCGGCTTTACCTGCATCCAGGTGCGCTCCAAGGTGGCAAGCGCCCGCGAGATCATTGCGCTGACCGGCGACGCCGCGCAGGCAATCGCTCAGGCCGGCAAGACCGGTCAGGTCGCCTTGCTGATCGACGACCGTCTGGACTGTGTGCTTGCCGCACGCGAGCAGGGTATTGCTGTCGACGGCGTGCACGTGGGTCAGAGCGATATTCCCGTCGAGGTCTGTCGCAAGTTGCTGGGCCCCGACGCCATCGTGGGCCTTTCGGCCCGTTGCGAGGAGATGCTCGAGTACGTCAAGACCGCCGATATGAGTTTGGTCGACTACCTTGGCATCGGCCCACTCCACGAGACCGAGACCAAGCGCGACTGCGGACGCGCGGCCGACGGCTCTATCATCACCAAGAGCTTTGAGGACCTGGCCGCGCTCCATGCGGCAAGCCCCGTGCCCATCGTGGTGGGCGGCGGCGTCAAGACGGCCGACCTTCCGCAGCTCAAGGCTACCGGCGTCGACGGCTTCTTTGTGGTGAGCGCCGTCTGCAGTGCCGACGACCCCTACGCCGCGGCCAAGGAGCTCGTCGATACCTGGCAGCAGGCATAGGCTCAGGCCGAGCAGCTGATCCGCAGCCTCATATCTTCAGCAATGGAAAGCGCATCCCAGTTTGGACCTCCATTCCGGGATGCGCTTTCCACATGCGACCCTTACCCCGCCAGATACGCTTCCAACGCCGGCAAAGTCGCCTCCGCATCGCGGCGACCAATCTGGTAGATGCGCTCAAGTTCATCGGGCTCACGACACAGCGACGGCACCTTCACCGATTCGCTCGGACGCACCACAAAGATATCGCCGGCGGCCTCACGACGCGCCAAATCATCGAGCGTGGCATTGTAGACCTCATGCCGATGCTCGAGCGCTGCGACAAACTCCGGATAGTGATGGAACACGCGACGCAGCATGGGCATCACGCTGTTGGGCTGCTTCACAAAGCCCGCCGGCTGCGTGAGCACCACGATATTGCGGTCATACCCCTGCGCAAACAGCCATGAACTGGGAATAGAATCAGCAACGCCACCATCCAGATACTTATGCCCGTCAATAGCAACGGGACGCGTCGTCACAGGAATAGCAGACGACGCCCGGATCCACTCGATATCGTGCTCATCGCCATAGGGCAGGTCGTGGTAGACGGCCTTGCCCGTCTCGATATCGGTACACACGCACGTAAACCGCATGGGGCAGGCGCGATATGTCTCCAAATCGATGGGATCGCGCTCGATGGGCACCTCGTGATAGGCAAAATCGGCATTGAACATATCGCCGGTCCGCAGCCAGCTTGCTACACCCGCATAGCGCTTATCGGCACAATAGGCCTTGTTATAGCGAATGGCGCGGCCGATCTGGCGCGATTTAAAGTTGTAGCCAAACGCCGCGCCCGCCGAGACACCCACCATATGGTCGCAAGTTAAGCCGTGCTCCATCCAAACGTCGAGCACGCCCGCCGTATACATACCGCGGTAGCCGCCTCCCTCGAGTGCCAGCCCCACCGTGCGCGTCGTATTTGACTGTACCATGCGACCATCTCCGTCCCCACAAATTCAAACGGGACAAGTATACCCGTCAACATATATCGTCCCAGTCGCATTTTTATCGAACATCGCATCGTCGCGCTACCGCTTGTCGAACAATAGCCGCCCACAGCATGTGCACCCATATATAATTGTGCACTATTGTTTACACTACTCAGCTGTTATCAACAGCGAACATTAGCCGGCAAATTAACTCAACAACGCGGCAAGGCGGGGGCCTGGATACATGCAAAGCGCTGAGCAACGACGCGTGTACACAACGAGCTCGCCCGACGCAATCCGCCCCGACCTCAGAAAGCCACTTAGAACATGGAAACTGTCAGCAATTACACCGAAACGCTCGAAAAGACCGTCCGCGACCTTCTCGAGCGGCAGGAGGATCTGATCAGGACCGCCTTTACCGACCAGCTTACCGGGCTTGGCAACCGTGGCGGCTTTGCCCGTTCCCTCGAGGAGCTCTGGGAGCAGGACGCCCCCGTTACCATGGCGTTCATCGATATCGACAATCTCAAGCACTGCAACGACGTCTTTGGACATGACGAGGGCAACCGCTATATCTTGCAGGTAAGTCTCTATCTTAAGCTGTATATGAAGGTGGGCGAAGCGGCGTTTCGCATAGGCGGCGACGAGTTTGCCATCCTATCTACGATTGCAACCGAGGACGACCTCGCCGAACGTCTGAAACACTGCCGAACGGTTCTGCTCAAAAACAACGATTCCGAGATGCCCCACTCGTTTAGCTACGGAGTGTCACATGCCGACCCCGCCCTGGGCGAAGCTTCCAATCGCATGACGCTCGATGCCGACCATCGCATGTACGACTACAAGCTACGTCATGCCATGCACCTCGATCGACGCAATATCACGCAAGTTCACGCCGACGACTTCGAAATAAGCGATCGAATTTTTGACGCCTTTTCGATGCTCAACGAGGGCCGTTATTTCTTTATCGAGAACTTGGACAAACATCGCACCCTTTGGTCACAAGGTGCCTTGCGCGATCTCGGCCTTCCCTCGGAGCACATAGACAACTGTCGCGATTACTGGAAAACGCGTGTCCATCCCGACGACCTTGAGGCCTGCATCAACGACATCGACCAAGTCTACAACGGCACCAAGCACCGTCGCGTCATGCAGTATCGTGTGCGCAACGCCGTCGGCGACTACGTCCTTTGCCGTGCTCGCGGGTTTCGTATCGACGGCGACGGAAATGTCCCCTCGCTCTATGTCGGCGAGCTCGTCAACCACTCACTTGCCGAAACCGTCGACGCTGCCACAGGCCTCGGAACGCAGCGCATGCTGGCCAACGCCATCGACGCCTGCCGCCGCGATCGTTGCGAGACAGGGCTTATAGCGGTGCGCGTTCGTGGCACGACAAAGCTCAACGAGCTCTACGGGGCCGAGGCTGTCGACAACATGCTTGCCGAATACGCAGGCCGCATGCTGTCGATCACTCGCGGCAGGAGCCGGGTCTACCGTTCACGAAGCGTCCAGTTTGTCGTGCTCAGCAACGACCTAGACCACGAGGCATTCGAGCAACTGACCCGCCACCTTAAAGAGGCCGTTTTCGCTCCTGTTCGAATCGCAGGCGACACCATTACTCCCGTCTGCCTTGTCGTCCCGGCCTTTTACGAGCACTTAACCCATCAAGCGACCGCCGTTTTAGGCGAACTCGACCGTCGCCTTCGCACGGCCGGCGGGCTTGTTCCCAACGACAGCCTCCCCATACCCGAGGCGGAGCGCAAAAGCGCCATAGCCGAACGTATCGACTCGCTCACGGGTCTCTATCGACCCAGCGAGTTTATGTGGCGCGCCAACGCATTTCTCGAGGCAAGGCGCAACGGCACCTGGTGCATCGCCACGGTCGACATGGGCCACATGCGCCTGTTTAATGAATGGTATGGACAGGCCGAAGGCGACCGCCTGCTTGCCGATGTGGGCACGGTCCTCAAGGACATCGAGAATGCCGATATGGGCGTCGCAGGGTACTGGGGCCAAGATGACTTTTGCGTACTCATCCCCTTTAAGCACATCACCGTCCATCAAATCTACAACCGCGTTCGCGAGGCAGTAGCCAGGCATGATGGCGGCGTAGGTTTTTGGCCGTCCATGGGCGTTTACCCCATCGATTCCAATGAGGAGATCACCATCGATGCGCAGGCAAAGGCCATGTTTACCAATCGGCGCGCAAAAAACGACTTTAAGGAGCGCATTGCCATTTTTTGCCCCGAGGAGTACAAGCGCGAAATCGTGTTCAACCGCACGCTGACCGAATTCCAGTACGCGCTGTCAAATGGTCGCATCACGTACTATCTTCAGCCCCAGGTCGATATGGAAACCGGCGAGATTATTGGCGCCGAAGCACTCACCCGCTGGATTGACAAGAACGGCTCTCTCATTTCGCCCGCAACGTTTATCCCCGCACTCGAGGAAAGCGGCTTTGTAGTGACGCTCGACAAATATGTTTGGCAGGGCGTCGCCATGTGGCTCCGCGAGCGCCTCAATCGAGGACTTCGCGTGGTTCCGATTTCCCTCAATGTGTCGCGCGTAGACATTCTTGCCTGCGATGTCGCCGAGCATATGGGGTCGCTCGCCGCCCAGTACAACCTGCCGCCCGAACTCATGCACATCGAGATCACCGAGACCGCCTATACCGGAGAGTCCGAGGCCGTGGATAAGCTGACCGCGGATCTGCACACCCGTGGCTTCTCGACCTACATGGACGATTTTGGCACCGGCCAGTCCACGCTCGCGATGCTCAAGAACGTCAACGTCGACGTCATCAAGCTCGACCGCACCTTTGTGCTCACCGACCGCGATCAAGGCCGCAGCGCGCAGATCGTGTCATCGATGCTCGAGATGGCGCAGTCGCTCCATCTGCCCGTCGTGGTTGAAGGCGTCGAGACAAATGAGCAGGCAAACATGCTACGACAAATGGGCGCCCGCTACGCTCAGGGCTTCCTCTACTACCGTCCCATGCCGGCGAAGGATTTTGAGGCATTGCTCGATGGTGGCAATAACAACTGATACGCTCGCGCGCAAAACGCCACCGTCGAAGGAGACATTTGTCTCCATTAGCTAACTTATATCCCCAATTCAAACCGAATTGGGGATATGATACAAACCGTTGTTCCGCCCAAGGAGGTTATCCATCATGAACGAGTCATATCGCCTGGGCGAGCAATCGATTATTGCCTATCTTCAGCGACTTGCGAACGGCGTCTCGACCGCTGAACTCGATGTTGCCGCGCTGCCTGCTGAGCTACGCGCCGTTGGTGAGCAACTGCAAAAGACGCATGCCATCCTGCAACAAGAGCGCCAGCTGCTTGAGCGCAACGCCTATATCGATCCGCTCACCAACTTGGGCAACCGCAACGGATTCGACCGTCACGTCGAGCAACTCTGGCGCAAAGGCGATCCCTTCACCTGCGCCTATATTGACATCGACCATCTCAAGCATTGCAATGATAGGTTTGGCCACGCCGAAGGCAATCGCTATATTCTGAGCATCTGCCGCACGCTCTCCGAAACCATGGAGCACGATGAGATGCTGTTCCGTATCGGTGGAGACGAGTTTGTGCTCATCTCGCTCTCCGCAAACGAGATTGAACTCGAGCAGCGCTTGGAGCAGGTACGTACCAGGCTGATCGAGGCGAGCTCAGGTGGCAAGGCGCCCATGATCGGCAGCTTTAGCTTTGGCTGCTCGCGCGTCGATCCACTTGCTGGCGACACGCGTCGCCAGATGACGATGGATGCCGATCGCAAGATGTATCGCTATAAGCTTATGCATCGTGTGCAGCAACCGAAAGACGATGACGCGCCGCAACGCCCAATCGTCGATCAGCTTCCCTGCAACGACCGGGTGTTCCAAGCGATCTCCATGAGCTCCGAGACGCGCTATCCGTTTATCCTCAATCTCGATACGGGAGAATCGCAATGGTCGGTTAACGCCGTGCGCGATTTTGACCTGCCCTCCCAGCACCCTTTTAACTCACTCGACATGTGGCTCGCCCGCGTTCATCCCGAGGACCGCGACAACGTACGTGTCGAGCTCGACATGGTGATAAACGGCACGTGGCACTTCCACTACATGCAGTATCGCGTAATGGATGCCACCGGAAAATACGTGCTTTGCGACTGCACGGGCTACCGCTTGGACGGCACCGATACCGAGCCCGGCATGTATGTGGGCATTATCATCAACCGAAGCTTGGCAGATACGACCGATTCCGTGACCGGCTTGGGCGATATTCACGCCCTGGTCAACGCCATTGGCGAAATGCGTCGCGTGGCGCGCAAGGCTGGTTTGATCGCCATCAAAATCGACGATATCGCTCAGGTCAATGCCCGCTTTGGCTTTGATGCGGGCGACCGCGTGCTCGCCGAAAGCGCCGCCTGCCTCATGGATTGTTCGCGCGGCAAGGGCCGCCTGTTCCGCTCGACGGGACCAACGTTCGTGGCACTCTTCGATGAGCTCGGCCCCGAGGCAATCGACGAGATCGCAAACGACATCGAACGGTTCCTGGGTTCTCCCGTGCTCATCGGCTCGCTTGAATATCAGCCGCCCATTCGCGTGGCCACGCTCCATCTGGACGGCGTCGACCGTCAGCCCGTTTCCATTTTGAACGAGCTCAAAGCGTTGCTTAAAGAGGCACCGCAAGTACCGGGCACCAAGCTGGACTAGCGTTGTGGGGCGCGATGTGAAACACACGCCGTGTCACATCGCGCCCCACGTCATCTACCCTCTCGTGCGATAATCCTCCGCAGAAGTCACCGACAGCAGAGGGAGTTTGTGATGAAGGTTCTTTTGGTCAATGGCAGCCCCAAGGCAAACGGCAACACTGCCCGCGCACTCGCCGAGATCGCAGAGCAACTTGATGCCGAAGGCATTGATACCGAGGTGTTTCAGCTGGGCGCCAAGCCCATTCGCGACTGCATCGGTTGCGGTCAGTGCGGCAAGCTTGGCGGACGCTGCACCTTTGACGACGACGTGGTGAACGAGCTCATCGCTGCAGCCGAGCAGGCAGATGGCTTTGTCTTTGGCTCGCCTGTCTACTACGCGCACCCCAGCGGCCGCATTCTCTCGGCACTCGATCGCGCATTCTATGCCGGCAGCAAAGCCTTTGCACACAAGCCGGGCGCTGCCGTCGCCGTTGCCCGTCGCGGCGGCACGTCGACCACCTTCGACGTGCTCAATAAGTACTTCACCATCAACCAGATGCCCGTGGTTGCTTCCACGTACTGGAACAACGTGTTTGGCGCCATGCCGGGCGAGGCCGCCCAGGACGCCGAGGGCCTGGCCACCATGCGCAACATCGGCAAGAACATGGCCTGGCTCCTGCATTGTATCGAGGCAGGACAGGCCGTCGGCATCGAAGCACCCGAAGCCGATCGCGAGCGCACCAACTTCATCAGGTAGAACGGCGGAACAAATACATGAACGTGCAAATTTTTGGCACCAAGAAGTCCTTCGACACCAAGAAGGCACAGCGTTATTTTAAGGAGCGCCGCATTAAGGTGCAGTTTATCGACCTTAAGGAAAAGGAGATGAGCAAGGGCGAGCTCACGAGCGTGATGCAGGCGGTCGGCGGTATCGACAAGCTGCTCAACCCCAAAGCCAAGGACGAGGAAACGCTCGCACTCATCCAGCACCTCACCTCTAGCCAGCGCTTCGACAAGCTACTCGAGAATCAGCAGGTCTTGGCCGAGCCCATCGTGCGCAACGGCAAAAAGGCCACCGTCGGTTATTGCCCCGATGTATGGGGAGCCTGGGAGTAGCTTGTGTTATTTGCCGGCGCGTGGGTATAAGAGCAGGCGTTTGGCATAAGATTCAACTGTAAGCCATGTCTAACAAAGGAGGGCACATGCCCAACAAACCCGTGAAGATCATCATGCTTACCGGATACCTCGGTGCCGGCAAGACCACGCTGCTCAACCACATCCTCGCCAACGATGGCGGCATCCGCGCCGCTGTAATCGTCAACGACATTGGCGAGATCAACGTCGATGCCAGTCTCATCGCCGACGGCGGCCTTTCCGAGACCGACGACCTCATCCCGCTCACCAACGGCTGCATTTGCTGCACGCTTTCGGATGACCTGGCCAACCAGCTGCAGGGCATCGCCGATTCGGGCGACTTCGATTACATCATCATCGAGGCCTCGGGCATTTGCGAGCCTATCCCCATCGCCTACACCATCTCGAGCTTTTGCGACGAGGCCAAGGTGGGCGGCGAGCCCAAGCTCGCGCTCGACAACATCGTGGCCGTGGTCGATTGCGCCCGCATGTATGACGAGTTCAACGGCGGCCGCGACCTGCTGGCCGAGGATATTGACGAGGACGACATCGAGAGCCTGCTCATCCAGCAGATCGAGTTCTGCTCCACGCTGATCCTCAACAAGACCGATACCGTGAGCCCCGAGCAGATCGCCGAGCTCAAGGCCATCGTGCGCAGCCTGCAGAAGGACGCCGTAATCGTCGAGGCCCAAAACGGCGAGGTCCCCATGGAGGAGCTGCTCGATACCGACCGCTTCGACTTTATGCGCGCCTACAACTCCGCCGCCTGGATCGAGGCCATGGAGCATCCCGAGGAGCACGACGACCCCGAGGTGCTCGAGTACGACATCGAGACCTTTGTTTACTCGCGCCGCAAACCGTTTGACCTGCAGAAGTTCACCGATTTTGTTGAGCAGGAGTGGCCCGACGAGGTCATTCGCGTCAAGGGTCCGTTGTGGCAGACCGGCGATCCGGACATGTGCTACATGTTTGAGCAGGCCGGCCACCAGATGCGCCTGATGGAGAACGGCCTGTTTGTCGACTCGGCGCCCGAGGGCGAGAAGCAGAAGATCATCGATGAGAACCCCGAAATCATGCAGATTTGGGACGACGAGACGGGCGACCGCATGACGAGCCTGTGCATCATCGGCCGTCACATGGACAAGGATGCGCTCATCGCCTCCCTCGATGCCTGCCTGACCGACTGGCACCGCGCCTAGGTTTATCGAAGCGAGCGTTTGCCCGCCCACGTAACCGCTAACCACCACGAAGGCGCCCCTTCGTGGTGGTTTTTCGTTCTATGCCAAGGAGATTCATGTTCAACATTGTGCTGTATGCGCCCGAGATTCCGGCCAATACGGGCAATATCGGCCGCACCTGCGTGGTTACCGGCGCCCGCCTGCATCTGGTGGAGCCGCTGGGGTTTTCACTCGACGACAAGACGGTGCGTCGCGCCGGACTGGGCTACTGGCAAAACTTGGACGTGACGACTTATGCCGGCTGGGAGGATTTTCTTGCGCGTAACGACCTCTCCCCCGCCGACGAGCGCCTGCATCTGCTGACCAAAAAGGCACGCCGTACCTATGCGCAGAGTACCTACCGTGATGGCGACTACTTGGTCTTTGGCAGCGAGAGCTCGGGCATTCCCGAGCCACTGCTTGCCGCGGCGCCCGAGCGCTGCGAGCGCATCCCGATGCTGCGCGATTGTGACTCACTCGATAACGCCGAGGCATGGGAAGCCCACGAGGAATCGCTGGGACATACCGAGGACAGCCACGAGGCCATCCTTCGGCAGGATATCTGCGGCAACTTCGTCAATCCCGACGACTACCGCATCAGCGCACTCAACCTTTCCAACAGCGCCGCCATCGTCCTCTACGAGGCCCTGCGCCAAACAGGCTTTGCCGGCATGTAAAACCTGCCATTAGGGGACGGGGTAGAAATGGTAGACTTTCAAACTCTCTAGTCCTCGACAAAATGGTTTTGACATCAAATGCGGCAAAGGGACAGTCCCTTTGCCGCATTTGGCTGCTAACAATTCACGTCAGAATTCAACTTCAAATACAAACGACTGCCGAAGTTCTCGCTTAGCTTGGCTTGTCAGGCTCGAATTCGCCCTTATGTTCAGCTTGCTGCATGCCTCATCGATAGCCATAGCAAGCGATACTGACATGGTCATGGTCGTCTCGCTTTTCAATTCAACCCGATAACTCTTCGCCTTGTTTTTATCCTCTCCACCGCATCTCGTTTCGATTAACAAGAGAATGTCAGAGTCATGGGCATACCAATGGAGTTCAGGGCGCTGTGGAACCATGTCTCCCTCGAATTCCTGTGTAAACAGGATTTTCTTCTCATTTCTCGTTAAATCGCTCAAAGAGCCGTTGATTCGAGCCGAGCCCTTCTTTCCCGCTTTGGCATTTCCCTTAACCTGGTGGCCTCTCCGAGTTTCCTCGTACTCCGTCACCTCCAACTTGCAGCGCTTCGCGCCAAGCATGAACGCAATCCGTCTCAACTCGGCCATCTTGTCTTGTTGCATGGTTGCGAAATAGGAGTCAAGATCAACAAAGCGAGACCGATCAAAAGCATCTATGTAATATGTGGAATAAAGAGATGGTTTAGGGTAGAAAGACAGCTCGCTATCCCCAATTGCTTCGCGGTACAAATTGAAAATCTGCGTGCCCTTAACAGTATCCAACCAACCAATAGCATCCCTACAGACATCGATGTCCCGACGCTCATTTCCGTCAACAATTCGAATCATGTTCGGCAAATGGAATGAAGGGCTCTGATAGACCTCTTTGGTTACAGGCCTGTACCTATTGAGCTGTTGCTGGTATGCCCAATCGTTGACGGCGTCACCAATATCCGCAGCAGCACCTGCCGCACCATCGGCCGCATCAGCAATAGCCGCCAAGGCGTCATCGACCATCGGAGTTGCAGCACGCATTGCACCATCGGCAACTTTCTGTACGGTTGCAACCGCGCCCGCCATCGCGCTTCCGGCGCCATCAACCAACCCAGCAGCGGCCTTACGGATATCAAAACTCTGCTTATGTCGCGACAGCTCCTCCCTTTCGACAACAGCTAGATCGTCTTTATCCTCCATAGTGACCTCCTATTTCCGATAGTCGAAATCAACCGTATATTCATCGCCAAATGCCGAGTTGAACATCGCACGGATATTTGCTTCGGCGTTCACTCGAGCCTCTTCGAGCAGCTTGCCATCCTTGATGGCCTCGCTTTCACTCCGCTCCTTGCACTGCGCTTCAAACGCCGTGACGTCTTTGACCTCAATGGGATTGAGGATGTTGTTGCGTTCCTCGAGAGCACCCGACTTATTCATATCCGGCGTGTTCGAGATTACATAAGGCTCATCCATCGTAATGGTCAGCTTTTTCTTGTTTGTATGTATCTCTGCCGTCTCGAGATTCACACCCGCCTTAATGGTTCCCACATAGCGGTACCAAAAGCTGTTTTCCGTAAACGGGATATCAAACCAATCGAAGAACCTCTTGGTATCCGTCACCTTATCGACAATCGCATAGTTCTGCGATGCAGAAACCATCTCGTTCTGGGAAGCGATGCGTTCAAACACGACCGACGGGGAAAGCGTATTGGGGGTCGTTTCTTTCGCGCCCGCAGCTTTGCCGTTATTAAAGATGGTAATGAAAAGTACAGCCACAATCACTCCACCAAGCGCCAGGCCCGCAAAGAATACCTTAGGCTTTGTCAGGATTCTCCCGAGTTTCGCTTTCAGCGCCCCCATGCCTTCCTCTATCTCATCCATCCCCTATTCCTTTCAAAATCCCTGTTATTTAAGAAACTGCCGTGGGTTATACCTCATGCCTTAATTGTCGTTTTCAGCATGTCTTTAGACGAGGGCAGCTGTTTGCAATCCGAAATAATACACATTCGTTCGCAGCACTTGTTGTTCAATAATTGGCATAAAACGGGCAGGTCAACCATTCATTGCCGATTAACCCGCCCCTTCCGTGCAGAACTTATTTATTTACATCGTAGCTGGAAACAGATGCGACAACGCGCGCAGCGTCAACATCGGACATTGCCTCGAACTTGACTTTCTCACCCGGCGCCCACGAAGAAGTGTCCGCATAGGTCTCCTCCGCTTTGATGTCGTCTGCATCATAGAGAGCAAGTGTCAGGCTGACGTTAGAGAACGATATACCAGAGGTGTTCTCAACTACCGCCGTATACGTATACAGACCGTAACCGTCATCCAATTTTTCGAAATTAGCTCCCTGAATCAAACTGTTGATGGCATCCTCGTAGCGGGTCTTCTCTGCTACGGACTTTCCATTCTTAATTAAGTCGTTGAAATCATCCTCGTATTTCTCCCCGACTTCCAGCCCGTAATTATCAACAAGCTTTTTGAGCTGCGCAGACCGCTTATCGTAGACCTTATTCCACTCTTCGTAATAATCCGAAGACGATTGCGAGTAATCCTCGGTCACTTTAAGCTGGTCATCAAGCAGATTCAGATACGTGATTACGTCCTGTTGCATCTTGGAATCCTTAAACCTAGCGTTCTTGAGTTCCTTGTCGTTCTTGATTTCGGCCTCAATAGCTTCCTGGATATTCTCGGTTGAATGAGGATCATCATCGTTTGCATTAGATTCAATGACGTCGGACCTTCTCTCAAACCCGGCAGCGATAACATTCATCGCCTTATCGTCGACATATTTCGACTTTGCAGCGTTTGCATCATTCTGTGAACAGGCCGAAATGAATCCTAGAGAACAGATAAGTAGGACAAGCAAGCCCATCATAGGCTGCTTTTTAGTAGTATTTCGTTTCACGACTATTTCCCTTCGATTGACGTTAAGACTTATAGCCCCTCGCCAAAAAGCAGACGAATTGGCAATGCGGTGGCACTATTTGGTTCAAGGGCGTGAACTGGATAAACATCGAGGGAAGGAGTGAGCTCTGTACAATAAACTCCCCTCGTCAAAATGTCTAGCTAAAGAGGACGGACGGACGGCGAACGGTCAAAACCGGTCGTGTCCGCCCGCCTCCAACGATCGAATGTCGATGTGCTGACGTTCAGTAGCGTTGCGGCCTCTTGCCTCGTAACCTCACCTCCTTCGAATGATTTGATGACATCGCTATAGCTATCCGGGCGTTCGAGCGCCGGCCTTCCAAATCTCACACCCCGCAGACGCGCCGATGCGATACCCTCCGCCTGGCGCTGCTTGATGTTTTCACGCTCCAGCTGCGCCACGTAGCTCAAGATCTGGAGGACAAGGTCCGCCATGAATGTTCCCGTGATGCCGTCGAGTTGCTCGCGTGTATCGAGCAGAGGCATATCAAGCACCACGATGGCAGCATGCCTATCCACCGTGATGCGTCGCCATTCATCGAGGACTTCACGATAATTACGACCCAAACGATCGATACTTTTGATCACGAGAACGTCGCCCTCGCGCAACCTGCGAAGAAGCCGCTGGTACTGAGGACGCTTAAAGTCCTTACCGCTTGCTTTGTCAGCGTAAATCTGGTCCCGTTGAACGGGAAACCTTCCCAATGCGTCTAACTGGCGGTCCAAGTTCTGATCCGCAGATGAGACACGCGCATACCCAAAGATTCGATTGTCCATAATTGCCCCTATCGGCCGCCTCCTGGCAGCATCGGCTCAAACGAGAGCCCACTCACTATAGGGCGTGCAAATTCTGCGAATGGGCTGAGGCCATTTTGGCCCTCAGGCACAAGCTATTCAAGCGCCGTGCCGACAACGCGCTCGCTTTTAACTGTGATTAACTGTTTTTAACCAGAATTAACTGCTTTTAACTGAAATTAACTGCTTTTAACCAGAATTAACCGAAACAGAAAACCGTGATGCCGACAGTCTTTGCCGGAATGTGACAAAGGGACAGTCCCTTTATCACATTCGGTTATAGGTAGCGACCGGTAATGCTCTTGGAGCAAGCGACGATATCCGCCGGCGTATCGGCGCAGACGATTTGCCCGCCGGCGTCGCCACCGCCTGGGCCCATGTCAATCACGTAATCGGCGTTACGGATAAGGTCGAGGTCATGCTCGATCACGATAACTGTGGCGCCCTTGGCAACGAGGCCGTCAAACACGTTCAACAGCACCTGGACATCGAGCGGATGTAGTCCGATCGTGGGCTCGTCGAATACGAATACGGCGTCGTCCTGCACGCGGCCCATCTCGCTCGCGAGCTTAAGGCGCTGTGCCTCACCGCCCGAAAGCGCCGGTGTGGGCTCACCCAAGGTGAGATAGCCCAAGCCCAGGTCGTGTAAGGTCTGCAAGCGCGCCTGAACCTTCTTGAGTCCCACCGTGGCGTCGAGCGCCTCATCCACACTCATGTCCATGAGCTGCGGCAACGTAAGCAGGCTCCCGTCCTTGCCCTCGCGATGGATATGCGAAGCCGTGTCTGCATAACGCGAACCGCGACACGCCGGGCAGACGATCTCGACGTCGGGCAGAAACTGCACGTCGAGCGATATCGAGCCCGTGCCATCGCACGTAGGGCAGCGCAGAGTGCCAGTGTTGTAGCTAAAGGCACCTGCCTTGTAGCCGGCTGCCTTGGCTTCGGGCGTACGGGCGAAGGCGCGGCGCAGCTCATCATGGATGTCGGCATAGGTTGCGACCGTCGAGCGCACGTTGGCGCCGATGGGCGTGGCGTCGATCAGGTTTGCGCGAGCAATGCCTTCGGCATCGACCCAACGCACATGTCTTGGCAGGCGTTCGCTAGCTGCCCGGGCCTTAAGCGCCGGAATGAGCGTCTCGAGCACCAACGTCGTCTTGCCCGAGCCCGAAACGCCCGTCACCGCGACAAGACGGCCGCGCGGGATATCGACTTCGAGCGGCTTGACGGTATGGATGGCATCGGTTGCCATGCGGATGTGGCCCTGGTCGAACATTTCCTCGTCAGTCACCTGCGGACGCAAGCGCTTAGGCTCGGCGCGCAAAAACGGCGCGATGCGACTGCCCTGCGATTGCTCGACCTCGTCCACCGTACCAGCGGCGATCACATTGCCGCCGCCTGCTCCGGCAACGGGGCCCATCTCGACCAGATAGTCGGCTTCCGCCAGCACGCGCGTGTCGTGGTCGACAACAACCACGGTGTTGCCGTCATCCACCAGATCATGCATCACGCCCACCAAGCCGTCGACATTGGCAGGATGCAAGCCGATCGAAGGCTCGTCCAGCACATAGAGCACGCCCGTCGATCGGTTGCGCACCACGCGAGCGAGCTGCACGCGCTGACGCTCGCCCGTGGAGAGCGTGGCACCGGCGCGATCGAGTGAAAGGTAATCGAGACCCAGGTCGACCAGACGACGGGCCGTGCTCAAAAATGAATCGCAGATATCCGCTGCCATGGGCTGCATCTCGGGCGGCAAGGATGCGGGCACCCCACGCACCCACTCAATCGCCTCGCCCAAAGTCATGGCCGCCGCCTGTGCCAGATTGATACCGCGCACCTGGGGCTGCCGCGCAGCCTCGGAGAGACGCGTGCCGCCGCAATCGCGGCATGGGCCCTCGCGCAAAAAGCGCGCAACGCGTTTTAAGCCCTTATCGTCCTTGACCTTGGCGAGCGCATTCTCGACGGTATAGACGGCGTTGTAATAGGTAAAGTCGAGTGGCGTAGCGCCCTCGCCGTTTTTGGGCACGTAGAGGATGTGCTTCTTAACCGCCGGACCATGAAACACGATGTCGCGCTCTTGAGGCGTGAGCTGGTTAAACGGCACGTCGGTGCGCACGCCCATCTCGCCTGCCACCTGCTTCATCAGATCCCACATGAGCGTGCCCCAAGGAAGCACCGCGCCCTCGTTGATAGTCTTTGACTCGTCGGGCACCAAGCTCGCCTCGTCCACCTCATGCATAACGCCGGTGCCGCCGCAGGTGGGACATGCACCACCGCTATTGAAAGCCAAATCCTCGGCACCCGACGCGTAGAACTCGCGGCCGCATGCGGGGCACGTGAGCGACAGGCCCGCAGCCACGTTAAGGCTCGGCTCCACACGCGCCCCGCAATGGGGGCACACGTGATGGGCGCAGCGGCTAAAGAGTAGACGCAGGCTATTGTTGAGCTCGGTCATGGTGCCAAAAGTGGACCGCACGCCCGGCACGCTGGGGCGCTGATGCAATGCGAGTGCCGCCGGCACGTGCAATACCTCATCCACCTGAGCGTGCTCGGCCTGCGTCAGGCGACGGCGGGTATAGGTGCTGAGCGCCTCCAGGTAACGGCGCGAGCCCTCGGCATAAAGAACCCCCAGCGCCAGCGAACTCTTGCCCGAACCCGACACGCCGGCAATGCCCACAAGCTTTCCCAGCGGAATATCGATATCGATGTCTTTAAGGTTATGAACGCGCGCGCCACGCACCTCGATAGCCTGCGGGCTCATCTTCTGTTCCGTCACCTTTATCACCCTACTCATGCCATAAAACTCGATCGCGAACGTACGCGCCCAGCATGGGCACGGTAAACCGGACGAGGCCGTATCCGGCAGCCTCGATGACGCGCTCGCGAATCAGGCTTGCGCGATATTTACTCGCCCAGCTCTGGGTACGATCACAACGCTCAATGATATCCGCCATGCGCGTCGGTTTGTTCTCGTCAACCGCCATAGCCTCGATAAAAAGGCGCTGTGGACTGCGCAGCCCGTAATACAGGGGCGCGTCAACCGCTTCGTAGAACTCGGAGACGGCATCCGCATGGCCATCCTCGACATCGCGCCTTTCGATGACCTGCGAGCCGCGTCGAACAGCAGACCGCCACATGTAATAGCCCACCAGCTGAACCATATATGGATGCCCCATGCTCTTGCGTGCCGCAAGGTCCGCCGTCTCCGCGTCAACGTAAAGACCAGCGTCTTTGACCGTCTGGATATACGAATCGCGTACCTTGGGCAAAGAGATCGCCCCCAACGTACGCTGCTGGGCACGCCGCAAAAACGTCACGCTCGGCTCTTCGAGCAGATCGTCAACCATACTGGGTAAGCCGGCGAAGACCAGCGCAAGACCGCGCTGGTCGCTATCGGACAAGCCCGTGGCATCCTGGTCTCCGAGCACCTGCTGATAGAGAACGGCAAGAGCCGCCAGTTCCTCGATAGACGCAGATTGCGCCTCGTCAATCGCAAACAGTATGCCCTTGCCTGGACCGAGCTTCTTGAGGCGCTCGTTGACCAGCCCTCGCAACGTTTCGCCCTTTGCTCGCGCCGCCTCGACTGACATCCGGCCAAACGACGGACCGAACTCCATTGACGTCACAACGGGTTTATTCGAGCGAAGCGCGTCGGCCAGGCGGTCGCACAAGCCAAGCGAAGCGGAATCGGAGACAACCGCCCATCCGCGCTCGCTGGCTAGACGTTGCAGCTCCCGCAGGAGAACCGTCTTGCCACAGCCGCGGTTTCCCGTAATGAGCATGAGCCTACCCGGCGCTCCGGCGCCGTTATCGAGCCCTTCCTCGAAATCTTCGATGACCGACTCGCGACCGATGAGCATCGGAGGCCGCTTGCCTGCCGTTGGCTTAAAGGGATTTGGATTCATGTCGGCCTCCTCGGATTGGCAAACCCTGGTAATAGTTATACCAACTTGTACCGAGTTACACCAATAGCATACGACAAAGGAACTGACCCTCTATCACCTATGGCCGAAAAACTCGGCGTCTGCTGCTCGCCAGGGGCGAAAGGTGGCGGGATCGATCTTTACGTGCGCCGCGGCGGGTACGTCGTACCATTTGACCGTGTAACCGGCACCGTGAGAGCAAAAGACCGAATCGGGCGTGTTGGGCAGATCGGCCTCGGGCTCATAGGTGGCCGCCTCGATGACGCGCTCAGCATCATGGCAAGCCGCATAGCCGGCAAACTCTAGGTACAGATGTCCGCGACCGCTCGTGTAGGCAGTCACCTCCAGGGCATAGTCCTGCACCTCGGATGCCGGTACGCGACCCACAAGCTTCGCCCGGTCTCCCGCCATCGTCGGTGGCTCGTACTCGGCACCCATGCGCGTGGCATCCGAGAGCGCCCGGCCCACGCACTCCCCCGGCACCTCGAGCTCAAAGCGATACCACGGCTCCAACAGCACCGCCGCGCCGGCCTCACGCGCCTGCATCAAACCTTGGCGAATCGCGCGATACGTGGCCTGGCGAAAATCGCCGCCCTCGGTGTGCTTGGCATGCGCACGGCCGCCCGTGAGCGTAATGCGAATATCGGTGATGGGCGAGCCGGTCAGCACGCCCAGGTGATCGCGCTCCATGGCGTTGGTGAGCGCCAGACGTTGCCAGTTAAGATCGAGCTCGTCGGTCGAGGCCACGGTACCAAACTGCACGCCCGAGCCCGCTGGCAACGGCTCCAAGCGTAGATGCACCTCGGCATAGTGGCGCAGCGGCTCAAAGTGGCCCACGCCCTCGGCCGGCTGCGAGATAGTCTCCTTATAGAGGATGCCGCCGGGCTCAAACGCAACCGAAAGGCCAAAGCGATCTGCCAACACCCGCTGCACGACCTCGAGTTGCACGGCGCCCATCAACTGCAAATGAATCTGCTCAAGATGCGTATTCCAGCTTACGCCGAGCATGGGGTCTTCATCCGCCAGCTCAGCCAACGCTTTGAACACCGTATGGACGTCGTGTTCGCCCGGCAGCACCGTATAGGTGAGGACCGGCGCAATGACGGGCGCATCGCCCGCGGGCTCCGCGCCCAGGGCGTCCCCCGGGCGAACGTGCGCAAGACCCGTCACGGCACAAATACCGCCAGCAGCAACTTCTTGGGCAAGCTCATACTTCTCGCCGTTATAGATGCGTACCTGATCGACCTTCTGCTCCCATGCCTCGGCACCGGAACGTCCGTCAATCATCTGCTTGGCATGCAGCGTGCCGCCGGTCACTTTAACCCAAGCCAAACGCTCGCCGCGATCCCCGCGGCTGACACGATAGACGCGCGCGGCAAACTCCGGGAGCCACGCCTGTTCGCGCATCAGCGCGCATATGCCATCCAGCAGCTCGTCCACGCCTTGGTCCTTGAGCGCCGAGCCGGCAAAGCAGGGAAAGAGCTTGCGCTCGGCAACCATGCGCGACAGCGTTGCGACAGAAAGCTCGCCCGCTTCAAGAAACTCCTCGAGCGCCGCCTCGTCCAACGCAGCAGCGTCCTCCTGAACGGCGCCGCCCGCCAGCAGTTCGTTGGCATCCAGGCAGCCTTCGGAAAGACGCTGCCCGAGCTGTGCCAGCAAAATATCGCGACCGGGATTCTCCAAATCAATTTTGTTGATAAAGATGAACGTCGGAATGTCATAGCGCGCAAGCAGGCGCCACAGAGTTTCGGTATGCCCCTGCACGCCATCGTTGGCACCCACAACCAAAATCGCGTAGTCCAGCGCGCGCAATGTGCGCTCCGCCTCGGCAGAAAAATCGACATGCCCCGGCGCATCCACGAGCATGACGTGGGTATCGCCATGATCGAGTACGGCCTGCGACGAGAAGATCGTAATGCCGCGCTCGCGCTCGATCGCGTTCGTGTCCAGATGCGAATCGCCATCGTCCACGCGGCCGCGCTTGCGGATGCGACCCGCGTTGAACAGCATGGCCTCGGCCAACGTGGTCTTGCCGGCATCGACATGCGCCAAGATTCCAACGACCGCTTGCTTCGACATGGCTCTCCTCTTATTGCAAGCCCATCGCACGCGGCAACGGGCGTTCACGCTCCACACTGGATGATACAATTTACGGGCCGGCGGGCGAAGCGGGCCCTATCCCCCGACCGAGCTCATCGCCCCGCGTTGCCGCGCGGCGATTTTCGTAGGTTCGCGCCTTGCGAAAGCCGGCTTGCAAATCAGCGCAGCGAACGAAAATGGCCCCGCCCGGGCCATTTTCGTTCGTGCGAATTGTTGACACGCGCCCCTGCTTTTACGCCTCGCGCAGCCAATCGAACGCGACACGCGCCGTGCCGTCGGACACATAGACGATACCGGCGCGCTCAAAGCCAGCCTTTAAGATGGCACCCTGCATGGGCAGGTTGTCCTGATGCGTGTCGATGCGCAGGTGATCGGCACGCTCCTTGGCAAAGGCAAACATCGCAGCCGCGATACCGTGCACGGTGCCGTCGGATGCCACACGGTGCAGCACGGCGTACGGAGCGTCGCTACGCCATTGACCGTCCTCAATTGCGTCATAGCACTCGTCCGGACCCGGCAAAAAGGCAAACGTCGCCACCACGCGGCCGTCGACTTCGCACACATAGCTGCCACCGGCGGCGATATCGGCAGTCAGCTGCTCGGCAGAAGGCGTGCCCTCGGGCCACTGCGTGGCGTTGCCATGCGCGCGCATAAAGGCGCGGGCAGCGTCGTAGATAGCCATGACGGCGGGAATGTCGGTATCGAGGGTTTTTCTGATCATCACGCGGCGGCCTCACGTTTATTGGTATCACTTTGATTGAGCAATGATACCAACGTTTTGAGAAGGGCGCGAAGCAGATGGGAAGCAAAAAGCGAGCCGCCTGGTCAAAGGCCAAAAGCGAGTTTTTGGGCGCTGCCACCGGCGGCGATATGAGCGACCTGTTTGCGC
>CBCSNQ010000025.1:0-23450 GCA_965141565.1 uncultured Collinsella sp. | reverse complement strand
GCAGCCACGACGGTTGAGCAGGCGCAGGCCGAAGCAGTCGGCGAGGTAGTAGCCCTTCTCGCAGCCGCCCGAACCATGGTCAGAAGCCATGGCGACGCAGTTCTCGGCACCCACAGCCTGGCCGATGGGGCCCTCGGGCTTGGTCATGGCGTAGACGCGCACGCCCATGTCCTTCATCTTCTTGACGGCCTCGAGGACCTCGGGGGTGGTGCCGGACTCGGAGGCGGTGAGCACGACGGACTTCTCGGTCATGCGCTTGTGGCCCATGGCGTTCCACTCGGCGGCGTGGATCAGGTAGACCTCGAGGTCGCGGTCGCCGAACTTGTTCATGAGGTACTCGAGCTGCATGAGCTCGTCCCAGGTGCCGCCGACGCCCATCAGGAACACGGCGTCGTAGCCCTCGTCGGCGACCTTGTCGGCGAGCGCGGTCATCTTCTTGCCGGTCTCGTAGAGCGCCTTGCCGTCCTCGAGATAGCCCTCCTGGTCGAAATGCATGATCTCGATCTTCTCGGTTTCCTTCATTTGTCTCTCCTTTCTGGGGTTGTTTCCACATCCCCCATGCCAACGGGCATCAAAACCCGCTTACATTCCGTAACACTCAGCCGCTTTGGCCTTAAGCGCATTGACTGACTCTTCGTAGCCCTCTGCCTTGACCTCCATTTGCTTGGAGACGGCATCGAGATACGGGTGCACGTCCCATGACTTCAGACGCTCGGCGATCATTGCCGCAATCGTCTGGAAGAACACAAGATTGGGAATCGCGCTGAGCAGCGGAGCCACCTGAGGCACCGCAACCTCGTGAGCCCTACCCCTGGGATGGGCCGTGAGCAGCACCGTTTTTGTCGTAACGTTCGATAGCGCATCGGCGATATTCGCAAGACGCTCCGACCCCTGCGGATCGTCGACAATAAACACCAGATAGCCCGGAACAATCTGCATCTCGGGACCGTGGACGAACTCCTCGCCTTCGTGATGCATGGCAGGAATCTTGATGGTCTCGCTCAGCTTGAGGGCCGCCTCCTCGGCAACACCGTAGTTGGGGCCGTTGCCGACGACCATGGCGGGCATGTGCTCAGAAAGCTCGAGCATGCGGTCTTGGACATATGCCTCGGCGGTCTTGCACATCACGGCATTGGCATGGATAGCCTCGCGCAGGTCGTCAAGACGCTGGGCAATGCCCTTGGCGTCAATCGTTCCGCGCGCCTGACCGCCGAAAATACCAAAGAGCACCAGGTACTCAACGAGAACTTCGACGCCCAGAGTCACAAAATCCACCGACTCGACGCCCACACCGTAGTCAAGAACGATGTCAGTGTGCTCCTTGATGGGCGCCTCGACGTTCGCCGTGAGCGCAACTGCAGCCATATCGTGTGCGCGCATGTAATCGAGCGCCGCAATCGTATTGGTCGAATAGCCACTCTGCGAGACGGCGATGTTGAGCGCATGCTGCGGATAGGTGTGTTCAAAATCGACGAAGGCCTCGGGCGTCACAACGGACACCTGCATCTGCAGCGCATCTTGCAGGTAATCGCGGGCGCAATCGGCGGCATGACGCGACGAACCCGAAGCAACGATGCGCAGCGCGTCAAAAGAACCGGACTGGAAAATATCAACGAGCTGCGCTACCAGCTCAGACGAACGCTCGAGGTTCTCTCCCATACGCACATGGGCGAGTTGAACGTAATCGAGCATCTTCATCGTCTCACCTCGCAACAAATCATTAGTATTTGATACCAATCACGATTACAGGTTACGGCTTTTTGATACCTCTTTGTCGATTAATTTATTCCCTTCGGCGAACGGTCGATTTTGAGCCCTGTAAGGTTGTATATGCAGTCTGCTCAACGAATCAAAATTCCGTCAGCTTTTCAGCCCGTTATGCAAAAAACCAGCTAGTACGTATAGGTATATCCACCCGCATCACCGCGGTTAAACGACTTGACGTACTCGATCGCCTGGCCGCTCGCATCGAAGCTCACACACTCAAGCGTCAAGGCAAGATCGCCCTGCTCCAGTCCAAGCAGGCCGGCATCTCGCGCGCCCAGCGCTTCGATATCGAGCTTTTCCTGTGCCATGACCGGCTTTCGGCCCAACATCTCATATGTCTCGTACAAACTGAAGACCGACACGTCAATATCTTCGATTGTGGGAAACAGCAGGCACGGGATGAACGCCGTCTCAATCGATACGGGGTCGCCGTTGACGCAGTTCAAACGCCGAATCGAATACAGCAAATCGTCCTCGGCAATGCCAAACAGGTTGGCATAATATGGGCCCGCATAACGCTTGGAACGCGCGAGGATACGGACGGACGGCTCGCCACCCGAAGCACGAACCGATTCGCGAAAGCCTCCTGTTCGCTCGTACGCAACGGGCACTTTCTGTGCCACAAACGCGCCCTTTCCGCGGACGCGTCGAATCTGCCCACGCCGAACCAACTCATCGACAGCACTTCGGATGGTCAAGCGTGTCGTACCAAATTCCTCGGCGAGGTCTTTTTCGGACGGAATCATGGAACCCGTGGGATATATTCCGCGCTCGATACGCTCCTCGATGCGGCGTCGAATGCGCATATAAACCGGGGTGGCAACTACTGTTTCAGCCATTGTTCACCTGCCACGCTCCTCATGCCGTTCTCTTCGCCGTTATCGGCAAAGCGGAACTTTGTAGGCAAAATCACCGATTTGCAATGCTCCACAAAACGCATGTCCTTATCAAATTCGATCGTGCTCTCATAGAACACCGGCGTTCCCTCTTCTTGCTGGAGCAGCTCGGCCTCTTCGGCGTTCAAACGCGAGATGGAGATATGCTCACGTCCATGCTCAACACGCACGCCACCTTCTTTGAGCAAGACATCGTAAAGGCTCTCGCACTCAAAATCATGATCGGAAAGCGCGGGGCACAGGGACAGGTTAACGTGAGCCGTCTCGATTGACGCCGGCTCGCCCTCAATAAGTCGAACGCGCTGCATGCGGAGCAAAGGAGCGCCTACAGCCACCCCAAGCTTGTCGGCAAGCGTCTTATCCGCCTCGATGGTCTCGGTGGAAACCAGACGAGAAGAGGGATGCAGGCCGGCAGTCCGCACAGCATCGGAAAAGTTATACGTTTCCTGGAAGATGTTCAGCGGCTTAGAAGGACACAAATACGTACCCGATCCGCGACGGCTCTCGAGCGTTCCACACGAGATGAGCCGCGTGATACCAGCGCGCAACGCCGTACGCGAAACGCCGATCCCTTCGCACAGCACGCGCTCGGCCGGCAGGCGATCGCCGCCGGCAAGCTGATGGTGCTGGATATACCAAAGAATTCCCTCAACAGCACGATCTTTGGGGGGAATTGCATAAGATTCGCCTGCCATTGCACAGACTCCTCATTCAGAAACGTATGCCGCCAAAATTAGGCCAGCCCTCCCATGGCATCAAATTCGGCCTTAATCCTCTCGGCGACATTCCGATACGACTTATATAGACTTGAATCGCGTTTGACTTCGTCGGTCATAACGGGAATCTCTAATTTGGAAACCTCGTCTTTTCCCGTCTGAACCGCCACAACAACGCCCATACCAAGACACATATTACGTTTGGCAGCGTTCATTTTTGCCGCCTTAGCGGGATTTGCCAGAATACGCTGGGCAAATTCCTGTTTAGAGACCGCTTCATCGGCCTCCGGATCGCCCGCCTCGGCTACTTCGCACTGCAACACGTCCGCATAGTCAAAAATCTTCGGCTCGCCGCCGCGCTGATGCACGGCCCACTTGCGGCGCGTGGCATCCTGATAGATAGCCGGCAAAAATGTAAACCGCGGCGGGTCCAAAATCGTATCCGTGATGGTAAACACATCGGGATCAAAGGCATCCTGCGGGTTTTTCTTCTTGAACAGCCCCATATCAGCCTCCCGTACTAGCATTAAACAACTCAAGCCGAATATAGCACCAATTTCAAGCTCATCCTTTAGTAGATCGGTGCGCGGCGTCTATGGCTCGCCCAGCGGAAGAGTTTACGGACGAGGGCCGGGGTGCCTGCTTTGTTTTGAGAGGTGGGCTTCGCGAACTTCTCAAAACAAAGCAGGCACCCCGGCCCCGCCGGCAAATAGCGGACACTCCGCATGCAATCTATGCAAACAAACAAGTGCGCTTAGCTATATTCGGTAAGGTCAAGCACACTGCCCTTCACGATAAGCGCCGGCTCCAGAACAACCTCTTCGGCACGCCTACCGCCCCTACCGGCAAGACGCTTGGACATGCAGCCAAAAGCATGCTCCGCGAGGACACCAGGATCCTGCTCAATCGCGGTCAGCGCCGGCTCAAAGAGAACGTCGGCCGCCGAGTTGTCATAGCTCACCACCGAGATATCGCCCGGAATGCTCTTCCCCATCTCGTGCAGGCGCTTGAGCAAACCGAGGGCAATGTTGTCCGAGCTTGCGAACACGGCGGTGGCGTCAGTTGCGAGCACCGCCTCCGACGCCTCGTATGCGCTCGGAATGTAGTACTCGCTCTCAAACTCCAAACGTGCGTCGATCGGTAGCCCCACCTCGCGCAGCGCACGCTCGTAGCCGGCAAGACGTTTACGACCCGTATTGGAACGGCGAGCATTAACCAAGCAGGCAATGCGACGGTGACCCTGCTCGATCAGATAGCGGGTAGCCATGTAGCCACCCATCTCGTGGTCGAACATCACCTTGTCGCACTCGAGCCCCTCAATGGCACGGTCGACCATTACCGCCGGAATGGGCAGATGGCTGACTTCTTCGCGCAGGGCGCGGTCGTCGGAGAACTCGTCACCCACTACCAGAAAGACGCCGTCGACGCCGCGCGTCACCAGCTGGCGCAGCAGCTCAAGATCGTCGTCGGCACTTCCACCCGAGCTGGTAATAAAGAGCGCATAGCCATCCTCGCGGCAGCGCTTTTCCAAGCTGCCGGCGAGCGAGGCAAAAAAGCGGCTCTCGATATTGGGAACGATAAGGCCCAGCGTGCGTGACTCGCGCATGACCAGGCTGCGCGCGATCTGGTTAGGGACATAGTGGTTGCGCGCCGCGACCTCCTTGATGAGCTTGCGGTTTTCTTCCGAGATGCGGCAGGGCCGATTATTGAGAACAAGCGAGACCGACGAGGGGGAAAGCCCCACCTCCTGGGCAATCTGCTTGAGAGTAACTTTGTTGCCCATCTCGCTCCTTCCGAGTATTCGCGCAATCCCTTGAAAGTATAGCGACCGTCCCTCTACCTCGATGATAAACACTTTACCAATCCGGTAGACGGCTGTTTTATCGCCGCCAGCGCACCAAATCCGTCCGGGTGGGGTATATTGCAATCGATTGATGACAACGACCACCAAAAGGCGGATATTCGTATGCACGAGAACGACTTTTTTAACGAGGACCTGCTGTGCGCGCTTGCTGGCGTTGCCGGCGAGGACAACGTGCTGATGAGCGAGCCCATGCGCGAGCACACCACGTTTAAAATCGGCGGCCCGGCCGACGTCTTTGTCACGCCCGATACCGAGCAGGGCCTCGTCGCCACGCTCGATACCTGCTATCGCTGCGATCTGCCCCTCACCATCGTGGGCAACGGCTCCGACTTGCTCGTCGGTGACAAGGGCATCCGCGGCGTCGTCGTGGCGCTTGGCGAGGGCCTCTCCGACATTACGGTCAACGGCACGCACGTCACGGCAGCAGCCGGCGCCTTGCTTTCCGATGTCGCCGCGGCGGCAGCCGAGGCCGGTCTCACCGGCATGGAGCCCATCTCGGGTATCCCCGGATCGGTCGGCGGCGCCTGCTACATGAACGCCGGCGCCTATGGCGCCTGCATGGCCGATGTGCTGGAGTCTGTGCGCGTCTACAAGCCCGCCCGCATGCTCGACGACGGCACCCGCGGCAGCGGCAGCATCATCGAGTTCGATGTCGACGAGCTTAACCTGGGCTATCGCAAGAGCCGCATCGCCGACGACGGCTTTACCGTGCTTTCGGCCACCTTCAATCTCGCCCCGGGCAACGCCGCGATGATCAAGGCCGACATGGACGACTACCGCCAGCGCCGCGAGGACAAGCAGCCGCTCGACATGCCGAGCGCCGGCTCCACCTTCAAGCGCCCCGAGGGCTACTTTGCCGGCAAGCTCATCATGGATGCCGGCCTGCGCGGCCATGCTGTCGGCGGCGCGCAGGTGAGCGAAAAACACTGCGGCTTCATCGTCAACGCCGACCACGCCACCGCCGCCGACGTCGACGAACTCATCCGCGACATCCAAGCCAAAGTCAAAGAGCAGTTCGACGTAGACCTAGAACCCGAAGTCCACCGAGTCGGCGAATTTTTATAGCCCGCTCGCCGCGGTCCACTTTAATTAATAACGGGACAAGTGATGTAGCTCACTTGTCCCGTTTTCATTTATTTGCGAAGAACATCGGCCATCCGCAGGATTGAAATCATCGACCGATAAGTGAGTTCCACCTTTTCGCCCGCAAGCAGTCGTTTCGAGCTAATCTCATCTAGCCCCACAAGGCGAGAAAACAGCAAGCTACTCATCGTGCCCTCGTCAATTGATTCCTTTATGGTCTTCAAAACGTCCGTATCATGAAGCGACGCCGAGCTGTAGGGGGCAACACGAGCGGAACTCTCAATTAACGACGAGACAAAAGGATGGAGATGCTTTGGACATAGTCCATCAAACACCACATCCCCATTGTCATCCGAGCCGACTAGTCGCCAACTATAATGATCGACCCAGTCGTCTCCGTCATATATGGTGTCCATGAGCAACTTCCCGTCTAGAGAGAAACCTGTTTGAACATCGGGGCGCAAGACCGCAATCCATCTAGGACCCGCAGCAGCTCCGACCCAACGCACCACACGACAATTGTATATTGCGACTATTTTAGATCTACATGATCAGTTCGAGTTCGCAACAAGGCGATTATTGCAGCTAGGTTATATTTCATTTTCCACTTTGATGAGCCGTCGGCTCCAAATTCCAAAACCGAAGTCCACGGAGTCGATAATTTTATTTAAAAAGAAGGCCCCGAAAGGGGCCTTCGCCATCTTTATATCAGACAACCAGTCCGGTGTATCGCGCTCAGGACCCGAGAGGGCCGGGACAGTCCGAGAGGCATAAGGTTGATCGCGAGTTCCGCACGAGCCGGAGAGCACTTAATGTGCTCTCCGTGCGAGCAGGACTGCCCGAGCAGGCAATCAAATATATTGCGGGCGGGCACGCGGCCCAGTCGACTTTACGACAGCGCAATACCGCCAAGCCAGCCCCAGCGCACGCCAGAGCCAGTGCCGTAGAACCCAATGAACGAGTCAAGCGACCTCGACGTGATGGCGCCCTCGTTACTCATAACGATGCCGCCGCCAACGTAGATGCCCACGTGGCCATAGATCAGGCCCGGTATGCCGGTACCGCTATGCGATGAGTCGGCAACAATCATGCCCACCTGCAGCGCCGAGCGGTCGGAGCTATAGCACCAGGCGTTAAACATATCGCACGCGTTACCGCCAAAGTAGCCAACGCCGGCGTTACGGAAGACATTGGTAACCCACGCCGCGCACCAGTTCTGGCCCGGCGAAGGCGTGGAGTAGCACGCGTTGACGACGGCCTGCTGCTTGCCCGAGCCGGCATTTTGCTGCGGAGTTCCGGGCGCATACGATCCACCGCCCGAGCTCGAACCACCCGAGTAGGAATTGTTCTTGTTCGCGGCGGCCGCGGCAGCGGCGGCCTTCCTGGCAGCCTCCTCGGCCTGGGCGGCAGCGAGAATCTCGGAATCACGCTGAGCCATGAGCTCCTTGACGTCGTCGGAAAGACCGCTCAGCACGGTCTGGACCTCTTGCTGCTTGGCCTGCATGTCCTGCATCTGGGCAGTCTGCTGGTCCTTGAGCTTCTCTAAGTCGGCCTTCTGCGACTCAAGCTCGGTCTTTTGCGCATCGAGCTCTTCCTGGATGGTCTGAATGTCCTCGATGGCGTCGCGGTCGCTCTTGTTGATCTTCTCAACATAGTGCGCATTGGCGACGAGCTCCTCAAACGAACCCGAGGCGAGCAGCAGCGACAGGATGTTGGTGCCGCCCGACTTATAACTGGCGGAAACGCGATCGGAAAGATCGTCGCGCTTCTTTTTGAGCTCGGCCTTCTTTTCGTCAATCTGCGCCTGCGTGCTGTCAATCTGGCCCTGTACGCCCTCGATATCGTTGAGGGTCTGGGCGTTCTTGTTGGCCAGCGCCGCGTATTCATTTGCGATGCTGTCGAGCTGGGCCTGGACCTCGTCAAGCTGAGCCTGGGCCGCATTGAGCTTGTCGGTGGTTTCCTTGGTGGCCTCCGCAGCATGGGCGCGAGCGGGCAGACCAAAAAGAACGGCTGCAGAAGCTGCGCCGAACAGGGCCTTGAGGGCAGTGCGACGCGAAAGCTCCTGGGAAAGGATGGAATCGCTGTTTGGTGACATATCTACTCCGTTACATGTTTATTTATATGTCGCTCAACTCATACATATTAGCGTACATCCGGCGCATCCCAACGATTTCCACGAACGGCAGCAAACCGTATGGTCGGCGGCTCGTATGCAAACGTCAAGGTCGAGGGTATGCCCACGCCAAACATTTCCATGAGTACGTTAGCATGTTCATCTGCTTTTCCTGCCCTGCACGTTTTGGGTGCCCCTGCCTGCGCTATACTCCCCTGAAGAAGTGTTCCTGACTCGATAGGAGACTACATGTCCAAAGCACTCGACCCCAAAGACACCTGCGTCCTCGTAACCGGTGGCGCCGGCTTTATCGGCTCGCACACCGTCGTTCAGCTGCTCGAGGGCGGCTACCAGGTCGTCATCGTCGACGACCTCTCCAACTCCAGCGCCGTCGCCGTCGACCGCGTCAAGACCATCGTGGGCGAAGAGGCTGCCAAGAACCTCACCTTCTACGAGGCCAACGTGCTCGACCGCGAGGCCATGAACAAGATCTTCGACACCCATCAGATCGACCGCGTCATCCACTTCGCCGGCTTTAAGGCCGTCGGCGAGTCGGTGAGCAAGCCCGTCGAGTACTACCACAACAACATCGAAAACACCCTGGTGCTCATCGACGTCATGCGCAACCATGGCTGCAAGTCCATCATCTTCTCGAGCTCCTCGACCGTCTACGGCGACCCGGACAACCCGCCCGTCACCGAGGAAGACCCCAAGAAGCCCGCAACCAACCCCTATGGCTGGACCAAGTGGATGATCGAGCAGATCCTTATGGACGTTCACACCGCCGACCCCGAGTGGGACGTTGTGCTGCTCCGCTACTTCAACCCCATCGGCGCCCATCCGTCGGGCCTGATCGGCGAGGACCCCAAGGGCATCCCCAACAACCTGGTGCCCTATGTCGCGCAGGTTGCCGTGGGCAAGCTCGAGGCCGTTCAGGTCTTTGGCAATGACTACCCCACTCCCGACGGCACCGGCGTGCGCGACTATATCCACGTGTGCGACCTGGCCTCGGGCCACGTTGCCGCCCTCAACTGGATGAACGGCAAGACCGGCGTCGAGATCTTTAACCTGGGCACCGGCACCGGCACCTCGGTACTCGAGGTCGTCGCCGCCTTCTCCAAGGCTTGTGGCAAGGAGCTGCCCTACGTGATCCGCGAGCGCCGTGCCGGCGACATCGCTGCCAACTGGTGCGATGCCTCCAAGGCCGAGCGCATGATGGGCTGGAAGGCTCAGTACGACATCGCGGATATGTGCCGCGATAGCTGGAACTGGCAGAGCCACAACCCCAACGGCTTCGCCGACGCCGAGTAGCAAAAACCTACATACCGCTCTTGCCCCGATCTCACGTTGTGAGGTCGGGGCTTTTTCATGGCATGTAACCATTCGCCGAAAATCGACCAACTTTTTTATCTTGCCTGTACATGTTTAAACAACATGTTTTACAATAGGCATATCGAATCAGAACATCGGGGGCGGGCTGCACATCCATCGGCAGGCCGACCCCACAACAAGAAGGTTGGTGAGCGCATTCATGGAGCGTGCAAGCGGCGTCCTCATGCCCGTCTCATCTCTGCCCGGACCATACGGAATCGGCGGCTTTGGCTGGAATGCCTACGACTTCGTCGATTTTCTCGCCTCGTGCAAACAACATTACTGGCAGATTCTGCCCCTTACGACGACCAGCTATGGCGATTCGCCCTATCAGTCGTTCTCGGCCCGCGCGGGCAACCCCAACTTTATCGACTTTGCCGAGCTTATCGAGGCAGGGTATCTGGAGCAGCGCGATATCGATGGCGTGTATCTGGGATCCGACCCCAGCAATGTCGACTACGGAGCTATCTTTGGCGGCCGCCGTCAGATTCTCGACCGCGCCGCTGAGCGCTTTGCTGCCGACAAGCCGGCCGATTTCGACGACTTTATCCAGGCAAACGAGGACTGGCTCATTCCCTATTGTGAGTTCATGACCGTGAAGGAGGAGTGCGGGCTCAAGGCCTTTTGGGAGTGGCCCGAGGAGCTCCGCCGCCGCGGCGAGGCATCCAGCAAGGTCTGCGCCGCCCATCCCGAGCGCATGCTCTACCACCAGATGACGCAGTACTTCTTCGATCGCCAGTGGAGCCGCCTCAAGGCCTATGCCAACGAGCGCGACATTCTCATCATCGGCGACCTGCCCATCTATGTCTCGCGTGACTCCGTCGAGATGTGGGCGACACCTGAGCTCTTTAAGATCGACGCCGCAGGCAATCCCGTCAGCGTCGCGGGAACACCGCCCGACCAGTTCTCGGCCACCGGCCAGTATTGGGGCAACCCCATCTACGACTGGGACGCCATGGAAGCAGACGACTTCTCCTGGTGGGAAGGCCGCATCCGAGCCGCCCTCGACATGTACGACATCATCCGTCTGGACCACTTCCGCGGTTTCGAGGCATTTTGGGAGGTGCCGTTCTCCTCTCCCGATTCGTCATATGGTTCGTGGACGCAGGGACCCGGCCTCAAGTTCTTCAAGGCGCTCGAGGAAAAGCTCAGCACGCTTCCCATCATTGCCGAAGACCTGGGCTTTCTTACCCCTGGTGTCATCGACATGCGCGACACCACGGGCTTCCCTGGCATGAAGATCCTACAGTTTGCCTTTGAGGGCACCAACTCGTACTACCTGCCGCACAACTACATTGCCAACACCGTCGCCTACGTCGGAACGCATGACAACGAAACGGCACGCGGCTGGTATGAGGGAACGGCCACCCCGCGTCAGCGCGAGCAGGCGGCCCTGTATACCCACCAGCAGGCAGGCGAGTCCATGGCCGACGCGCTCAACCGCACCATCGCCGCCAGCGTGAGCGATACCTGCATCTACACCATGCAGGACCTGCTCAATCTGGGCAACGAGGCGCGCATCAACACCCCCGCCACTCTGGGCGGCAACTGGACCTGGCGCATGCTTGATGGCGCCATCACCCGCGAACTCGAGCACAAGCTCACCTGCTGGACCGAGACCTACTTCCGCATCCCATCGGAAGCCGAAATCGAGCTTCCCCAATAGGAGCTACCGCGCCCGACCCCTCCCCACCGTGCGGACGCGACCGCTTTTCCCGCGCGAGGCCACCCCAATCCCCTCGCGCGGGCTTCTTTTGAATTTCTGACATGTAGACAACTCACCACAGGAGGAAACATGCCCCGTATCGATCTTGCGGATCTTGCCGAGCAGTCCTTTGGAACTTCGCTCGAGCAACTCGATGACCGCCGCATTTACAAACTGCTGGTCAAACTCGTGCAGGAGCGCTCTGCCGCCTGCCCGCTCAACAATGGCAAGAAAAAGCTCTATTACATCTCTGCTGAGTTTTTGATTGGCAAACTGCTGATCAACAACATGATCGACCTTGGCATCTATGCCGAGGTTAAAGACCAGCTCACCGCTGCCGGCCACGACCTCAACAAGATTGAGGAGTTTGAGGTCGAGCCCTCGCTGGGCAACGGCGGCCTGGGCCGTCTGGCCGCGTGCTTCCTGGATTCCATTGCCACGCTGGGCCTTACCGGTGACGGTGTGGGCCTCAATTTCCATTACGGCCTGTTCCGTCAGCGCTTTGCCGACAACCAGCAAAAGACCGTCCCCGACGAGTGGCTTAGCGAGCAGGACATCCTGATCGATGACGACCGCTCCTACACCGTCGAGTTTGGCGATTTTGCCGTCACCTCCAAGCTCGTCAACATCGATGTGCCCGGTTACGGCCAGCCCACCAAGAACCGCCTGCGTCTGTTCGACCTGGCAAGTGTCGACGACGGCCTGGTCCCCGGCAGCTCCATCGACTTCGACAAGACGAAGATCGCCAAGAACCTCACCTTGTTCCTTTATCCGGATGATTCCGATGAGCAGGGCCGCCTGCTTCGCATCTACCAGGAGTACTTCATGGTGAGCAACGCCGCCCAGCTCCTGATCGACGAGGCCGTCGAGCGCGGCAGCAACCTGCACGATCTGGCCGACTACGCCGTGGTCCAGATCAACGACACGCACCCCACCATGGTCATTCCCGAGCTCATCCGCCTGCTCACCACCGAGCACGACATCGAGTTTGACGAGGCCGTTGCCATCGTGCGCTCCATGGTCGCCTACACCAACCACACGATCCTTGCCGAGGCGCTCGAGAAGTGGTCGCTCGCCAGCCTGCAGAAGGTCTCGCCCGCCATCGCCGACATCATCGTCAAGCTCGACGAGGTTGCCAAGGCCGAGCACGACGACCCGCGCGTCGCCATCATCGACGAGCACGACACCGTCCACATGGCCCACGTGGACATTCACTTTGGCTTCTCCATCAATGGCGTCGCCGCACTCCACACCAAGATTCTGGAGGACACCGAGCTTCACCCGTTCTACGAGATCTATCCCGAGAAGTTCTCCAACAAAACCAACGGCATCACCTTCCGTCGTTGGATCCATGGCGCCAACCCCGCGCTCGCCAACCTGCTCGACGATGTGATCGGCACCGATTGGCGCAGCACCGGCGACCTGAGCAAGCTCGCCGAATTCGCTAACGACAAGGATGTTCTTGAGCGCCTGGCCGCCACCAAGGCCGAAGCCAAGACCATCATGCGCCAGTTCATGGCGCTCGAGCAGGGCGTGACCATTCCCTCCAACGCCATCATCGACGTCCAGGTCAAGCGCATCCACGAGTACAAGCGCCAGCAGATGCTCGCGCTCTACATCATCTGGAAGTATCTCGACATCAAGAACGGCAACAGACCTAAGCATCCCGTCACCATCATCTTTGGCGGCAAGGCAGCACCTGCCTACACCATCGCCCAGGACATCATCCATCTGATTCTGACGCTGTCGCAGTGGATCGCCAACGACCCCGACGTGGCCCCCTACCTGCAGGTTGTCATGATCGAGAACTACAACGTCACCGCTGCTGAGCGTGTGATCCCCGCCGCCGATATCTCCGAGCAGATCAGCTTGGCCTCCAAGGAGGCGAGCGGCACCTCTAACATGAAGTTCATGCTCAACGGCGCTTTGACCCTGTGCACACTCGACGGCGCCAACGTGGAGATTGCCGAGCTCGTGGGCGACGAGAACATCTACACCTTTGGTGCCTCTTCCAAGCAGGTCGAGCAGCTCTACGCCAATGGCAGCTATAACGCCGGCGCGCTCTATCGCAAGCCCGGCATCAAGCTGCTGGTGGACTTCATCACCAACCCCGCCTTTATGGCGACCGGCAACGCCGAGCGCCTGCAGCGTCTGCACGACGACATCAAAGGCAAGGACTGGTTTATGGCCCTGCTCGACATTGAGGAGTACATCCAGACCAAGGAGCGCGTGCTGGCAGACTACGAGGACCAGGACGCTTGGATACGCAAGGCGCTGATCAACATCGCCAACGCCGGCACCTTCTCGTCTGACCGCACGATCTCCCAGTACAACGACGAGATTTGGCACCTGAGCTAATTTCGTTTCCTTTACCCATCCTCTTGAAAGCGGAGTCGCGGCAACGCGGCTCCGCTTTTTGTGCCGATACGCCGGCCCGTGATTTGTCTCGACCAAACAATCTCGTTCTGTAACAGGTAGCTGCCGAAATCAGCCTCCCGTGTTACAGATCGAGATGAAAGGACAGGCAGCTCAACGCTGTCTCAATCTGTAACATCTAGACCCAATTTGGCCCTCCTCCTGTTACAGATTGAGACAAACTGACAGACGAACGGTCCCAACACAAAGAAAGGCTCCCCTCTCGCCCAGTGGACGGGAGGGGAGTCTTATATGTGACCGCGGCAAAAGGATGGCAATACCGCAGTCGCCCAAAGGGAGGGCCTGGATGCACCGGGCCTAGATAAGGTTCTTGCCAGACACCTTATCGAAGAGATGGGTCGCGTTCTTCTCGAACTTGAACCAGATGGAGTCGCCCGCCTTGAGCGCACCCTTGGCCTCAAGGTCGACAACGGGAATGATCAGGACGAACTGGCCATCGGGAGCGGTCACGTGGACATGCTCGGTCGAACCCATGAGCTCGGTCACCTCGACGGTACCCTGGAGCGCACCCTCCTCGCCCTTGTCGGCGAGCAGAATCTGCTCGGGGCGCACGCCGGCCGTAATCTCCTTCACGTCGCCGCCGTCCCAGTTGAGAGCAAGCTGAGAGCAGGTCTCGGGAGCGAGAGCAACGTTCATATCCTCGGTCTTGACGGTAAAGCCGTCGCCCGAGCGCACCAGTTGGGCATCGAAGAAGTTCATCTGCGGCACGCCGATGAAGCCGGCGACGAAGATGTTCGCGGGGTGGCTGAAGACCTCCTGCGGCGTGGCGATCTGCTGGACAACGCCGTCCTTCATGACCACGATACGGTCACCGAGGGTCATGGCCTCGGTCTGGTCGTGGGTAACATAGATGAACGTACCCTTGATCTCGTGGCGCAGCTTGATGAGCTCGGCACGCATCTGGTTACGCAGCTTGGCGTCCAGGTTGGACAGCGGCTCGTCCATCAGGAAGACCTTAGGATCACGCACGATGGCGCGGCCGATAGCGACACGCTGACGCTGGCCGCCCGAAAGCGCCTTGGGCTTACGGTCGAGGTACTCGGTGATACCCAAGATCTCGGCAGCGGAGCGAACCTTACGGTCGATCTCGTCCTTGGGGACCTTCTTGAGCTCAAGCGTAAACGCCATGTTCTCGTACACCGTCATGTTGGGGTACAGAGCGTAGCTCTGGAACACCATGGCGATGTCGCGGTCCTTGGGAGCGACGTCGTTGACGCGCTTGCCGTCGATGAACACGTCACCCGAGGTGATGTCCTCCAGGCCAGCAACCATGCGCATCGTCGTGGACTTACCGCAGCCAGACGGGCCAACGAGGACGACGAACTCCTGGTCGTGAACGGTGAGGTTAAAGTCCTCAACAGCGAGCACGCCATCCTCGGTAACCTTGAGGTTGTGCTTCTTCTCCTCGGTCTTCTTCTTTTTGCCAAAGAAGCCCTTCTTTTTGGACTCGGTGTTGGGATACACCTTCTGAACATGTTTGAGAACGATCTCGGCCATGTCTTTACCTTTCGATATGCGGCACCATGTTGAGGGCGCCGCAGAAACTTGCAAAACAGTTACGGCATCAGCCCTTGACGGCACCTGCCACCACGCCGTCGATGATGTACTTCTGGCAGAGGATGTACATGACGACGATGGGGACAACGACCATCATGATGCAAGCCATCATGGGGCCGAGCTCGACGTGGCCGTAGCCGCCGCGGAAGTACTGGATCAAGATAGGAATGGTCTTGTACTTGGTGGAGTCGAGCGTAAGGTAGGGCAGCAGGTAGTCGTTCCAGACCCACATGGTCTCGAGAATGCCGACCGAAAGATAGGTGGGCTTCATGATGGGAAGGACGATCTTAAAGAACACCTGGACCGGGTTGCAGCCGTCGATCATGGCCGCCTCCTCGATCTCGAGCGGGATGTTCTTTACAAAGCCGGCGAACATAAAGACCGCCAGGCCCGCGCCAAAGCCGAGGTAGATAAAGCAGATGTTGAACGGCGTGTTGAAGCCGATGCGGTCCGCCAAATTGGACAGCGTGAACATGAGCATCTGGAAGGGCACGACCATCGAGAAGACGAACAGGTAATAGAAGAAGTTCGAGATCTTGCTGTTGACGCGCACTACGTACCAAGCACACATGGAGCAGCACACCAGAATCAGCACGACCGACGTGACCGTGATGATGAGCGAGTACATAAATGCCGAGGCAAAGCCCTGCTCGTTAAGGGCGTGCATGTAGTTTGCGAGGCCGTTGAACGTCTCGGGCGTGAGCAGATCGAATGCCGTGGTGGTGCTGATTGCAGTTGCCTTTTTAAAGGAATTGAGCGCAATCATGAACACGGGGTAGATCCACGCGAGCGACAGAATCGTAAAGAAAATCGAGAGCGCGCGATTGATAACCTTATCGCGTTTCATTACTGCTGCACCTCCTTGGACCTCGTGGCCTTAAGCTGAATCATGGAGATGGCCACGACCAGGATGCAGAAGATAACCGCCTTGGCCTGACCGATACCCTGCCATGCGATACCGGCACGCGAATAGAACGTGTTGTAGATGTTCAGGGCGAGCATCTCGGTGGAGTGCGCGGGGGCGCCGCCGGTAAGGGCGAGGTTCTGGTCGAACAGCTTAAAGCCGTTGGTGATGGACAGGAACAGGCAGATGGTGATGGTCGGCATCAGGTTAGGAATCTTAACCTTCCAAAACGTCTGCCATGCCGTAGCGCCGTCGACCTTGGCGGCCTCGATGTAGTCGGACGGAATGGACTGCAGACCAGCGATGTAGATGATCATCATGTAGCCGACCTGCTGCCACAGGGTCAGGATGATAAGGCCCCAGAAGCCAGCAGCAGAGTTAAGGGCGATGAGCTGGGCGCCCACGTTGGAGAGCAGGCAGTTGATCAGAATCTGCCAGATGTAGCCCAGCACGATGCCGCCGATCAGGTTAGGCATAAAGAAGATCGTACGGAAGATGTTGGTGCCTTTGAGCGCCTTGCGGGTGAGCGCCTGCGCAATGGCCAGGGCGATCACGTTGATGAGCACCGTCGACAGGAAGGCAAACGCCACGGTAAAGAAGAACGACGTGGCAAACTGCGGATCGGACAGCGCGCGCACGTAGTTCTCGATACCGACAAAGTGCGCGTTACTAATGATAATAAACTGGCAGAACGAGAGATAGAAACCCTGGATAAAGGGGATCACGAACCCGATCATAAACGCCAGGCACGTGGGCAGCATAAAGAGCGGCCACCAGCGCTTGAGTGCTTTGCCCATAAAAGGGTCCTTTCAATATGCAGGGGGCGGGCAAACCAACGTCTGCCCGCCCCCTGTCGCTAATCAGATAGCTTGGGCAGCAACTGCTTACTCGGAAGCAGCCTTCTCGGTCTTCCAGCCATCGACGAAGGCGTTCTTGACGCCGTCCCACTTGCTGTTATCGGCAGCGTAGGCAATCAGAGCCTGCTTGAGATTCTTCTTCCACTCCTCGGAGGGAATGTAGACGAAGTCCCAAGCGACGGTCTTCTTGCCGTCCTTGGCCATGGCAACGGCCTGCTGCGAGAAGACGTTGGTGGTCTCCTTGGCGCTCTTGAACGGAGCGGTCAGACCCATCTTGTCGGCGATGATGCTGGTCGGGGTGTCAGCGGTGACGCACCAATACATGAAGTCCTCGGTGGCCTTCTGGGCATCCTCGGAAGCCTGGGAACTGACGCACCAGTAGTTCTCGCCGCCGGAGCACAGGCCCTGGTTCTCCTCGCCGTCAACACCGATGTAGATGGGCATCATGCCAATCTGATCGTCGGTCATGCCGGCCTTGACGAGGTCAGAGTAGGCCCAAGAGCCGTTCTGGTAGAAGACGGCCTTGCCGGTTGCGAACTCGTTGGTGGCGTCGTCGCCGGTTTTGGAAGCAAGCTGCGAAGGATCGCAGGTGGAGTCGGTGATGTACAGGTCGAAGATCTGCTTGTAGTTGTCGAGGAACTCACCCTTGATCTCGTCGTCCTCCTGGTTGTGCTCCTTCTCAAACTCGTAGTAGAGCGGCATGTTGGCAAGGTGGGTGGTGTAGCGCCAGCTGGAGGAGTCGTCCATGCCGGCGGAAGTGAAGGCGCCCTCGACACCAAGCTCGTCCTTGCGGGCCTGGATGTCGTCGGCACAAGCCTTCAGCTTGTCGAAGGAGTTGATGTCCTCGGCCTTGTAGCCAGCCTTCTCGAGCAGCTGCTTGTTGTAAATAATGCCGAAGCTCTCCTGAACCCAGTCGATGCACACATCCTTGCCGTCGGACTGCAGAGCCAGGGAGTCATCAATGAGCTCACCGCGCAGCTTGGTATCGGACAGGTCGGCGCAGTAATCCTTCCAGTTCTTAAGACCGGTGGGGCCGTTGACCTGGAACAGGGTCGGAGCGGAGCTCTTGGACATCTCGGACTTAAGCTTCTCCTCGTAGGTGTTGGAAGCGGCGGTCACGATCTTGACCTCGACGCCCTTCTCCTTCTTATAGGCCTTGGCGATCTCCTTCCACTCCTTGTCGACCTCGGGCTTGAATTGGAGGAAGTAGACCTCGGCAGCGTCACCAGAAGCAGAGGAGCCGGAGCCGGCGGAGCCACCGCAACCCACGAGGCCCAGACCAAGAACCGCAGCCGCGGAACCAGCAAAGCCCAGGAACTGCCTTCTGCTCATTTCGTTCTTCATTACAATCCACCCTTTCACACCGTGGCGGCACCCTTTGCCGCCGCCTTCGGAGATTGGCTCGGGGACTTCGCCCCTTTTGCTGATTTGTACGATACGCTATTTGGCTAGTTGTTTGAACAAGTATTACTAGAGCGGTAGAAAAACTTCGGTGAACGGTAATTTCAACTTGATACTTGACAAGTTTTGTATAAACAATTATTTGTTATCGAATGCAGAGAAAACGCCCGGTCAAGCCGATGTACCGTCGGTTTGACCGGGCGTTTTCGCTTTGAGGGCATGAGTCTCGTCAGGCTGCGAGCTAGCCGGCTATCGCTTGGAATTGACGCGGTAATGGAAGATCTCGGGGTGTGTGCGAGTGTGCGTCACCTCAAACAAGATGCCATCCGAGGTGTACGACTGACTCTCCATGACGGCAACGCAGTTGTATTTGCCGAGGTCAAGATAGCTGCAGTCCTCATCGTTGGCGAGCTCGACACTCACCGTACGACGGCTCGCCATCACTTTGACACCGCGCTTGTGCTCCAGATAGCCGTAAATAGAATCTGCCGCGATCTCGGGAGTCAGGCCCTTGGCGATCGACGCCAAGAAATAGCCATGGTCCACTTGGCGCGCGTTGCCGTTGAGGCTTCGGACACGCACTACGCGAATCAGCTCCTCGCCCACCTTAAAGCCCAGGCGACGAGAGAGCTGCTCGGTGCAAATCAAATGTTCAAAGGACTTAACGTCCGTCGATGCAACGGCATTGTTGCGTTTTGCGAACTCGCCAAACGACTCAACCTCTTCGAGTGCGCCCAACATGTCGGTTTCGCCCTTAAGCCAAATAACGCGCACGCCCTTGCCGTGTATGGGCTGCACAAACATCCCGTCGGCCAGCATGCTCAAAGCGCGGCGGACGGTATTGCGCGTGCAGCCAAATTCCGCGGTCAGCTCGGCTTCGGTTGGCAGCATCTCCTGAAACGCATAGGTCCCGTTAATGATGCGCGAACGGATCTCGCGGTAGATTCCTTCGTAAATCGCTTTTGGCATGACTTCACCTCTAATGAATATGTATGGCTAGGCAGGATAGCATTTCTTAAAGTTGTTTAAACCGATTATCGGCAAAGCGACAGGATTTAACCGTTGACGGTTTCTGTCGCGCCCAAACCGGTTTCGCTCAAAACTGCCGGTACGACAATCGTCTGGTCCTCTACAATGAATCCATTGTTTAAACGTTTCACCACGCGCAACGCGCCTCGATATTCGGGAGGCAGAACATGCTGCAAAAAATCCAACGCTTTGGCGGGGCAATGTTCGCGCCCGCCATGTTGTTTTCCATATCGGGCCTTATGGTCGGCGTCTCCGCCCTCGCAACGTCTGCGGATATCGTCGGCGACCTCGCCGTATACGGAACCCCTTGGTACGTTTTTTGGACTATCATTCAGCGCGGCTCGTGGACGGTCTTTAAGCGACTTCCGCTCCTTTTTGCCGTAGCGCTGCCCATCGGCCTTGCCCAAAAGCAACCGGCACGTTGTTGCCTCGAGGCGCTCGTGGCTTATTTTGCCTATTGCTTCTTTTTGAGCGAGATCATCAAGCTAAGCGGAGACAACCTTGGACTTAAGTACCCGTCGTCTTTGACCCCCGCCAGCGGCATTACCATCATCGACGGCATCAAGACGCTCGACACCGGCATTATCGGCCCGCTAGCGGTATCGGCAACCGTCGTCGCCATCCATGACCGCTTCTACGATGCCAAGGTTCCCGATTGGCTCGGCACCTTCTCGGGTTCCTCGCTGGTCTACCTCATCAGCTTTTTTGCCGTGTTCGCCCTTGCCGCCATCTCGGCCGCCATCGTGCCCTTCGTATACGCAGCGACCGAAACGCTGCGCCACGCACTTGTGGGCGTCGGCCCCCTCGGCGTGGGTATCTTTGCGTTTTTGGAGCGAGCACTCGAGCCCATGGGGCTGCACCACCTGCTCTACATGCCTATCTACTACGACAATTTAGTTATTAACGACGGCATCTACGCCACGTGGACCAACTTGCTTCCCATCCTGTCGCACAGCACGCGCCCCCTCAACGAGCTTGCACCCTGGGCTGGTTTCACCGCCACCGGCTGGGTCAAGCTCTTTGGCCTTCCTGCCATCGCCGTTGCGTTCTACACCACCGCAAAACCAGAGCGCCGCGCCGGCCTCAGGGTCATCCTTGTTCCCGCCATCATCGCCTCGGTGGTTTGCGGCGTTACCGAGCCACTCGAGTTTCTCTTTATGTTCACCCACCCCGGGCTCTTTTTTCTCTACGCCGTCTTATCGTCTTGCCTTGCCACAACCATGAATCTCTTTGGCATCGTCGGCATCTTCTCGGGCGGCCTCATGGAGATGGCAGCCTTCAACTTTATTCCGCTCATGCGCACGCATGCCAGTGCCTATCTTTTGGCGCTCGGTATCGGCCTTGCCTTTAGCCTCATCTTTTTTGTTAGTTTTCGAGCACTCATCTTGATCTATGACCTTAAGACGCCGGGCCGCGAGGATCATGTCGCCAATCGCGCGGCAATCGATCATTTAACGGGAAGCGGCTTTGCCAAAGAGCAATCTCCCAATGACGAGGTCAATAGTCAATCCGATCAAGATCACGTCCTCGCTGAGCGGGTAATTCAGCTTTTAGGTGGCGTTGGCAATATTGCGGGCGCAACCAACTGCGCCACGCGCCTGCGCGTCGAGGTCGCAGACCCTTCCATCGTTGCAGATAACGCGTCGTTTGTCGCGGCGGGCGCCAAGGGCCTCATCATTACGGGCAAGACCGCCCAGGTGATCATCGGCATCTCCGTTCCCCGCGTTAAAGAGCATTTTGACCAGATCATGGGCCTCGAGCCGGGATTTGTACCCACCGCCTCGGCCTCCCCTGTCGCCAGCCCAACCCACAAGCACGGCGATATCTGCTTCTTCGACATTGACGGCACGCTCGCGTGGCAAGACCCTCGAGTGGCACAAGAGCTTCCCGAGAGCGAGCGAGACCTCTCCCCCTATCCCAATGAAGCGGTCTCGCAAGCCATCCGTGATTTTGTTGCCAAGGGCAATATGGCGTTTATCTGCACAGGGCGCACCTTCAGCTGCATCCACCCCAAACTTCTTGAGCTGCCCTGGACCGGCATCGTCTGTCTTGCGGGCGGTTACGCCGAGATCAACGGACACGCAATTCGCGATCTGTCGATGACGCCCGGCATGCTGCAGCGCCTTGCCCCCTATCTTGAGCAGTCGGGCGAGGTCATCCGCTTTGAGGGCCTCAACGGCGTCGTGCGCATGAGTGCCGATGCCCCCGATGCCCCCGGATACGCGCGCACCCTGGGCGACGCAGTCACGCAGCTGCAACATTACAGTGCCTACAAGATCTTGATGTCTACATCGCTCGCCAACCACATCGCTCAAGATAAGGCACTTGAGCCGCTGCTGTGCTTTAACGAGCTCGAACTCGAGGTAACCGAAATCTCGCCCCGCGAATGCACGAAGCGCGGGGGCATCCAGTCTGTACTCGACGCCCTCGATCCCCACCACGGAACCGTATACGGCATCGGCGACGCCAGCAATGACGTCTCGCTGATGAACGCCGTCGATGTCGGTATCGCCATGGGCAATGCGCCGGACTATCTTAAAAAGCGCGCCGACTACATCACCGACTCGGTCGACAAAGATGGCGTCGTCAAGGCGCTCGAGCACTTTAGGCTTATATAAGCAGCCGGCACGCGCACGCGTCCCGTTTCCCCAAATCGCCAAAACAGACGCGCCGGCAACTCCAATGTGGCAATATGGTATCTGCACACCGCAACGATGCAACCTAAGAAAGAATGCGAGAACCCGTGTCCAGTCCGTTTACCAGCTTTTTAGCCCAGCACTTTGGCCAGATCAACGACTATCTGGCCACGTTCTTTGACGGACAGGCGACCTCTGCCGATATCGAGCGCTACCTGTATACCCCGCTCTCGACATTTACGGCCAATGCCGGCAAGCGCCACCGCCCGCTCATCTGCATGCTCGCCGCCACCGCGGTAGGTGGCAGCTTTGAGAGCGCCCGCAGCGCGGCGGCAGCTATCGAGCACTTTCAGTCGGGAGCGCTTATCCATGACGACATAGCCGACAACGGCCAGCTGCGTCGCGGCAAGCCTTGCATGCACCTTACCGAGGGCACGGGCCTTGCCATCAACTGCGGCGATTTAGCGCTCACCATGGTCACCAAGACGGTTCTCGACGACCCCACACTCGAGGCAGACGTGAAACTCCGTGTACTCCACGAGCTCACCGAGATGATCGTTCGCACCATCGAGGGCCAGGCGCTCGACTTGGGCTGGGTCCGCGATGGACGCTTTGACATCTCGGTCGACGATTATCTGGACATGGCAACACACAAGACGGCGTACTACAGCGGAGCCACGCCACTTGCCGCCGGAGCCATTATCGGCGGCGGCAGCGATGGGCAAATCGAAGCGCTGCGCGCCTTTGGTCTACACACGGGCCTTGCCTTTCAGATTCAGGACGATCTGCTCAACTTGATCGGCACCAAAGAGGCCGCCAACAAGGACTTCCGCACCGATATCACCGAGGGCAAGCGCACCCTCGTCGCCGTGCACGCCCTGTCAGACGAGCGTTATCACGACGAGGTCGAGGCAATCCTTTCCTCGGGCACCGAGGACCCCGCGCAACTTGCACGCGCCGTGGAGATCTTCCAGGAGACCGGCTCCATCGATTACGCCCACACTTACGCGCTCGACCTGACCGCCAAGGCCAAAGCGGCCATCGAGAACGTTGAGCTTGATCCGCACGCACGCGAGCTGTTCCTCTCCATGGCAGATTTCTTTGTGGAGCGCCTT
>CBCSNQ010000024.1:0-23576 GCA_965141565.1 uncultured Collinsella sp. | reverse complement strand
GAGCGCCGTCTGGGCAGCATCTCGGCGCTGGCAAGCGACCTGGACTGCGGCACCCTCACGCTCATCGACATCGTCAACGAGCTCAAGAAGCCCGGTCGCGACCCGCGCGACGACGCGCCCGAGGTGGTCTTTAGCCGCTCGGCACTTTCCATCGACGACCTGGAGCCCGGCATGGAACTCAAGGGCACGGTGCGCAACGTCGTCGACTTTGGCGCCTTCGTCGACGTGGGTGTGCACCAGGACGGCCTCGTGCACATCTCCAAGCTCGCCAACCGCTTCGTCAAACACCCGAGCGACGTGGTGCGCGTCGGCGACACGGTCAAGGTGTGGGTAGAGAAAGTCGACCGCGACCGCAAGAAGATCTCACTCACCATGGTGCAGGGGAAGTAAACCGCCAAAGCAAGGGTACCCCCTGCAGCGACGTGCAAAATAGCGAGTATTCTGCAAATTCCACCGCTCCGGATGCCTCTCAGAGACGAAAAGCAAAAAACAGCCCCCGTTTTAGCGTCGTCAGAGCCAAAACGGGGGCTGTTCCGTGCTTCAACCAGCTGGTAAAAACCTTTACCTTGCTGAATACTCTCAATTTTGCACGTCGCAGGCGGGGGTACCTTTGTCCACGGCAGGATATGAAAGCCGATTACCAACCTACTGGCAAGTTCGTGTCGGCAGCCCCGGCCTTTCCTTTGCCTAGCGCGACCCTCGCGAAGCGCGTGAGCGATAGGGAAAGGAAAGGCCGGGGCGAACAACCCTCGGCGCAGCCAGTGTTCGCGTTACGGCAGGATATGGAAGCCGAGCGAGGCGATATCCTTGGCAAAGCCGCGGACGGTGTCGAGCGAGACCTCGTACGGATCACGGCCGATGTTCTTGCGCTTGGCCAGGATGCTGTTGGGCACCGTGATGATTTGGCAACCGCAGGCCTCGGCCTGGTAAATGTTGATGAGCTCGCGTGTGGACGCCCACAGGACCTCGCAGCTGGGCTTGGCGGCAGCCTTCTTGACCGACTCCGTTATAAACGGAATGGGATCGACGCCGGTATCGGCGATACGGCCGGCAAAGAGCGAGATGATGGACGGCGTCTCGGCGTCAACGGCCTCGACCATCTCGTCGACCTGCTCGGGCGTAAAGATGGTGGTGACGTTGACCTTGATGCCGTCGGCCGAAAGCTTGCGGACCAGCTCGGCGGTGGACTCGCCCTTGGTGGTCACGCACGGAATCTTGACATAGACGTTGTCGGCCCAGGTAGCGATCTCGCGGGCCTCGACCTCCATGGTCTCGACGTCGTCGGCAAAGACCTCAAACGAGACGGACACATCGGTGATGTGAGTCAGGACCTCCTTGGCAAACGCGCGGTAATCCGTCACGCCGCCCTTCTTCATAAGGGACGGGTTGGTCGTGAAACCCTGAACGTTGCCGTTCTCGTACATGTCGAGCATGCCCTCGAGGTTTGCACCGTCAGCGAACACCTTGATTGCCATCTGCCTGATTCCTTTCGTTAGCATACGGCCGATAAACTGCTAAACACTTTACCTATGTTTATCAAGGCGTGAGCTGCGGGTTTTTATCTTCTCGGCGAACGGTATAAACACCTCAGTGTTTGGATTGATAAATCGATTGAGCATGCAAAAGCAAAGAGTCGCAGTTTGAGCAAACGTCAGAATGCGGGATTCATTAGATGAGGCCGAAATGCTGCATCGCTGTGACGGTGCCGTCGTGTGCGACATCGTCGGTCACGTAGTCGGCGACCGCCTTGACCTCGGGCATGGCGTTGCCCATGGCGACAGCCGTCTCGACCGCAGCGAGCATGCCCAGGTCGTTACCCGAATCGCCGAAGCCAAAGGTGCGCGCGTTGCCGGTGCGACCCAGGTATTCCAGCGCTCGCGCCACGCCCACGCCCTTGTCGATGCCCTTGGGGCTCAACTCGCGATTCTGACCACCGGTGTTGCACAGCTCAAACTCGCGATCGATAAAGCCATCATCGTTGGCTACGCGAGCCAGGTCGCTCGCGACGATGCCTACCTTGCCCACGCGCAGACGGCCGTCGACGCGCATTTCCTCGGTGCTGTGCACCACAGAAGTGCCGATCAGAGACGACTGCTCAACGCCCGCGGGTTCCAGGGCAAAAGTAGCCACGTTGGTCTCGAAAAAGGCTTCAATCCCTGCCGCGACCATACGGCGAGCGAGCTCCGCAACAATGTCTTCGTCAAAGCAGTCCTCATGCACCACGCGGCCCTCGACCTCGAGCGTGGCGCCTGCCATGGCAACGATGCCCGCGGGATCGAGCGCACGCAAGCTGTCCGCGATGAGCCACAGGGGACGACCCGTGCAGATAAATGCCTGGTGTCCCGCGTCGCGCAGACGATGAAACGCCTCGACGACCGTCTGCGAGGGGTGAACCGCCGAAAAGTCCTTGTCGGTCATGTTGTCGGGATCGAACGACGTCAGCGTGCCGTCCACGTCAAAAAAGAGCACGGCGGAATCGGGGCACGCATCAATCATATGGGTTCCTTTCGGGGGCGAGAGTAAACGAAGTATCCATCATATAATGGAGCGACGCAACCAGAGAGGTCACCCATGGAATTTTACGCAAGCTGCCCCGAGGGCTTTGAGTCCGCACTCGCCGATGAGCTTAAACGCCTCGGGCTTTCGCATGTTCGCCGGCTGAAGGGCCGCGCTACATTTGAGGGCGAGCTCGAAGAAGGCTACCGCGCCTGTCTGTGGTCGCGCCTAGCGAGCCGCGTGTTTGCGGTGCTCGGGCGCTTTGAGGCGCAGGATGCCGACGAGCTGTACGATAGCGTTTACGACATCACCTGGGAGACCATCATCCGCCCCGGCGCCACCATCGCCATCACCGCCCGCGGCGTGACCGAGCAGCTGCGCAACACGCGCTTCTCGTCCCTGCGCGCCAAGGACGCGCTGTGCGACCGTCTGGCCGAGACCACGGGCCGTCGCGCCGATGTCGACGTTGCCGATCCCGACGTTCACCTGTTGCTTTCGCTGCGCCAGCGCCGCGCGAGCATCAGCCTGGATCTTTCGGGCGACCCGCTGTTCAAGCGCCTGCCGCCCGCGGCGACCCGTGCCGGCGAGGGCTCGCACGTGCTGCGCCCCGACTACGCCGCCCTGGTGCTTTCGCAGGTCGGCTGGACCACGCTGTGCGAGCGCGAGCTGACGGCCGACGATTACGAGAACGAGGCCCTGCCCACGCTGATCGACGCCTCGTGCGCCGGCGGCGGCCTGCTGCTGGAGGCCGTGAATATCCTGACTGACCGTGCACCGGGCGCCGCCCGCGACCACTGGGGCTTTGAGGGCTGGCAGCTGCACGACGCCGCTCTGTGGGAGCAGTTGCTTGCCGAGGCACGCGAGCGCGAGGCGGCAGCACGCGAGCGCCAAGCACGCATTGTGGCCGTAGACATCGACCCCGCCGCCCGCAAGACCGCCGAGCGCATGGTCAAGTGCGCCGGCTACAAGCGTTTTGTCGATTTTTGCGCCGCCAAGTCCGCCACCGTGCTGGACCACGCGGGCGCCGTCGCCGGTGCCGCCGTGGTCGCAGACACCACCGAAACCCCGCTTTCGCTCATGCACGACGCCATGACGCTGGTCGGTGAGCTGCGCCGCGCGCCCGAGCTTGCCTCGGCACCGGTCGCCGCGCTCACCCGCGACGGATTGCTGGCCCGCGCGCTCCACGCCGAGCCCGAGCGCTCGATTGCCGTCATGCCCAACAACGAGGAGGCGACCGTCGAAGTCTGGCCTTCGCTCGAGCAGGCCGCCGCGGCGTTTGAGGCTTCGACCAGCGTAGATGCCGAGGAACAGTCCGCGGACGCCGTGGACGAAGCTGCCGACACCCCCATGTCCGAACCTACCGCCACGCTCGACTTGGGCGACGGCAAGCCGCTGCCCGTGCTCATCCCGGAGTCCGAGCAGTTCGCCAACCGCCTGCGCAAGAACGCCCGTCTGCGTCGAAAGTGGGCAAAGCGCGAGGGCGTGAGCTGCTACCGCGTCTACGATGCCGACCTGCCCGACTACTCCGCCGCCATTGACCTGTACGAGGGCTGCCCGCAGACGCCGGGCCGCTGGCTCGTCATCGCCGAGTACGCCGCGCCTAAGACCATCGATCCCGCGCTAGCCCAGGCCCGCATGCTCGACATTCTGGCCATCGCGCCGCGCATCCTAGATGTTCCCGCCGAGCATGTGCACGCCAAGGCCCGCATGCGCTCGCGCGGCGGCTCGCAGTACGGCAAGCAGGGCGCCGGCAAAGGCGCATCGGGCGAGCGCGCCAACATCGCGCGCCGTCGTCTGCCGCTCATCGAAGAGGGCGGCCTTACCTTTGCCGTCAACTTTGACGACTATTTGGATGTGGGCATCTTCCTGGATCATCGCGTCACGCGCAACCTGGTGCGCGAGCACGCCAAGCAGGCGCGCCGCTTCCTCAACCTATTTGCCTACACCGGCACCGCCACCTGCTACGCAGCCGACGGCGGCGTCGAGGAGACCGTGACGGTCGACCTCTCCAACACCTATCTGGACTGGGCAGAGCGCAATATGCGCCAGAACGGCTTTATGGGCCCTCAGCATCATTTTGTGCGCGACGACGTACTCGCCTGGATTCGCGACCAGCGCCAGACGCGCAACCGCTGGGATCTGATTTTTGTCGACCCGCCCACGTTCTCGAACTCGTCCAAGATGGGCCGCCGCACCTGGGATGTCCAGCGCGACCATGTTGAGCTTTTGGCCGGCGTATCGCGCCTGCTCGCACAGGGCGGCCATGCCATCTTTAGCTGCAACCTGCGCGGCTTCCGCCCCGAAACGCGCAAGCTCGCGCGTGCGGGCGTGGTGCTGGAGGACATTACGGCGCAGACCATCCCCGAGGATTTCGCACGCAACCAGAAGGTGCATCATTGCTATATCGTGCGCCGCCTGCCCATCGAGGACGCCATGGCAGAGGTCGGCTTTAGCGCCGAGGAAATTGCCGAGCGCGTCGAGGAGCTGCGCAACCCCGAGGCCCGCAAGCCTCGCGCGGCAGCGCCCGCGCACGCGCAGGCAGGCGACCAGGGGCCGCGCGGCAACGGCAAGTCCAACTTTGCCGGCAAACCCTCCCCTGCCGGCAAGTCCAAAAAGAAGAAGTTCTACGCCAGCAAGCCCAAGGGCAAATAGACAACGTTGCGGTGGAATACGGACTGTTTTGCCTGGAATTAGGCAAATTTAGACCGTATTTCACCGCAACTCATAGTGGGATGGCGGACGCCGTTCTACCCTTGGGTGACCAATCGGTAACCGATACCCACATGCGTCTGGATATAGCGCGGGTGCGCGGGGTCGGACTCGATCTTCTTGCGCAGCGTGCCCATAAAGACACGCAGGCTCGCCAGGTCGCTCTTGGTTGCCGTGCCCCAAATCTCGTGCAGGATAAACTGGTGCGTCAGCACCTTGTCGGCGTTGTGCGCCAGCAGGCACAGGAGCTTGTACTCGATCGGCGTCAGGTGCAGTTCCTCGCCATCCATCATGGCGATGCCGGCATCAAAATCGATATGCAGCTCACCGGTATCGAACGAGCCCTCGGAGACAACGCCGCCCGTTTGCGCATACGAAAGGCGCCTGAGCGTCGTGCGAATGCGCGCGAGCAGTTCCTCGACCGAAAACGGCTTGGTCAGGTAGTCGTCGGCACCGGCATCGAGCGCGCGGATTTTGTCCGCGTCCTCGCTGCGCGCCGAGACCACGATAATCGGCATGCCCGACCATGCGCGCACCGACTCCACCACCTTGACGCCGTCCATATCGGGCAGGCCCAGATCGAGCAGCACAATGCTCGGCGTCTGCGACGAGGCGGCGGCGATAGCGGCATGGGCGGTCTCCACAGCCATATGGCGCAAGCCGTGCGCCTCGAGCGCGGCAACAATAAGATTGCGGACGGCGGGGTCGTCCTCAACGACCAAGATGAGCGGTTTTACGGCAGAGTTCGGCACAGCGCTACTCCTTATCAAACGAAACGTCGGCGGCAGGAAGCTCAATCGTAAAGACCGAGCCGTGCGGGTCCGCCGCGGCAACCTCTATGCTACCGCCATGCGCCAGCGCAATGGAGCGGCAGAGCGAAAGACCCAGGCCCACGCTGCGGTGACTGTCAGCCAGACCGTGGTTGGCGGTATAGAACGACTCGAAGATCCGCTCGCGATCCTCGGGTGCGATGCCCGGACCATCATCGGCCACCGAGCACGCCACGCGTCCATCGTCGACGCTAATCGAAATCATGATATGCGAGCCCGCAGGCGTATAGGTGATGGCGTTGTTCACCAGATTGACCACCAGCTGCACCATCAGGCGCGCATCGACGTTGACGAGCGCCGGCTCATCGCACGCCACTACCTTAAGGTCGTGCTCGCGCACGGCAGGGTTCACGTGGCGCAGCGCCTCCTCGACGATATCGTCCATGAGCTCGAGTGTGGTCGACAGGCGCATACCGCCACCCTCGAGCTTGGTGATGGCGAGCAGGTTCTCGACGGTGGCGTTGAGCCATTGCGCATCCGAGCGAATGGAAAGGAGCAGGCCGCGGCGCGTCTGGGCATCGAGCACCGCGGTGCCGGTCGAGCCCTGGTCGAGCAGCACGTCGGCATTACCCGAAATACTGGTAAGCGGCGTGCGCAGATCGTGCGAGATGGAGCGCAGCAGGTTGGCGCGCAACTGTTCGTTTTTGGCGAGCACCGCCGCCTCCTCGCGGGCCTCCATGGCGCGGGCGCGATCGAGTGCCAGCTCGCCTTCGCTCACGATAGCATCGGCAAGCGTCCGCTCCTCATGCGTCAGCACGTCGGGCTCGGCAACGATAGCCAGCACGCCCACCACCGAGGCGGGGTCGCCCGAGCGCACGAAGCCGTCGCCCGTGCGAACCGTCAGGTAGATGCCATAAAACGCCGAGCCGCCAAACGTGGCGTCGAGCGGCGTTCCCACATAGGCGGACGCCGAAAGCCGCGGCGGCATCTGCGGCGCCAGCTCGTGCACCGGCACGGCATCGCCCACGGCCGTGTACGTCGCACGTGGCAGCAGGTCATCGCCCTCGGCGTCGGCGCTGTACCACACGACCGGACAGCCCGAAAGACGCGCCAGCTGCGTTGCCATGGCGTGAACGATCTGCTGCTCGTCGGCGCAGCGCTGCAGCATGCGGTTGGTCTCGAGCACCATATGCGTGCGGCGGTCGCTGGCGGCAGCCTGCGCCAAGGCCCGGCGCAGGGCTAACGCAATCGAGCTCGATACAAGCGAGACCACAAACATGATGAAGAACATGCCGGGATAGCCGCGGTCGATAAGCGACAGCGAGTAGCGCGGGTCGACAAACAAGAAGTTGTAGAGCGCCACGGCGGCAGCCGAGCTCAGCAAGCAATACAGGCGACTCCAGGTAAAGAATGCGCACAGCTGAACGGCGAACACATAGACAATCATGATGCTCGGCGCGAGACCCGGATGGTCGAGCAGCGCGCCCACAATCGTCGCCGCGACCAGCAGCCCCACCGATACGCAGGCGTCATACAGAGGAGTGCGGCGCGTCAGCGTTGTGCGCCGCCACCAAAAGCTATCGGCAATATCGCCGTCCGTACGGACGTCCATCAGCGCCCCGCCCCTCTCTCAAAAACAAAAACCACCACAGGGGACAGGCACCTTTGTGGTGGTTTCCCTTGTGGTGGTTCCAAGTGTATAGCCTTTGCAACCGGCGGTCGCTAGACAAACAACACGTGCGCGAGCAGCGCGCAAACGCACGCCGCGACAAGCAGCGTAACCACGACCGAGATCACGCGGTCGGCCATGTCCATGTTGGCGCGATTTGTAAAGAACCGATCTTCGGCGGCGTCGACGCGCGCCTCACGCACCATTTCGACCACCGCCTCACGGCCATCGAGCGCCTTTGTATCCATGTTTACCTCCCCGGCCTCAATCTTGTCCATCGAAAACCAACTCCATGCAGCCTGTCGGCGACTACGGCCGCTCGTTGGGGGCCAGGCGCTGCATCTTATTCACAGCCTTAAACTTGGTGAACAGCGGCACGTACTCAAAGCTCACGTTGGAGTTCTCCAGGCCGTACCAACGCGCGGGCGTGCCGGCGGCGCGGCGGATGATGTACTTGAGCGTGATGGCCGTACGCTCGCTCGGCTCCACATCGCTTTCGGGCGCCAGAAGCTTACGGATCAGGACGAACTTGAACGTGCCGATGTTACCCGGATCCTTGTAGACCGAGTAGTCATGCGTCTGCGGCGGCAGCTCGCCGGTGGCAGCCAGGTCCTGAACAACCTGACGCAGGTAGGCATTGACGCGCTGGTTGATCTTGTAGCCCAGGTACAGATGCACGCGGAACACGTAATCGGTGCCGAACGTCTCGACCGAATAGGCAAAAGTATGCGGTTCGTCCATGGTCTCGACGTTCACAAACCACCAGGCGTGGGCACGCTTGGGATGCTTGTCCAAGATCGAGTAGACGATATCGCGGTCGATGTAGTCGGTATGGGTGTCCTTGGTCAGGTACACGACGTTGTCGCTCATGCGCTCATAGCGATCGTCGTCGCGCAGGCGCTTGAGCTGCGGCAGGTAGCTGCGCAGCGGCAGCAGCGTAAACTGGCGCTGCTCGACCGCCGTGCCGTTGTACCAGCACACCATAATGCCCATGATGAGTGCAGCCATGAGGATGGTGAAGTAGCCGCCGTGGAAGAACTTGGTGAGCGAGCTCACGAAGAAGAAGCCTTCGAGCAAAAGGAAGAAGGCCGCGAAGATCCACGGAGCAACCTTGAGCTTGCGCTCCTCGTGCAGGTAGAAGAAGAGCAGCAGCGTGGTGCACATCATAGTCAGCGTAATGGCAAGGCCGTAGGCGGCTTCCATATGCGCCGAGTTCTGGAACAGCAGCACCACGATGACGCAGCCGACAAGCATGACGTTGTTGACCATGGGGATGTAGAGCTGGCCCTTGGTCTCGGCAGGGTAGAAGACCTGCATGTGCGGCATGAGGTCCAGGCGGCTGGCCTCGGACACCAGCGAGAATGCGCCGGTGATGAGCGCCTGCGAGGCAATGATGGCCGCGACGGTGGAAAGGCCTACGGCAAACGGGCGCAGGCCCGGGGCGAGCATCTGGTAGAACGGGTTGAGATCGGCAATGCCCATGAGCTCGGGGTTGGCAGCGTTGTTCATAAGCCAAGCGCCCTGGCCCATATAGGAAAGCAGCAGGCAGCACTTAACGAACGGCCAGGTAGCGTAGATGTTGCCGCGGCCGACGTGGCCCATGTCGGAGTAGAGCGCCTCGGCACCGGTGGTGGCGAGGAAGCAGCTGCCCAGAATCATGATGCCCGCGTGGTTGTTGGGGCTCAGCAAAAAGGCGATGCCGCGCACCGGGTTGAGACACAGCAGCACGGCGGGGTGCTGGAAGACAAAGAACAGACCCGTGCCGCCCAGGAACAGGAACCACAGCGTCATGATGGGGCCAAAGGCGTGACCGATCTTGGCCGTACCGATGCGCTGTACCAAGAAGAGCGCGATGATGATGGCGAGCGTAATGGCGACGACGCGGCCTTGGTCATCGCCCAGCACGGCATGGACCGCCGGGATGGTGCGCAGGCCCTCGATGGCCGTGGTAACGGTAACGGCCGGCGTCAGGATGCCGTCGGCGAGCAGCGCGGCGCCACCCAGCATGGCGGGGATGATGAGCCATTTACCGCAGCGCTTAACCAAGCTGTACAGGGCAAAGATGCCGCCCTCACCATGGTTATCGGCGCGCAGCGAGATGAGCACATACTTGATAGTGGTCAGCAACGTGACCGTCCACACGACAAGGGAGAGCGCGCCGAGCACGAACTCCTCCGTGACGCTTCCGATGCCGCCGTTGCCGGCAACGAGCGCCTTGGTTACATACATGGGGCTGGTGCCGATATCGCCGTACACCACGCCTAGCGTGACGAGCATCGCCGAGATGCTCACAGGAATCGCAGCGTGCGAGGCTGCCTCCTTGGCCTTTTGTTCCATAAGCCGGTTTCCTCCCAACTTTAACGTTCGAGGGGATTATAGGTAATCGGCCCATGTTTTAATGCACTGTTTTCCCAGCTAGATAAAGATTTATACAGTCTTTAGGCCACCGCGGCGATATGGAATGTGACAAAGGGGCTGTCCCTTTGTCACATTCGTCATTTTCCAAGCCAATTTTTGAACCACCACTCCATGGAGCGGCTCATCTCGGCCATAAAGGGACTCGTGTGCTTGCGGGTATAGATGTCCACGACGCGCTCGCCCACCTCGCGGGCATGCGGACGGAACATCGCGTCCATCTCGGCCACCTGCGCGTCCATGGTCGCAGCATCGGCGCGGCAGTAGCGCTCCTCGTGCACCAGGTTCACCACGGGATGCGCAATGGCCGGGCGCTCCTTGCGGGGCGTGCCGATGATGAGCATCGACAGCGGCATGGTATAGGGCGGCAGATCCAGCAGCTCGGCCACTTCCTCGGCATTCTCGACGATATCACCGATGTAGCAGCTCCCCAGGCCCAGGGCCTCGGCGGCAACCACGGCGTTTTGCGCGGCGATCACGGCGTCCTGGGCCGCGATGGCAAAGTCGCCCAGACCTGGTGCACGACGGGGCGCCTTGCCCGTGCGCTCGACAAACTCGGGCTCAAAGCAGCCCACGTGCTCAAACAGATCGATCCACTTGGCATAATCGACCACAAATATTAGTGCCCAGGGCGCCTTGGCGATCATGGGCTGGTGGTCGCACAGGTCGGCCAGACGGTCGAGCGTAGCCTGCTCACGAATGCTCACGATGGAATACATCATCATGGCGCCCGCCGACGGCGCGCGACTCGCCGCATGCAGAATCGCCGCCCGCTGCTCGTCGGTCACCGCCACGGGACGGTCGTCGTCATCACGCGCGAAGGCACGCGTGGAGGAACGGTGCTCCAACGTGTCCAGCACCGCATTGCCCGTGGTCTCGACCGGATAGCCACACGTATCCACAGCCTTGGTGCAAACCTGCTCGTTCATCGCCTCATCCTCGCTAATTCTTTAAGAAGCCTTTACGTTTCCGTGTAATTCCCGTCCATTATCGCGCAGGTCGCCACTACATTGCGTCACACCGCCACACGTGCGCGTTAATATGGCTGGTTGTTGTGCGCAGCCACCAATTGCAGCGCATATCTTGGTAACAATCGGGTAAACCCCCGCTTTCGTACGTTTTAGTTTGTGAGGAGTCTCAGCATGTTCGCTGCCGCCATCTCGCTCGTCGGTCTTGCGGCGACCGTCTACCTTGTCTTGCGCGAGGCCAAGGCCATTCGCGCTCAGTCGGGCACCGTTGCCAAAAGCGCTCTTGGGTGGAGCGTCGCCTTCGGCCTGTTCCAGGTCTTTTTGACCATTTGGGGCGCCATTGGCCTCGTCGCCCAAAACGAGCCGCTCGCCTTTGTGATGCTCATCCTGACCAACGCCATCCTCACCGGCTGCGCTTGGGCCAGCATCGCACGCGACCGCATCGCCCCGCGCGTCTTTGCGTTCGCCGCGCCCGACGCCCCCGCTCCCACCGGCAAGCTCGCCCGCCTGCGCGGCGCCTTTGTGGGCAAGCCACTCGTCGCCGCCGTGCTGTGCCTGCTGCTCGCCGGCGTCTTTGCGCTGCTAGGCATGGAGGTATCGTCCAACCACGACTTTACCTGGGTCTACCCCCTGTGCATCCTGCTCGAGTGGGCCATCATCACCACGCTCATGACCGGCCTGTTCTTCCTGTTCCAGCGCCACGGCGCAGCTCCCGCGGTCCTGGCCCTTGCCCTCTTTGTCCTGGGCATTGCCGAGTTCTTCGTCATCACGTTTAAATCCATGCCCATCCAGCCGGGCGACCTTTCGGCCATCTCCACCGCCGCCGCGGTCGCCGGCACCGGCTACACCTTCTCGATCTCACTGTTCTGCGTGCTGTCCATGGGCTTTACCGCCATCGCCATGCTGCTGTGCGAGTACGCCGGCCTGGTGGCACCGCACCGTCAGAAGGGCGCCGCCAACGCCAAGCGCATGCTGCTCACCAACCTGCTCGTCGCCGTGCTGTGCCTGGGCGGTGTGACCGCACACGTCACGCTCATCGACTACTACAACACCCTCGGCATCACCGTCTACACCTGGCGCCCGCTCGAGAGCTACTGGCGCGAGGGCTACCTGCCCGCTTTCATTAGCGCAGCGCAGTCCATCAAGCCGCCCAAACCCGCCGACTACTCCGTCGACGATGCCAAGGCCACGCTCAAAAAGTACGCCAAGGCCTACGACAAGTCCGACGCGGCCAAGAGCGACGAGCGCGCCGCCGCAAAGGAGCAGTTCGACAGCGAGAAGCCCACGGTCATCGCCATCATGAACGAGACCTTCTCGGATCTTTCGATCTACCAGAACATGCGCGCCGGCTACGAAGGCCCGCAGTACTTTAAGAACCTGTCCAACTGCCTCAGCCGCGGCAAGCTCTACGTGAGCGCCTACGGCGGCGGCACCGCCAATACCGAGTTTGAGTTTATGACCGGCAACTCCATGGCCAACCTGGGCTCGGGCGTGTACCCCTACACCATCTACAACATGGAAACGACCGGGAACCTGGCAGAGCAGTTCAAGTCGCTCGGCTATTCCACCACGGCCATGCACCCCAACCACGCCACCAACTGGAACCGCGAGAACGTCTACAAGGACTTTGGCTTTGACCAGTTCCTGTCTATCAACGATTTCCAGGGCGCCGATACCCTGCGCGGCATGGTGACCGACCAGGCTACCTACGACAAGATTCTTGAGATGCTCAACCAGAACGCCGATCCGCAGTTTATCTTCGACGTGACCATGCAGAACCACTCGGGCTACGATACGGGCCTGCTGCCGGTCGACAAGCAGATGCACTTGAATATCGACACGACCGATCTGGACGCCAAGACCGTCGAGGACGGCACGCTCTCCGATGTCGACGAGTACGTCTCGTGCATCGAGCAGTCCGACCAGGCGCTGCGCTACTTCCTCAACGCCCTGAGCAAGCTCGACCGTAAGGTGGTCGTGGTGTTCTGGGGCGACCACCAGCCGTTCTTCCCGTCCAAGTTCAATGACAAGTGGTTTACCGGTGAGGACGATGCCACGCACCAGGAACGTCTGTGGCAGACCGACTACATCATCTGGGCCAACTACGACGTTGCCGGCTGCGACCAGACGAGTGAGGTCGACGACCTGTCCACCAACTACCTGTCCACGCAGCTTATGCAGCTGATTGGCGCCCCGCTGACTGACTACCAGAAAGCGCACATGACGCTGCGCGAGTCGCTGCCCGCTATCAACTCCGTGGGCTACGAGGACGCCAGCCTGCGCTGGGCGCTCTCCTCCAACGTCACCGGCGACGACGCCGCTGCCGCAGCCGCCACCAAGGCGCGCGAGGATTACGCCAAGATGCAGTACTACGAGATGTTCCGCGACGGCAAGAACGTCTACACCGAGCATTTCCAGACCGAGGCCAACGAAACCGACCCCAACCTGGCACCGGGTACGACCAAGATCAAGTAGCGGGTCACTCATAACTGAAACGTCTGTCCGGGCGGAGGCATATAAGGTTCCCTGCTCGGACAGTCCTGCGCAAGACGAAGGCCACGTTATGTGGCCTTCTTTGTTTGCGGAAAGTGTGTCCCGGAATTCTTGTCTGGAATGGGATGCAGTTTCCGCTTGGGACCCGATTGGGAAAGTGTGTCCCACTATTCAGCTGGATTCCGGGATGTATTTTCCGGTTGAGGCTCGTTGGGAAAATGCGTCCCACTTTGGGGGCTGATTCTGGGACGTGGTTTCCGGTTGGCTCTCATTGGGAAAGTTCATCCCATTTCTCGGCCTAATTATGGGACGCAGTTTCCCGTTGAGGACCCTTTGGGAAAGTGCGTCCCGGTCTGGGCGCTCAAACTGGGATGGATTTTCCGGATGAGGGCTTGACGGAAAATGTGTCCCGTTCCGGGCGCTAATTGTGGGATGCAGTTTCCGCTTGCGGAGTCTCCACTCAACAGAAAACCCGGGTGGCCTGTTTTTTGGCTACCCGGGTTTTTGGGTTGTCGATATGTTCGACTGGCTACTAGTGGGTCTTGCGGCGCTTGATCAGCATGATGAGGGCTATCACTACGAGCGTTGCTCCCGCTGCTGCTGCGGTGGCGACTAGGGCGAATGTTTGGTCGCCGGTGTTTGCGAGGTTCTTCGCTGTGGTCGTAGTCTTGACCTTGGTGTCGGTCTTAGCTCCGTTTTCGGACTTGGGCTTGTCCGGGTTCGTCGGGGTCTCAGGAGTCTCGGGATCCTTTGAGCCTTCGGAGTCGGTGGGGCCGGCAGTGTTTACCAGCGTATGGTCCAGGAACTTCTTGGCGCCCGCGCTTGCCTGCGAGAACAGGCGGCGTGTGCGGATCGGGGTGGCGTTCACCGTTGTGGGCGCCGTCTCCTTGGGCGCGATGTTCACCAGCGTGATGCCAGTGTCCAGGCCCACGTTGTTGTATCCCACGTGGCAGTAATACTGCGCACCGTCATCGTTTGTAGTCAGGTCAAGCTTAAGCGTTGAGGCCGTTCCGGCTGGGAGGTTGCCATCGGCGCCCACGCGCTGGAACGCGGTCTCGCCACGGCCCTTGCGGTACCAGATATATGACGGCGCCAGCTCCGTTTCACTGCCGTCGGCATTGCGCTGCGCCACATGGCCAATCGCCGAGAGCGTCAGCTTGTCTCCCTCCGCACACTCAACCGAAGAGTCATACTCGAGGGCCGACCTCTCCGCTGTATCCGCCGCAGGTCCACTCACGCTCATCGTCATGCCGTCGGGCATGGTCTTGACCGTGATGATCGCCGATCGAATACCCGTTTCGGTCGTGGATCCATTCTTAACGGCGGCAATGGCAAATCGATACTCCGTATTGGGCTGCAACCCGTCCCAGGTAAGCGAGGTCTGCGTATTGTCGGCGATCTTCCAGCTGTTCACGACCGCGTCTGCCGCATTGCTCTGCAGCATGCCTACGCCGTAGCTAAAGCCACCCTTGTTTGCGAGCACGTCGTCCCAGCTAAAGGTAACGCTTTTCGAGTCAACGGCGTTTGCCGTAAAGCCCGTCACGGCCGGCGCGTCGGGCATCTCGACGTCCTTAACGTCATAGCCCACGATCCAGAACTGATCGGTGTCCTTGGTGCCGAGCTTGTCGCCCGAGTCTGCCTCGAACTTGTCGACATCCACCGCGTTGACGCCCAGACGCCACACAAAACCGTACTTGCCCTGCGCGGCCTCGGGCAGGTTGTCGACGGTGCCGCCGTATTCGGTCGATTCACTCGAGGAGTTACCCGTCGTAAAGCCGGCGTTGGCACCAAAGCACAGGCCGCCAAACAACTCGTGCTTTGCGAGCTTCGCGCCCATGACAACGCTGCCGTTCAGCGTCAAGCCGAGCTCGAGCTCCTGCTCCTTGCCCTCCTCGACTTCGATGGTCTGCTCAATGCTCGCCCCCGGCTGCGCGGCGGCGCCGTTAAACCCATCGTGCGTGTAGGCGCGCGTTACGCCAGGCTTGCCCAGGCCAAAGGAATCCCCAACGGGAGTCTCGCCGTTGAGCGTCGTTTGATAGGTTCCGGGTTCTCCCGACCGGTTGGTCAAAAAGTAGCTGAGCGGTGTCATATTGTGCTGTTTGGCAATGCGGTCATAGGCCTCGGCATTAACGATCGAGGTCTGCGCGCCGAGCGACACGGGCGCCGCCATCACGCCCTTGCCACCAGTTTCCTCATTTTCGATCTCATACTCGTAATAGACCATCGGAATCGTGTAGAGCACGGCCTTGTCACCCTCGCCGGCATGCGACTCATAGCTTACGCTTGCGCTGACCGTGCGCTCGCTCCGGTAGTCATAGCATCCCTCGGCGGCAAAATCGACTGAAGCATTCATCGCGACCAGGGGCGGACCGGTCTGCACCTCGACGGCAACGCCCAACTCGGCGCCAATGGTATAGCCCTGGGATGTCCCCGTGCCCTTTTCCTCTCCGTATGACGTGCCGCCCAACACCAGATAGCCGTATGCCTGCTCCAGATCCTCAACATAGGGCGCATCCTGCAGCACGGCAAGCACGCGCGGGTTGGTATAGACCTTGTAGCGGTCCTTGTACGTGATCTTGACGCTGTCGTTGTCGACATCGGGCAGCGCGAGCGAGATAAATGTGCCGTAGGTAGTGCCGCGACGGTTGCTCTCGCTAATCACCTGCTCCTCGCCGCGGCGCACCTTTCCGTTCTCGTCGAGCGAAAAATGCGAGGCGGTCATCCAATAGTAGTCATCGTTCTTGCGCAGGTCCTCGTCGCGGTGCTTGCCCACCGCGGCGATAAAGCTCTCGTTATAGCGGTCCGAACCCGAGACGCTGCCCGCCTTGACGTCGCTGATCCACACCTGCTCTATACCCTTGTGGTCATGCTTGTTGCTGCTGTTGTATTGCTGACCGCTCATGCTCATGGTTCCGACCATGGACCCCAAGCCCTGAGCCCCGCTCTGTGCCGTGTTGCAGGCAAAGTCGCGGAACACATCGCCGCCCACGAGCACCTCGTCGACCGCCAGCTGCTCGGACAGGCCGTCAAGGTTGGCAGTGGCAAGGGCAATAGGCGCCAAGGTGCACGGATAGCGCTTATCCTGAGCGCTATCCTTCCATGCGCTGTTGGGCACATGCATCAGCCCATAGGAGGCGAGGAGCCCGTCTCTGTATTCCTTGCAATCGGAAAGCTTGAACTCGCCAGACTCCGAGTCAAAATACGCGTAGCGGTACAGCGCGCCGTACAGCCCCTTGCTGCCGTCAGAAGCGCCGTAATCAAAAGCGCTGCGTTGCCAGTCATAGCCCGCAAGAATAAGGCCCGTGACGGTTTCACCCGTCTTCTTTCCTTCTTCATCGTAGGCGGCAAACGTGCCGAACGTCGCATTCGCAGCGACCATGGTCTTGCCGTTCGCGGAGAGGGAGATTGCGCCCGCGTCGCCCAGAGCATCGACATGGACGAGCGCACCCTTGGATGCATCCCACGAAAACAGCTCGCAATGCGTCGACTTATCAATATTCTTCTTGCCGTAGGGTGCCGAGACCACGATGGCGAGGTCATCGCAAAAATCGCGATCGAGGTCGCCGGCCGCTAGCGAAACGACAGGAGCTGACTGAAGCTGCGTCCAGGAGTCGTTCCCGCCCTTGTTGTGCGTGGTGTAGTCCGCGGCGTTACCGGCATCGATCTTGACGACGCTTTGCTTCCAGTTGCCGCCCTCCAAGTCATACATGTCGACTACAGCCTTGCGCACGCCGTTCTCGTCGACATAGCAGCCCGCGTAGACAAAAAGCTCGTCGACGCCGTCGCCATCGACATCGCCCGCCTCGACATCAAAGACGGCGTCGTGCTCTTGCAGGTAACCGGCATCCAGGTACTTAAAACGGCCTTCGTGCATCATATTAGTGTTGACCGTCACCGGCAGGTGTGTGTCGAGAGTGCGCGTACGCCCGTTGCTAAACGAGTAGAGGACCAGCTCAACCTTTCCGGCGTATGACTTGCCGTCAATCGTCGTGGAGGAACTGTCGCCGTAGGCACGGAGCTCGGCAACGCGGCTCTTTTTGCCCGTGCTGGCGTCGCTGCAGAACTCAACACTCGTGGCGTGAATGCCCGAGAAACCGTTGTTGTCGTTGGCGAGTACTGTTGAGGACTCATTGTTGCTTAGGTACGACCAGGTGCCGCCACCGTAGTCGCTATGCTTGTAGAGATCGCTGTTCGTATCGAAGTTGTTGACGTTTTGCCAGAACTTTGCGGCGCCCCACACACTTCCATAGCCATCGGTGAGTTTGCTGCTGCCGCCAATGTCACCGCGCTCGACGTTCTCGAGCTTGTCGCGCAGAGTGTAGCGATTGCCATGGCTACCGTTAGCTGCCATATAGACCTCGCTGCGCGTGGCAAACGTCGTGGGGGTATCAGTGGAATAGGGGCCAACGGTATCGGCCGGAATGTCCTCGCTCGTGCCCAGACCCAGGGCTTGATAATCCTGCTCGGTCATATCGGTGATTGCGGGCGCGTCTGCCGCCTGGGCAACCTGGGGCGTGGCCGTGAAGCAGGCGACGCTCGTGGCGATCAACGCAGCAAGCGCCGCCGTCCCAACAAGCGGGATTTTCGACAGCCTACGGATACGGGGGTGTGGAACGTACATGAGGGACCTCGCTTTATTCGAGTGGAGTGGACTCATTTTTGCAAATGATACATCCGATGCCCGATATCACGTGTCTCATCTTCGCCAACGGCGTGTCTCATTTTTGAGAATCCGAGATGCCGCGGAAATCTTATCCCAGCTCAAAGGCCATTTCTGGGATGTATTTTCCGTCGAGTGCCTCATCGGGAAACTGCATCCCATTTCAAGCGTCGATTCTGGGACGCATTTTCCCCTTAGACCCTCAACCGGAAACCGTATCCCACTTTGAGCGCAAATTCCGGGACGCATTTTCCGCTTGAGCCTCATTGGGAAACGGCGTCCCACTTTGAGGGCTGATTGTGGGATGCATTTTCCGGTTTTGCTCTCATTGGGAAAATGCATCCCGTTTCTTGACCGAATAATGGGACGCAATTTCCCGTTGGAGCGCCTTTGGGAAAGTGTGTCCCACTTCGACCGCCCAGAGTGGGATGCACTTTCCGCAAAGCACCTCAACGGGAAACTACGTCCCATTCCAAAGGCAAATTCTGGGACGGGCTTTCCGAAACCCCATCCATCCGGAAAGCCCGTCCCACTCTGAATACATCCAGCGAACATATGCGAGCGTGTTGTCCAGAACGGCCTCGTCATCGGGGTGATGGAAAATATCGTCCCAGACGCTTGCCATCGTTGCACCCACGAGTGTCAAGAAAAAAGCCTCGAGGATTTTGAGGCTTTCACCATTTGTATTGTTTTGCACCAAGGACCGCGAACGGCGAAGCTACTCTCCCAGCACGGCCTTCTTGGCGGCTGCAGCCATGTTATCCAGATCCTCCTTGGTGGGGTGATCCTTTGCGGCAACCCAGTTGTCGAGCAGCATCTTAAATCGGGCGTTGTCGGGATCTTGCTCGAGCATGGCCTCGTAGCGCTGCTTGACCGCGGGGCCCATCTTGCCCTGGCACATCGCCCAGCCCGCAAGCTCGGCATCCCCAGCCAAATTGGAAGTTACGCGGTCGATAATCTGCTGATAATAGCTCTGGTCGACCCCAAAGCCGCAGGTGCCAAACAGGAACACGCGCTTGCCGTGCAAGGCGGAGAGCAACGCCGCGACCGAAGGCGTGCACGCGCCCTTGTCGCACCAAAAACCGACGAGCACCGTGTCGGCCGTGCAGGCGCCCTGCGCCTCGAGCGCAACCTGATCTGCATCCGCATCATCGCTCAACGCCGCGGCATGGACAAACTCAACACCCGCAGCCTGCAGAGCGCGCTTGATCGCGCCCGAAACCATCCTGGTATTACCGCTCTTGCTGTTAACCACCAAAGAGCACGTCATAGTCACGTTGCCTCGTTTCCCCCAAAACTAAAGCCACTAATGCAATTTATTAGATGAATATCTTAGTACTAACGTGACAGATGTAAACCACCGTCTGTCGATTGATTAATTTGCCCCACGGGCTTGCTTACTGGGCGAATTGGCTGCGGTAGAGTTCGGCGTAGAAGCCGCCTGCCGCTAGCAGCTCGTCGTGCGTGCCGCGCTCGATAATCTGGCCGTCGCGCATCACCAAAATGCAGTCGGCGTTGCGGATGGTGCTCAGGCGATGCGCCACGACAAAGCTTGTGCGGCCAGCCATGAGCTCGTCGAATGCCGCCTGCACCTGCAGCTCGGTGCGGGTATCGATGCTCGAGGTCGCCTCGTCCAGCAGCAAAATCGCCGGGTCGGTGAGCATGACGCGTGCGATGCACAGCAGCTGTTTTTGACCCTGGCTAAACGTGCCGCCGTCCTCGCCGATCACCGTATCGTAGCCGCCTGGCAGCTGCACGATAAACTTGTGCGCGTGCGCGCGCTTGGCCGCCTCGACAACCTGTTCGCGCGTGGCATCGGGACAACCGTAGGCGATGTTTTCCGCCACCGTGCCCTCGAACAGCCAAGTGTCCTGCAGCACCATGCCAAAGGCGCGGCGCAGGCTTGCGCGCGTGTAGTCACGCGAGGAACGGCCATCGACCGCAATGCGACCGGCATCGATATCGTAAAAACGCAGTAGCAAATTGATGAGCGTCGTCTTGCCACAGCCCGTAGGACCGACCAGGGCAAAGCGCATGCCGGGCTTAGCCTCGATGCAGATGTCCTGCAGCAGCCTGCGGTCGGGCACGTAGCTAAAGTCCACGTGTTCAAAAGTCACCTCGCCCTGCGGGGCGGCAAGCTCTACAGCGTCCGACGCGTCGGGCTCCTGCTCGCGCGCATCGAACAGCGCAAATATGCGGCGCGCCGAGGCGTACGCGGTCTGGATCTGCGTAATGACGTTGGTGACCTCGTTGAACGGCTTGGTGTACTGGTTGGCGTAGGACAGGAAGATCTGCACGCCGCCCACCGTAAGCGCCGCGGGCACGCCCGTGATCACGCCCACGCAGCCGATCACAGCGAGCGCGGCATAGATGATGTTATTGATAAAACGCGTACCGGGGTTGGAGAGCGAACCCATAAACTGCGCGCACTCGCCCGCGGTGTAGAGCTCGGCATTGAGGGCATCGAAGCGCTGCTGAGCGTTGGGGCCATAGGCAAAGGCGTCGACAAGCTTTTGCTCGCCCACATACTCCTCGATATGACCACCGAGCTGCCCTTGAATGCGCTGCTGAGCCGTAAAGCTCTTGTTGGAGAGCTTGGCAATAGCACCGGCAGCAAAGATGGAAAGCGGCGTGACGAGCACCACCACGAGCGTCATGGTCAGGTTAATGGAGAGCATAAACGCGAGCGTGCCCACGATGGTGATAACGCCGGTGAAAAGCTGGGTAAAACCCTGCAGCAGGCCGTCACCCACCTGATCCACGTCGTTGACCACGCGGCTCATAAGGTCGCCGTGGGCATGGCTGTCGATAAAGCTGAGCGGCATACGGCTGAGCTTGTCGCTCGCCTCCACGCGCATGTCGCGCACCGTCTCGTAGGACAGGCGGTTGACGCAGTAGCCCTGTAGCCACTGGAAGGCCGCAGCACCTACGACGACAATCGCGAGCTTGGTAACGAGCGGCAGCAGTGCGTCAAAGTCCACCTGCCCGGCGGCAACGATCAGGTCGATGCCCTCGCCAATGAGAATGGGCGTGTAGAGCTGCAGAATCACCGAGACGGCAGCACTCAAAAACGATGCCGCAAACGAGACGCGGTGCGGACGGACATAGCCCAGCAGGCGGCGGGTCACCGCACCCACGGGATAGCGCTCGGGATCGCCGGGCTGGCGCGGACCGTCTCCCAGGTCGTTGAGGCTATCGTTGCCGGACACGTTGGCCGTCATCGTGGCGACCGAACCGGAGGAAGTGTACGGATTCATTTAGCAGCCCTCCTTTGCGCAGACGGATGTGGGGACGGTCGGGGCGCCTGGGGCGGGCGCGGGCGCCGTACTCCCCTGCTGACCCTCGAGCTCCTCGCGGCGCAGCTGCGACTGGCAAATCTCGCGATAGAGCTGGCAGGTCGCGTACAGCTCGTCATGCGTGCCCAGACCCGCAACCGAGCCGTGGTCGAGTACGCAGATCATGTCGGCATCGCGCACGGTCGAGACGCGCTGGCTTACGATGACGGTCGTGAGCGGCAGCCCGCCCTTGGCGGCACCGCGCACACTGCGCTCGCGGATGGCATGGCGAAGCGCCGCGTCGGTCTTAAAGTCGAGCGCCGAGGCAGAATCGTCCATGATCAATATCTGAGGCGAGCCCACCAGGGCGCGCGCGATGGTCAGGCGCTGGCGTTGGCCACCGCTGAAGTTCTTACCGCCCGCCTCGACCGGGGCATCGAGCCCCTGCGGCTTGTTGCGCACGAACTCGCTCGCCTGCGCCATGTCGAGCGCCACCCAGAGCTCCTCGTCGGTCGCAGCCTCGTCGCGCCAGGTCAGGTTGCTGCGGATGGTGCCGCTCACCAGCGACGCGCGCTGTGGAACGGTCGCGACCACACGGCGCAGCTGGTCGAGCGGCCAGGTGCGCACGTCGGCGCCCATCACGCTCACGCTGCCGGTACTCGCATCGTACAGGCGCGGGATGAGCGAGACGAGCGTCGACTTACCGCTGCCCGTGCCGCCGATAATGCCGAGCGTCTTGCCCAGCGGCAGCTCCAGGGTCACATCGTTGACGGCGTTGGCAGCGCCGGCGCCAAACGAGAAGCTCGCATGGCTCAAGCCCAGCGCAGGAACGGGAGCGACATTGCCCGGCTTGGGCAGCGCGACCGGCTGGTTGCCCTCATCGGTGATGCTCGGCACGCAATTGAGCACCTCGTTGATACGTGACGCACTGGCGCTCGCCTTGGTAAAGACCACGACCAGGTTGGCGACGTACACGATGGAGGTCAGGGTCTGCGTCATGTAGTTCACAAACGCCATGACCTGGCCCTGCGTGAGCTCGCCCACGTTGACCTGAATGCCGCCCACCCACAGGATGGCGCACACACCCAGGTTCATCACCAAAAACGTCACGGGGTTGAGAACCGACGAGAGCTTGCCCACCGCGATGGCGGTATTGGCCTGGTCATCGGCGGCTTGGGCAAAACGCTCACGCTCGTGACCCTCGCGCACAAACGCCCGGACCACGCGGGCGCCCGAAAGTCCCTCGCGGCAAATAAGCGCGATGCGATCGAGCTTTGCCTGCAGCTGCTTGTAGTACGGGATGCAGTGCGCCATGACAAACCAAAACACCAGGCCGATGGCGGGCGTGCAGATCAAAAAGATCATGCCGAGCTTAAGGTCGATGGCAAGGGCCGCAACCATGGAGCCCACCGCCAGGAAGGGCCAGCGGATGAGCATGCGCACGCCCAGCGCCATAGCGAGCTGCACCTGGTTGACGTCGTTGGTGATACGCGTGATGAGCGACGGCGTGCCAAAACGGTCGAGTTCGGCATAGCTCAGCTTGTTGATATGCTGATAGAGCGCGCCACGAATGTCGGTGCCCATGCCCTGCGAGGTGAGCGCCGCCATCTTTTGGCAGACGAGCGTAAACGAGATGCCGATCACAGCCATGGCGCCAAGCAGCATACCGTAGTGGACGACGGCGTTGACATCGTGTGCGCCAATACCCTTATCGATCATCTGGGCAATCACCAGCGGCGTCAGCAGGTCAAAGATCACTTCGATCAGCTTACACGCAGGGCCAATCACCATATACCGGCGAAACTTACCACCAAAACGCCTGAGCAGCTCAATCATATTAAGGCGCTCCCTATCATCATCTCTCTTCAATCTGATTCATGATAGTACGGAGAGCCCTGGAGATGCGTAAGCAACTCGTTACTGATGTAAGGGCGACGGTCACTAGCGCCCAAGGCATGTAGCAGCCGATGTTTTGGCAACGCCAGCGAGCGGCATAACGCCAGGGATTCAATTATCAGATAAATGTGACCCTTCAGGCGGTTTTGGTCGGCTACCCGCGAGTGCCGGCAGGGCGCTTGGTAGTCGAGCGATCCCGCAGGCGAAGCCGAGGACCAGCGAGAC
>CBCSNQ010000023.1:0-24036 GCA_965141565.1 uncultured Collinsella sp. | reverse complement strand
GCCCCCGAATACGCCGAGGCCGTCGCCGGCATGATCGCCGACGGCGTGAGCGTCGTGGGCGGTTGCTGCGGCACCACGCCGGCGCACATGGCGGCCTTGCGCACGCTTATCGACAACCACACGCCCAGCCCGCGCCACCGCAAGCCCAGTATGTCGGTCACGAGCGCCCAAACGGTCGTGGACCTTCCCTGCGACGGCCACAAGATCGCCGTCATCGGCGAGCGCATCAACCCCACCGGCAAAAAGCGCCTGCAGCAGGCCCTGCGCGACGGCGACCTGGACTACGTTGTGAGCCAGGGCATCAGCCAGCAGGAACAGGGCGCCGACATCCTGGACGTTAACGTGGGCCTGCCCGAGATCGACGAGGTCAAGATCATCCAACAGGCGACCGAACAGCTCCAGGGGTCCACGCTGCTGCCGCTGCAGATCGACTCCACCGACCCCGCAGCCGTCGAGGCCGCCGTGCGCCGCTACGCCGGCAAGCCCATCATCAACTCGGTCAATGGCAAGCAGCAAATCATGGATGAGATCTTTCCGCTGGTCGCCCACTACGGCACCAACGTTGTCGGCCTTACGCTCGACGAAGGCGGCATCCCCGATACCGCCGAGGCTCGCTTCGCCATCGCCGAGCACATCGTGGCCGAGGCTGCCCGCTACGGCATCGGACCGGACCGCATCCTCATCGACTGCCTGGTCATGACCGCCTCGACCAATCAACGCCAGGCCGAGCAGATCCTGCGCGCCATGTCTCTGTGCAAGGAGCGTCTGGGCGTCAAATGCGCGCTCGGCGTATCGAACATCAGCTTTGGCCTGCCCGCCCGCCCGCTGCTGGGCTCGGTCTTTTTGGCCGCCGCCTTTGGCGCGGGCCTGGACGCCCCCATCATGAACCCGGGCTCCAAGCGCTTTATGGATACCGTCTACAGCTATCGCGTCCTGAGCGTTGAGGACGAGGGCTCGACCGAATACATCGAGCGCTACGCCGACTGGACCGATCCGTATAAGATCGCCGCAAACCCGGCAGCAGCTCAGGCCGCATCGAGTGATGCCGTGCCCGCTGCTGGCACCGCCGGCACCGACGGCAACGACGACCCGATTCGTCGCATGGTCGTCTCGGGCCGCAAAGGCGAGATCGCTGCCGAGACCGAGCGTCTGCTGGCAGACCACGATGCCATGGACCTCATCAACAATCACTTTATCCCCGCCCTCGACGAAGTTGGCGTCCTCTTTGACCAGGGCAAGTTCTTCTTGCCGCAGCTTATGGCCTCGGCCGAGGCCGCACGCGTGGGCTTCGACACCATCAAGCGCCTGATGCCCGCCGGCGAGATTGCCGACAAGGGCAAGATCTGCGTGGCCACCGTCAAAGGCGACATCCACGATATTGGCAAGAACATCGTCAAAATGCTGCTCGACAACTACGGCTACACCGTCTTTGACCTGGGTCGCGACGTCGATCCGCAGGAAGTACTCAAGACCGTCAAGGAGCGCGACATCAAACTCGTCGGCCTCTCGGCGCTTATGACTACCACAGTCGTCGCCATGGAGGAGACCATCAAGCTGCTTCATACCGAGGTGCCGGGCGTCAAGATCATCGTGGGCGGCGCCGTACTCACCCCCGAATACGCCAAGCAGATCGGCGCGGACTACTACGCCAAGGACGCCGCCGAAAGCGCTCGTATCGCCGAAGAGGTCTTTGGGCAGTAACACAACGGAAACAACCGAGCACCAAAACGTGCCGCATGCGCCACTTGGCACGTGCGGCACGTTAGAATAGATAAGACTATGCTCGTTTTGGCAGATAGGAGCGCAAGGATGGCGATCACGCCCGCAGAAATCGCGGAAACCCGCGGCATGGTTGAGGAGCAGAACCTCGACATCAGGACCATCACCATGGGTGTTTCGCTCATGGGTTGCGGTGACGAGAACCTCGACCGCATGTGCACGAAGATCTACGACCACGTGACGCACACGGCTGAGCATCTGGTCGAGACCGCCGAGAACCTCGAGCGCGAGTACGGTATCCCCATCGTCAACAAGCGCGTTTCCGTCACCCCGGTGGCGCAGATCGCCGCGTGCTGCAAGGATGAGGACCTCACCCCCATCGCGCATGCCCTCGACCGCGCGGCCGAGACGCTCGGCATCGATTACCTTGGCGGCTTCTCCGCACTCGTCCAGAAGGGCATTGGCGACGCCGACCGCCGCGTCATCCAGTCCATCCCCCAGGCGCTCGCCACCACGAGCCGCGTCTGTTCCAGCGTCAACGTCGCCAGCCTGCGCGCCGGTATCAACATGGATGCCGTACTCATGGCGGCTCAGACCATCATCGACGCCGCCAAGCTCACGGCCGATCAGGACTCCGTCGGCGCTTCCAAGTTTGTCTGCTTTGCCAACATGGTCGAGGACTCCCCGTTTATGGCGGGCGCTGTCCACGGCGGTGGCGAGGCCGACGCCGTCATCAACGTAGGCGTCTCGGGCCCTGGCGTTATGGCCGCAGCCCTGGAGACGCTGCCCGATTCCGCATCGATGATGGAAGTCGCCGAGAAGATCAAGCAGACCGCCTTTAAGATCACCCGCGCCGGCGAGCTCATGAGCCGCGAGGCCGCCCATCGTCTGGGTGTCGAGAAGGGCATTGTCGACCTGTCGCTGGCTCCCACGCCTGCCATCGGCGACTCCGTTGCCCGCATCCTCGAGATCATCGGCGTGGGCACCTGCGGCGGCCCCGGCACGACCTGCGCGCTCGCCATGCTCAACGATGCCGTCAAGAAGGGCGGCGTCATGGCCAGCTCCAGCGTGGGCGGTCTCTCAGGCGCCTTTATCCCCGTGTCCGAGGATGCCGGCATGATCGCCGCCGTCGAGGCCGGTGCGCTTTCGCTCGAGAAGCTCGAGGCCATGACCTGCGTGTGCTCCGTTGGCCTGGACATGATCGCCATCCCCGGCGACACTCCGGTCGAGACCATCGCCGGCATCATCGCCGACGAGATGGCCATCGGCGTCATCAATAACAAGACCACGGCCGTCCGCGTGATTCCCGCTATCGGCAAGGGCGTGGGCGACTGCGTCGAGTACGGCGGCCTGTTCGGCCGTGCGCCCATCATGCCGGTGAACCCCAACGCCGGCACCGTGCTTGCCCACCGTGGTGGTCGATTCCCGGCACCGCTGAACTCGCTGAAGAACTAGCTGAGGGGGACTGGCGAGGAGCCCCGGGGAGGGCAAATATATAAGGTCGCCTGCTCGGACAGTCCTGACTCGCACGGAGAGCACATTAAGTGCTCTCCGGCTCGTGCGGAACTCGCGATCGACCTTATATATTTGCCCTCCCCGGGGCTCCCGCACAACGGGACCTCAGTTGGGTTCTATCCCGTATGGCAGTCGCTTCGCTCCTGCCCGCCTTGGTTGTGAGGGCGGTTTGGCGTTGGAACGGTTCTTTCTGATATATGCTGGTTGCGGCTCTTCTTTTGGGAGGAGTCGCTTTTTTGTTGCTAGGAGGTTGGCCCGTGGTTGATGGGGAGAATCGTTCTGAGCTGCTTGCTGCGGATTGGAATGGCGAATGGATGCGCCTGCAAGCTGCTCGGCGGCGGGCTGATGATTCTTTTGAATGGGATAAACGGGCTCGGCATTTTCGGCCCTTGGAGACTGCCCCTTATGCCCGGGATATTATAAAGCTGTTGGCACTTGAGCCCGGCGAGTCAGTGCTCGATATGGGGTGTGGGGCTGGGTCGATTGCTATTCCGCTTGCTCAGGCTGGGCATTCCGTGATTGCTGCCGACTTCTCTCCTGCCATGTTGGGCACGCTTGATGCCGGCATTGAGTATTACGGGCTCGAAGATCTTATTACGCCGCTTGAGCTTGCTTGGGATGATGATTGGGATTTGGTTGGACCGGTCGCGAAAGCGGTGGATGTTGCCTTTGCCAGTCGCTCTGTCACCACGACCAATCTAAAAGGTGCGCTTGCCAAGCTTGATCGTACGGCTCGTCGGCGTTGTGCTGTCACGATGGTCGCCAACTCCAGTCCGCGCTACGACCTGCATCTGATGAACGCCATCGGCGCCTCGGTTACCTGCAGTAATGGCTTTGTGTATGCTTTTAATATCCTCATTCAGATGGGTGCCCTGCCGCAGGTTACATACTTTGAATCGCCTCGTCGCGATACCTTCGATAACCTTGAAGCGGGCGTAGCAGATTTTTCCCGCATGCTTGAGCATGGCAACGAGGATAAGGTCGACCGCCTGCGCGACTACATCGCTCAACACATGATTGAGAACCCCCATGCCGGTGAGCCGGGCTCCAAGGGCGTGCCGCAGGGGCGCTATATGCTCGACCACGTCCGCAAAGTCCGTTGGGCGTTTATTGCATGGGAGCCGGTCTCTGCGCCCAGCTCATAGCCCGTTCGCAGCCCGCGCCGCCCACTCACTCGGCATCCGCATTCTTTTTGAACTGGGCAAACGCGCTCCACACCGCGCCGTTCCTGCGCTATCGTGGGACAGCTCACGTAGATTAAGGCCCCGTCGCGGGGCGCCCCATACATAGAAAGCGAGAACCCATGGCACTGACAGGAGCACAGGTCAAGCAGCTTCGCAGCATGGCCCATCACCTCAACCCCGCCATCATCATCGGCAAGTCCGATGTCAACGAGGGCACCGTCGAGCAGACGGTCGCCTACCTGGAGAAGCACGAGCTCGTTAAGTGCTCCGTGCTCGATGGCTCCAGTCTTTCCGCCCGCGAGGCCGCCGAAGAGCTCGCTGAGCGCTGCCACGCCGAGATCGTCCAGGTCATCGGCCGCAAGTTCTCGCTGTATCGCGAGTCCTCGCGCAAGGACATCGAGAAGATCAAGCTCGTCTAAGAGCCAATGGTCCGGCGAGCCAACACGTAGCAAGCTTACGGGTGCCCAAGTACTTCGGGCGCCCGTTTTTTTATCGCTCGACCAGCACGCGATTGAGCCGTCCCTCCACCAAGCGCTCGTATAGACGCCGCGTCTCGGGCTCGGGCACGCCATTGACCTGCTCCCTCAGATGGTGCATATGCCCGCTGTATAGCTCGACGATATCGCGCCGCCGCCCCGCCGCACTGTAGACGCGCATGGCGCAACGCACCATATCCTCGCGCGCCGTTTCCTGCCGAAGCCCCGACTCCGCCAGCCAAATCGCCGACTGCAGATCGTTTTCTTCTAGAGCGGCATTGGCCCCCTTAATCATGCAATCGATGTACTTTGACTGCATAATGCGTCGCATACGCAAAAAGTAGGTGGGATTACAGCCATTGGGAACATACAGCGGTCCGGCATAAAGCTGCTCAATTTTAAGGCACAGCTCAACTAAATGGGGCCCGCGCGCACCCGTGCGATTTCCCAAAACCTCGCGGCTTATCTGGTCAAACAGCCGTACATCGGTCTTGACGTAGTCGCCGTTGAGTCCAATGCATTCATTTTGGATGAGCACACACGACTTGCCATCCGGCGTCGGTCCCAAAGCCGACCGCAAGCGCGATATCGTCGAGTACAGGTTGTTGCGGGCGCTATTGAACTCGGCATGGGGCCACAGCTCCATGGCCAGCGTCTCACGATCGACGAGCGCATCCATGCCCAGCGCAAGCCGCTCGGCAAGTGTCGCCGCCTTCTTGCGACGCCACATTTTGTCCGTGATGGGAAACCCGTCGCGCTCGGCGCGAAACGCACCAAACATGCGAATCTCGATATGGTCGATGGTATCAACGGCTTCAACCTCGCCAGCCTGGAACAGGCGCTCGCCCTCCCCTTCCAAATCGTCGCGCAGCGAGTACCGCGACAGTTCGCGCACGGGAAGCTTCTTGCGTATCCTGGCCGCCGGCTCGCCCAGACAATGCATGGCAAGGCGCGCAAAGAGCCGATACGATGGCTCTAGAATCCCCGCACGATTCATGGACATCCAGGCCGCAAGGTCGCTGTCTCGGCCCGCACAGGCCAAATGCAGCGCCACCATCCAGGCTTCTGCGCCACCAACCTGCGTCTGGCTTATATCGAGCAACTCCGCTTCCTCGCGCACCGAAACCATCGATGTATTTCGCAGATATGCCGCGCGCTCCAGCAGCAATGCGTTATCGCGCATGTACGCAATCGACTCCTCGGCAAGTTTGAGCACTTGGACCGCACGGAACTTTGCATTAACCGGCCGTCCCTCTGCCAGCGACTGCCAGCCTTCTAACAACAGGCCAAACAGCTGAATCTGGTTGTCGCGCATGCGCACGGCAAAACGATCGAGCTCGTTGAACGCCGCATCGTCGGTTACCGGCAAGCCGGAAAGGAGCCGCCGTGCCGCCAACACCATGCGCACCCAGATAGCCATCGCCTTAAGTCCACGTACGTCGAGCGCCTCCCGCACCACCGTCATCTCGTCGTCGCGCTCGTCGGTTCCTGCAAACGACCCGTCAAAGAGCTCCACCAGCATGCTGTCGGCCCGTATAACAATCCCCGCGATGTCGAGCTCGCAGTCGTAGGCCTTGCTCGTTTTGAGCTGCTGTAGAACGTCGCCGTCATCTCCCCGTTCGGTCAGGCATCGCTTGACCTCGATATGCGCAGACAACATGTCGAGTGCGGTGTGGGACGTCTCTATTTCTGGCACGGCCAGGTTCGTAGGAAGCCCAAGCCCGTTGTCCCCATAGCAAACAGCCGTCAGTGTCTGGGCTACCCTCCATGAAACAGGGTCTATTTCACAGGCCGCCCGTTCGCCCTCGCGCTCGATGACCGATGCCATATAGCGGGCGAGCTTTGTGTTGGACACGCTGACCGCTGCCAGATATACGCCAAGCGCCTCGGCAGGCGTTGGCTCTAGAGCCGGATCGTCGGCATCGATCGTACCCAGCGCTGCTCGGCAGATATCGGCCCCGTGCCCCGTCAGAGCAAGATCGACCCCATACTGCCCAGCAAGTTCAAGGACCGCCTCACGGTCCAAAAAGGCGTCCGCCAGGCCCATCGCCGCATCGCATCGGCCCGCCTTAAGCAAAATCCGGGCCGCCCTCGGAACAAGTTCGGGGCGAACCTCGGCCACCAACTTACGCAAACGCAGGCGTCCGTTATCCTCCGTGCCCAGACACGTAAAACTCCGCTCGGCGGGATCCAAGCCAAAGATCGGGTAGTCGCGTACAAAGTAGGACTGGTCGACCATCGACAGTCTCACCCCGCAAGCCTCGAGTTCCGAGATATTGCCCTCGCCCATCAAAACCATGAGACATGCCACGCAAAACAGCGCATTATTGTCGAGCGAAGCCAGATCGACAAGTGCCGCGCCATATACGTTGACAATCTCGTTTTCGAGCAGACCGGCTACGTCACCTTGGCCATACGGACCCGTCTGCAATGCCGAAACGAGCTCGGGCACGCCCTGCGTGAGCTGATAAAAGTCGAGCGATGTGCTGATCGAAAACGCCGATGCCCACGCCGAATACTCATAGGCATGCACCTTGAGCATCTGCGCATTGATCTTAACCGAATCGCCCAGCCCATGAATCAGCTGACGATTTGAAGGACGGCAGGAGATAAAGACCCCTACCCCCATAGCGCGCAGGCCGCGAATCCTGTCGATGAGGTCTTCGGTATCGTGCTGATCGAGGTTTGGCACATTATCAATCGCGATAAGGGAGTGCGGTTTGTCTTTGAGTTCTTCGGTAACCACCTCGAGCTGCATAAACACCTCGCGCCCAATGGCGCGATCGGCCTCGATAATCCGCACGGGGCCTCGCGTCGGGTCGCATTTAACCTCATGGGTGTACTGCAGCAGCACCGAGGTCTTCCCAAACCCGTCGGGCGCATAAAGAACCACGATGCCGGCCTTTCGGCCCTTGGCGATAAGCTCATTCATCAAGCGTTCGCGTCGCACCATATAGCCTCCGCCCAGCGGCATCAGCTCGAGGTCGTCTATACCGCTCAAATCGTTTACCATGCCCGCTCCTCAACTCGACCGTATGGACACTGTAGCCGCAAGACCATACAAGCCGCGCTATGAATAGAGCGACCTTGTGTTTTAGGTTGTCTTTTGGTACGCAAGCGGCAAGTTTTTGTACAGCGAGGGCCGATTGTTATTAATCCCCCGACTAATCGGTCTTTAAGCAGGTAAATGAGCTTGTCAGCTTGTCCCATCTAAGCGGCAGTGTAACGCAGATGAACAAGGTTCAGCTATGTCATTCAACTCGCCTAGCACCCGCTACCGTCTACGACCTTCTAGTGGCATTTTTGCATAGAATCTGGTATGGAATGAATCAAGCTGTTGGGCATCTGGCGTTCGTCAAGCTTGCGGCAAGATTTTGGTCAAGTGGGCAAAAAGGGATAGCAAAAAGGCCCCCGCAAAGCGGAGGCCTTAGGCAAGGCTATGTCGAGCTGCAGGATTCGCGCTACTCGCAGAGCGAAAGGGCGGCCTCGTCGGCAACGACAACGCAGTTGGTGTGCAGCTGCAGGATCGAAGCCGGGCACTCGGGCGTAACCGGACCATAGCACATGTCATGCACGGCCTGAGCCTTGGCCTCGCCGTTGGCGACGACCAGGATCATGCGGGCATACATGATGGTCTGGGTACCCATGGTGTAGGCCTGACGGGGAACATCGTCGATGCTGTCGAACAGGCGGCTGTTGGCCTGAATGGTGCTCTCGGTGAGGTCGACGCAGTGCGTGCCCTTGGAGAAGTGGTCATCGGGCTCGTTGAAGCCGATGTGGCCGTTGTTGCCAATGCCGAGCAGCTGCAGATCCGGGTAACCGGCGTCGGCGACGATCTTGTCGTACTCAGAGCAGGCAGCGGCGGCGTCGGGGTTGGAACCGTCGGGCACATGCGTGTTGTTCAGGTCGATGTTGATGTGATCGAAGAAGTTCTCACGCATGAAGTAGTGATAGCTCTGGGGATCGTCGTGCGAAAGGCCGCGATACTCGTCCAGGTTGTAGGTGCTGACCTCGGCAAAGTCGACGTCGCCCTTCTTGTACCAAGCAGCGAGCTGCTTGTAGGCACCGATCGGGGTGGAGCCGGTGGCAAGGCCCAGCACACAGTCGGGCTTGAGGATAACCTGGGCCGAGATGATATTAGCGGCCTTGCGGCTCATATCCTCGTAGTCTTTAGCTTTAATGATCTTCATTACGCGTCCTTTCTCGTACAAGAGAGGCAAGGCTCCCTTACAAGCACTTGCCCGCGGCCCGCGTCGGCCGCAACCAACGTGTGCGGCCACCAGGGCGAGGTCGCGTAATGTATGTGTCTCGTGTCTAGCCGCGTCGAGGCCCCTGCCCGTCCACGGTGACCCAAAGCCTTTTAGCTTCGGACAAATCCCATCTTGCCACTGAGGGCGTCCTCTTTCAAGGGCGCCCTCCGTAAACGTGTTTGAATTGTAGACTAATGGCCACGTGCACTTGCTAGCGCTCGCGAGCAACGATGAGCTGGTCCATCTCTTCGACATGCACGCCAACGGAGCCCTTGATGCTCGAGAACTCAACGGAGTTGCACACCAAGATGGGAACCGTCACATCGTAGCCCTCGGCAGCAATTGCCTCGCGATCGAACTCAATGAGCACATCGCCCTTATGGACGATGTCACCCACTTGCGCATGTACGGTAAAGTGCTTGCCCTCGAGCTGAACAGTGTCCAAACCAACGTGGATGAGCACGTCCAAGCCATCGACCGTGTTAAGCGCAACGGCGTGTCCCGTGGGAAAAATAGCCTCGACCTTGGCATCAGCCGGCGCGATCACGCGCGTTCCGGTGGGCTGAATCGCCACGCCCTGGCCCAAAAGGCCGGTGGCAAACGTCTGATCGTTTACCTCGGAGAGCGGAATGACGTCACCCGAGATGGGAGCATCCAACGTAAGGACTCGACCACGCATACCAAAAGACCTTAGGACTTTAGTGAACATGCTCCCCCTCGGACATACCAATCAATCAAAATAACCTTAACAGTTTACCACTTGGCAACGGTTTTTGACCATTAGGGAAGTTCGCGCTTGACAACCTCGACGATGTCGTCGACAACGCGCTGGGTCAGCTCGTGCGTCTCGGCCTCGGCCATCACACGGACCAGCGGCTCGGTACCGCTCGGGCGCACCAGAATGCGGCCGCGGCCGTCAAGCTCCTTCTCGGCAGCAGCGACAGCATCCCAGATGGGCTGGCAATCGTCCAGACCAGCCTTGTTGTCCGAATGCACGTTGACGAGTACCTGCGGGTACTTCTTCATGATGCCGGCAAGGTCGGTGAGGGTACGACCGGTGCGCTTGAGCACGGCCAGCAGCTGCAGAGCCGTCACCAGGCCGTCACCGGTGGTGTTGTGCTCCAGGAAGATGATGTGGCCGGACTGTTCGCCGCCGATGACGGCGCCGTCCGCGAGCATGCGCTCAAGAACATAACGGTCGCCCACGGCGGTCTGGACCATCTCGAAGCCCTGCTCCTTCATAGCGATGGAGAAGCCCAGGTTGCACATGACGGTCGAGACGATCTCGGAGTTGGCGAGCTTGCCACGAGCGGCGAGGTCGGAACCGCAGATAGCCAGGATGTAGTCGCCATCGATCTCGTTGCCCTCGCTGTCCACGAACAGTACGCGGTCGGCGTCGCCGTCGTGGGCCAGACCGATATCAGCATGGGTGCGCAGCACGAGCTCGCGCAGGGGCTCGAGGTGCGTAGAGCCGCACTCGACATTGATGTCGGTGCCGCAATAATCGGTGTTGATGGCATGGACCGTGGCACCCAGGCGCTGCAGCGCGGCGGGCGTAGTCTGGCAGGAAGCACCGTGACCGCAGTCGACGGCAACGACCAGGCCATCGAGCCTCAGGCCATCGAGCGTATCGATGGCGTGGTCGACGTATGCCTTGCGAGCGTCCTTCATCTTGATGATGTGGCCCACGCCGGCACCGGTCGGCAGCGTATCGGCAGCCATGGCTTCCTCGGACATGACCCAGGCGCTGATCTCTTCCTCGACAGCATCGGGAAGCTTCATGCCCTTGCGGCTAAAGAACTTGATGCCGTTGAACTCCGGCGGATTGTGCGAAGCGGAGATGACAATGCCGCCGTCGAGCTCGTTCTGAACAGTGAGCAGTGCCACGGCAGGCGTGGGGATGACGCCGCAGCAGTGCGGACGGCCGCCCTCGGCCATAATGCCGGCGGTCAGAGCGCTCTCGAGCATGGTGCCCGAAAGGCGCGTGTCACGGCCGATGCAGATGTCCGGACCAAGAAACTTGGTCGCCGCGCGGCCCAGGCGAAACGCGAGGTCGCACGAAAGATCGGCATTGGCGACGCCACGGACGCCGTCGGTACCGAAGATGTTCCGGGGCATAGGATTGCTCCTTCCCTAGCAGGCGATATGCAACCGCCCACCCTAGTCGAAAAAGAAAAGCGGGACCCGCCGAGGAATCGGCAGGCCCCGCTTGTACATTGTATCTCGAAAGGAGATAAAACCTTAGCGCTTGGAGAACTGGGGAGCGCGGCGGGCCTTCTTGAGGCCGTACTTCTTGCGCTCGACCACGCGAGCATCGCGCGTAAGGAAACCGGCCTTCTTGAGGTCAGCACGGTAGTCGCCAGCGTTCAGAAGAGCGCGAGCGATGCCCAGGCGCAGAGCGCCGGACTGGCCGGAGATGCCGCCGCCATCGCACAGAGCGATAACGTCGAACTGACCGGCGGTGTCGGTCACCTTGAAGGGAGCAAGGGCGTTCTCAACGAGCTGATGACGGCCGAAATACTGCTCGGCGTCACGCTTGTTGATGGTCACCTTGCCGGTGCCGGGGACGAGACGGACGCGGGCGACGGCGTTCTTACGACGGCCGGTACCCTGGTAGACAACGGTGTTCTCAGCCATCTTTAAGCCTCCAGCTCAATCTTCGTGGGGTTCTGGGCAGCATGCGGATGCTCGGCACCAGCGTAGACCTTAAGCTTGGTCATCTGGGCACGGCCGAGGGTGGTCTTGGGCAGCATACCGCGAACGGCGCGCTCGATGACCTTCTCCGGGTGCTTCTCCATAGCCTGGCGGAAGCTCTCAGCCTTGAGGCCGCCGTTGTAGCCGCTGTGGCGATAATAGGTCTTCGTGTCGGCCTTGTTACCGGTAAGCTGGACCTTATCGGCGTTGATGACGACAACGAAGTCGCCGCAGTCGCTGTTGGGCGTGAACTGGGGCTTGTTCTTACCGCGCAGGATCATTGCGATCTGGGTGGCAAGACGGCCCAGGACAGCACCATCGGCGTCGACGAGAACCCAGTTGCGCTGGACCTCGCCCTGCTTGGCGTAGTGAGTCGATTTCGAAATCACTTAGACTCCTCCATGTACAGTACGTGTTGTTACAGAGATTCACGGGGCTCTGCAAGTAACCCGTCTATATTACCCCGCTCGCCGTACGAGTCAACAGGTATTTTGGCTCCGACCAGAGTTTCTGCACATGTCATCCACGAGCCGTGATTTTTCCAGCTCTTTAGCTGTTGTCATTTTTTGAGGGTTCGCCGTCGTTAGCGCTCAACGAACTCTTGGATTTCCGCGAGCAGGCGCTTTGCCTCCTGACGGCCCTGGATATACAGGTCGAGGAGCTTTGCCGGATCGTGCTCGACATGGCCGACCTCGACCGGCTTTTGCGGAGCGACGACCAACGCACGGCCCTCGCGCTCATACTTCCACAGGTGCATGCGCTGGATGTTGTAGCGGTCGTGGCGTGTCTCGATAGCCTCGAGCAGATAGGGGTAGTCGGCATAACGCGCACGCGCGGCGGGCATAAACTCGTAGGGCTTTTTCTCGTACGAACGGTCCTGCGTGACGATGACAACCGCGCGGTCGAAGCCCGCCTCCTCGAGCACATGCTCGATAGGAACCGAATCGGCCACGCCGCCGTCGACGTATTTGTGCCCGTCAATCTCGACCGGCGGCGTCACCAGCGGCAACGAGGTCGATGCGCGCACGGCATCGAGATCAAGCACGGCGCTTTTGACCGGGAGGTACGTGGCGGTTCCAAAGAGCATATCCGTCGCGACGGCGTACATCTCGATGGGGCTCGCGTCGAACGTCTCGTTGTCAAAGGGATCCAGGCGGTCCTGGACATCGTTGAAGATAAAGTCGTAACCCACAATGGAGCCCGTGGACGCAAACGATGCGGCGCCCATGAAGCGGCTGTCGTTGCAGAAAGCCAGGTTGATGCGGTTGGCACGGCCGATCTGGTGCGACTTATAGTTCACGCCGTTGAGCGCACCGGCCGATACACCATAGACAGCCGGAATCTCGACGCCGGCCTCCATGAGAACATCGAGCACGCCCGCGGTAAACTGCCCTCGAAAACTACCGCCCTCCAGGACGAGCGCGACCTTGCCAGCATTTTTCGCCTTATCTTCTGCAGTCATGGTGACCTCCTGCCGTTGCGTTTTGGCTTTCTTCTACCCAGTTTTACGGAGGAGAGCGCGCTAGATTTTGGAGCTGAGAGGGTGGAACGGTCGGCGGGAAAGCGCGTCCCGATCTCAGAGCAAATTTCGGGTCGCAGTTTCCGCTGAGCCCGCCATCCGGAAAATGAATCCCATTCCGAGCTTAGATTCCGGGACGCGCTTTCCGCTTGAGGCATCATCCGGAAACTATATCCCAGTCTGAGCGCGGATTCCGGGACGCGCCTTCCGCCTGGGCTGCCATTGGGAATGCGTGTCCCGGCCTGCGTTGCCAAACCGTTTTCTTTACGCTCGCGCCCTGCATAGAGTTCGATTCTCCGCGGTGCGGGGGAATCCGTTGATGGGTTGAGGCCGGGGCAAGACGCCCGATCGGCATCGCATCGATATTGAGCTGAGGCATTGCGCGGAGAATCCGCGTATTTGCTTCGCAAATCCGCACCGGCCTCGGGGGTGGTGCCGGCGTCCTCGCCCGCGGGCTAAAAACGCTCACGCGTTTTCTTTACGCCCGCGCCCTGCGCAGAGTTCGATTCTCTGCGGTATCTATATGTAATAAAAAAGCAGGTAGAGACACTTCTCTACCTGCTTGTAACTATTGGTGGAGGCGCGGAGAATCGAACTCCGGTCCACGAAAGCCCCCTGATTGGCATCTCCAAGCTCAGTCGCTGGTTTAGTCTCGGACGCTTTGCGCGCAGCGACACGCTCGCGGCATCCCAACCGGTTCGGTCTTAGCCCGCGCCATACCGATTACGTGCGCGGGAGCATTCCCCTAACATGACGTCGCGCCGGTGTCGGGGAAATCACCGGGTTGACGCGCCGCTATAAACTAAGCAGCGAGAGCCATAGGCTCAAAAGAAGAGTTGTTGTCAATTCAATTTGACGGTACCCCTGTTTAACGAGGCGAGGAGACCTCGGCTTGCTTCCTCTCTCAGAGCTATCGTGTCGAAACCAGTCGCCCCCGAATGTCGGGAAAGTCTGGATGGCATTGGACACGAGTACCCAACACCCGTCGACTTTTCAAGGAACATACGGGGCGAGCCCCGCTTGTGGAGTGTTATCTTACCACGTTCTGAAAGCGGACAGCTGTTCTATGCACGAGCTGTGAAGACCCCAATGTGCGCTGCACTTCACACTTTTGCCACCGAACGCGCCACGTATATTTTCGCCAAGCACAATTGACCCGTCGAAAGGACCGTTATGGATACCAAGCAGCAACTCGTCAATGCCCTCGTAGGCCTGGGCTCAACCATTACCGAAGCTATGGATGTCATCGAGGGCTTTGTCCCCTGCGGACATCCCGCCCTCACGGTATCGAACGCACTCGTCGCGCTGGACGCCGACGATGATGCTGTTCTCGCCCAGCAGCTTGAGACCGTCGAGGGCTTTATCGACCACGTGAGCGAAAACCGCGGAGTGACCGCCTACCACGGCATCGAGGTCGAGCTCGCGGGTCCCAAAGCCGATCTGCTCGCAGCAATCAGCGAGGTAGGCGCCCTTATGCAGACCGCAGGCGTCAAGAACACCCAGGTCAACGAGTGGGTCTACCGCAGTCTGGCAGCACTAAACGATTCCGACGAAAAGGCAGCCGAACAGCTCGCAGAAAGCCCCGCCATCAAAGCTGCACTTGCCTAAAAAGCCTGCACCCTGGCGGCTGTGGTACCGCCCGAATGCAGGCCATAAACTCAAGCAAAAGCGCTAGCGCAGATATGCCTTCGCGTTGCTCAGGCTGTAGGCAATCGTCGAGCCGTTGTGCAGCAGCGACGACGCTTGCGGGGTAATCGCGCCGGTAATGCCCAGCGCCAGGAGCGCTGAGTTGGTGAGCATCACCTTAGAGTAGGAGCTCGTCAGACGATCAATGAGGCCCTGGCTCATGCGGCGCAGACGCACGATCGCGGCCAGATCCGTATCGGTCAGGATGATATCGGCGACCTCCTTGGCGATGTCGCTTCCGCCACCCATCGCCAAACCCACGTCGGCCAGACCCAGCGCCGGCGAATCGTTGACGCCGTCGCCCACCATGGCAACATGGCGCCCCTCGCCCTTAATGCGCTCCACATAAGCGTACTTGTCTTCGGGCAGCAGCTCGGCCTTAAACTCGTCGACCCCTGCCTCTCGCGCAATGCGCTCGGCCGTGCGCTCGGAGTCGCCCGTAAGCATTACGACATGCTTGACGCCCAGCGCATGCAGGTCGGCGATGGCCTCACGCACACCAGGTTTGAGCGGATCCTCGATACCGAGCACGCCCACAACGGTGCCATCGACCGCCAGATACAGCGGCGACAGGCCCTGCATCTGGGACTCGATGCGCTCCTTAATGTCGGACTCGAGCTGCGCGCCCTCATCCTCGAATACAAAGTGCGCCGAGCCGATAATCGCGCGTCGTCCCTCAATGGACGAAGCAATGCCATGCGCCACGATGTACTCGACGGCGGCATGGCGCTCGCGGTGCTCGAGCCCGCGTTCGCGGGCAGCGTTGACCACGGCACGCGCCACCGGATGCGGGAAATGTTCCTCTAGGCAGGCAGAAAGGCGCAGGACCTCGTCCTCGCTCCAGCCGTCGGTCGTGAGCACGCAAGCAAGGCGCGGCTGAGCCTCGGTCAGCGTACCGGTCTTATCAAACACGATGGTGTCGGCCTTGGCAAACGACTCAAAGTACTTCGCACCCTTGACCATGACGCCCATCTTGGCGGCGTCGCTCATGGCAGTCATGACGGCGACGGAGCCCGTGAGCTTAAGTGCACACGAGTAGTCAACCATCAGTGCCGCTGAGGTCTTGATGAGGCTGCGGGTGGTAAGCGCAACCAGGCCCGCGAGCAGGAAGTTCCACGGGACAATCTTGTTGGCAAGGTCTTCCATGTGCGACTGGCCCTCGGACTTGAGCGAGTCGGCCGTCTGCACGAGCGAGACGATCGAGCGCAGTTTGGTTTGCGCCGTATTGGCGCGCACGCGCACCAAGATGCTGCCGTCCTCCACGACGGTTCCGGCGAACACGTCGTCGCCCACGCTGCGCTCGACGGCCAGCGGCTCGCCGGTCAAGGTCGCCTGGTTGACCATAGCGCTCCCCTGCTCGACAACGCCGTCAATGCAGATGGACATGCCAGTGCGCACGGCGACCAGATCGCCGGGCTCAAGCTCGGTCGCGGCAACGCTTACCTCGGTGTCGCCGACCACTTTTTGTGCCTTATCGGGCACATCGAGCAGCGAGTTGATGAGCTCGTTTTCGCTCATGGCGCGGGTGTAGTCCTCGAGCAGCTCGCCCACGTTGAGCAGGAACATTGTCTGGCCCGCGGTGTCGACATCACGCTTGACAAACGAAATGCCGATGGCCGAAGCGTCGAGCACAGGAACGGTCAGGCGCGGCTGCGCCAGCTCATGAAGGGCAGCGCGCAAAAATGCCATGTAACCGGCCACGACAAACACCGCACGCAGAGGCGTCGGTAGGAACCAGCGACGTGCGTAATGGGCGCCGACGAGTGTCGCCAGGTCCATAACGAGTTTGTGCTTGCGCGGCTCGAGTTGCATCACGTAGCCCGACTTGGCATCGGCGATAGCTTGAGCATCGAGCGCGCCCAAGGCGTCGAGCACGCTTGCGCGGCGCGGCTCGTCGTACTCCAGCGCCATCTGGCCAATGCGGCCATACACGCGCACCTTGTGCACGCCATCGATGTCGCCGCCAAGCTTAAGAAGTGCATCGAGATCGCTCTCTGGCACAGGACCCGCCAATTGAAGACGGGTCCTGCCGGGGATCTCGCTAATAATCGAGAATCTCATAGTTTGTGCCTGAGAGCGTTACTCGGCTGCCTCGTCAGCAGCGGCCTCGCTCTGGGTGATGTAGGCAGCCTCGGCAACCATGTCATCGACATTGGCCTTGGCCTGCTCGACCATGTCCTGGTAGCAGTTCTTGACGCGCATACCGCACGCGATGCCCTGCACGCAGGCGTTCTTTACCGGAGCGCTGGTAAGCAGCTTGATACCAGCCGTACCAAGCAGAAAACCGCCACCGACAAGCAGGGTGTTAAACGTCGACTTCTTCATGTTGCTTCTCCCTTTTGCCGCACAAGCGCGGCATGGTGCCTTAGCACCCGAGTTCATTAGTTTGCTCGAGCACGCTTTTAGAGAACAGTTTAGTATAACTATTTGGTCAACAATGGCTAACTTTTTGGAAACTATGGGAATGAACTCAATATGACAAAGGGATTGTCCCTTTGTCACATTCCTATAGCCGCCAGACAGCCGCTTCCTTTTGCAGCGCAACCATGCGGGCGAATTCTCCACCTGCCGCCTTGAGCTGCGCCGGAGTGCCCTGCTCGGCAACCACACCATCCTTGAGCACAACGATTTTGTCGGCATTTTCCACCGTACGCATACGGTGGGCAATAACGATAACCGTCTTGCCTGCAAGCAGACGGGAGAGCGCCTGTTGCACCACGGTCTCGTTCTCCACATCCAAGCTTGCCGTCGCCTCGTCCAACAGCACGATGGGCGCGTCTTTGAGCAGCGCGCGGGCGATAGAGATGCGCTGGCGCTCGCCGCCGGACAGCTTGGAGCCGTTCTCGCCGATCATGGTGTCGTAGCCCTGCGGCATGCGGTTCACGAACTCGTCGCAGTTGGCGGCACGCGCGGCCGCAAGCACTTCCTCATCGGTGGCATCACGACGCCCGAGGCGGATGTTGCCCATCACCGTGTCGTCAAAGAGCAGCACGTCTTGGAACACAATGGCGTAGTCGCGCAGCAACACCTCGGGATCGACGCTCGCAACATCCACGCCACCCACGGTGACCGTGCCTTCGGTGGCATCCCAAAAACGCGCGGCCAGGCGGCTCACCGTAGACTTACCGGAACCCGAAGGACCGACCAGCGCCGTAACTTCGCCTTCCTTGGCGGTAAAGCTCACATCGGTAAGAACTTTCTCGCCGGCGCGGCCGTCCTCGCCCGCACCATAGCCAAATGCCACGTGATCGAACACCACATCGTGGCCCACGGGCTCAAATTTCTCGCTGCCCCGCGCCACAGGCTCTTCCATGATGGAACGCATGCGCTTGGCAGAGGACTCGGCGGCAAACAGTTCGGACACCAGCATCAACGCCTGGTCAAAAGGCGCATAGATGCGGCTCACCATAAGCAAGAAGGCAAACATCACCAAAAAGTCGACCCGCCCCGAGGCAACCATCGCGGCACCCGTTACCAGCGTGGTGGCAATGCCCAGGCGCAGGATGGCAAAGGCGGAGTTGACCAAAAGCCCGTTAACGAGTTCTCCCTTAGTGGTCTCACGCTCCTCGGCATCAATCACGGCGCCGAGTCCCTCAAGATAATGGGCCTCCTGGTTGGTGGCGCGGATCTCGCGCACACAATCGAGCGTCTCCTGGATCGCCTCAGTGACTTTGACCTTCTCGGCGCGAACACGGTCGAACACCGGGACCATGGGTCCGCGTGTTAGATACAGCACGGCAAAGGCCACGGGAACGCTCCAAAACGCCGCGATCGCCAGCTGCCAGCAAAAGAATAGCGACGCCACGAACACAACGGCGCTTGCGATGATGGCACCCCAAAGCTCTCCCAGCACGTGGCTGTAGGCGTGCTCCATGGCCTGGACGTCACCCATGATGGCCTCGGTTAAATCTGCCAGATCACGACGGCCAAAAAACGACAGCGGCAGTTTGCGCAAGCGCTCGGCAATCTCCATACGCTGCTTGCCGCACTCCTCGTAAAAAATGCAGTAGGTGTAGTAATACTGCTGCCAGTTAGAGGCAAAGAGCAACACGAAAAAGACCAGGAGGCCGCCCACGATCGGCAGGGCATCCGGCAGGTCAGCCCCGCTGGCGAGATGCTCGACAAAGCCGGCCATGACCAGGAATAAAAAGCCCATGCCGGCCATGGTAATAAGATTGGTGAGCGTGGTCCAGAAAATGCCGCGTTTTACGCCGGCGACGCCTTTATCGGATAGAAAATACTTCTTTTGGAATGAGGCGAACATTTAGGCCTCGCCTCCCTTCGTGACGGCGGCATCCACGATCGCTGCAGTGATTTTCCAGCTCGCGGCCTGTTCGTATTCGGCCCACATCTTGGCATACAGACCCTCTTGGGACAGCAACTCGGCATGGGTACCCGACTCCTGCACGCTGCCCTGGTTGAGCACCACGATTTGGTCTGCGCCCACTACAGTCGAGAGTCGGTGCGCAATCATAATGACCGTGCGACCCGCCGCCAGCTTGCTAAAGGCGCGCTGGATGAGCGCCTCGTTCTCGGGATCGGCAAACGCCGTGGCCTCGTCGAGCACCACGATAGGCGCGTCTTTAAGGATTGCGCGGGCGAGTGCCACGCGCTGGACCTCGCCGCCCGAAAGATATGCTCCGCCGGCACCGAGCATGGTATTGATGCCCTGTGGGAGCTTGGCCACAATGTCGTCGCACTGAGCTGCGGAGAGGGCCGCACGCACTTCGTCGTCAGTGGCCGTAGGCTTGGAGGCGCGCACGTTATCGGCAAGTGTTTGCTGGAACAGCTGGTTGGTCTGGAACACGAAGGCGACCTGGTCCATAAGCTCGTGCGGATCCATATCGCGAACGTCCACACCGCCTACGAGCACTCGACCCGAGGAAACATCCCAAAAACGCGGGATCAGGCTTGCGCAGGTTGACTTACCGCCACCCGAGGGACCCACCAGGGCGAGGGTGCTACCCGCGGAAACGCTAAAACTTACATGGCTAACGGCAGGCGCTTCGGCACCCTCGTACGTAAAGCTCACGTCCTCAAATCGCACGTCGCCGCCGGCAGGGTGCTTGGGTTGGGCGGGCACGGAGAGCTGCTTGGAATCCATGATGCTTCGAATACGGGCCAGCGAATCGGCACTCATCTGAGAGGCCTCGCCCACAAACATGAGCTTGGTCATGGCCGTCGGCACCACGGCCGAAAATATCGCGTAAAACGTGAAGTTGGCCATAAAATGCGCGAAGTCCGTCTCGCCCGGCGCCAACAGCAACGCCACGGGCAACAGGAATGCCACAAGACCATTGAGCGCGGTAAGGTTGAGTACCTGCGGACCTCGGCAGAACGTGCCCGCATAGTTTTGTGCCATGTCGGCGTATTCGGCGATCGCATCGTGGAAAGCCTTAAAGGAGTAGACCGTCTGCTGAAACACCTTGACCACGGGGATGCCGCGTACGTATTCGGTGCCGGTCTTGTTCATCTTGACCAGCGCTCCCATGTAGGCCTTCATAAACTCGGCGCCTTTGCCGCCCATCATGGTGGCCATGGCGCCAAACGAAACGACGACCGAGATAAGGCATGCCGCGCCCAAGCGCCAATCGAGGGCGAAAAGCAGCACGAGCAGGCCCACGACCATGGCGGCGGCGCCTGCGATATCGGGCAGCATGTGCGCGAGCAGAGTCTCGGTGGAGGCGGCGCATCCGTCTACAACACGACGCAGCTCACCGGTGGCGTGCGTGTCAAAGTAGCCAAGCGGCAGCTTAAGCAGGTGCTCGCTCGTAGTCTTGCGGATATTGGACGCGCAGCGAAACGCGGACAGATGCGTGCACATAAGCCCCACGAAATAAACTACGATGCTTGCCAGGGCAAAACCCACAGCCCACCAGCCATACATCGCGATATCGGTGGCTTCGCTCCAGTTAGGTGCCACGGCGATCAGATCGCGTGCGACAAGCCAAATGCACACGAACGGGCCAAAGCTCAGCAGCTGCGAGAGCGCCGAGAGCGCCATGCCCAAATACGTTAGGAATTTGCGGTCACCGGCATACGCGAGCAGCTCGCCGATACCGCCGCCTTCCCTTTTTGATCCCTTTGCCATGAGATTCCTTTCTAACGGCTTGAGAGTTAACCGTAATCAACTTATCATTGATATGTTAGCCAAGGCACACAATCAAGCCAGGCGTGGACGTTTCTGCAAAGGAAAGGGACGCTTTTGCAAATACGGCGGACAGCGACCGACATAACCGAGCTCTATGCACCACAGTTTGAGCAGTTTGGCCTGGAGCTTACCGGCAGGGGCGCTGTCTTTACCGGCGAGGTAGCAAACGACCGGGCGCACGGCCGCGCATGGATCATGCCTCTCTCCCCTGCCTGCATCGTCATGGAGCATTTCATCACCCCGACGCACGATATGTACCTGGCCGAATACACACCCGAGCCATACGCCTGCGTGAGCGAGGTCAGCGCGCCCACACTTACATGCATGCCCGAGGCTGGCATAACGCCCGCGAACCTTAAACCATTGCATGGACCGTGGCCAAACAATGCCGTTTGCAGCTTTATCCAAGATAGCTGTGGCGAGGAATTAAGCCCGCTGTTTGCGGGGGAGCTCTATCACTCGCGCTCGGTGCTCTTTTTGCCTGGATATTTTGACGAACTGGAGCACCGCTATCCCACCGAGTTCGCGGGAATCTTTGAGGCGTTTGCCGAGCCATGGCACGAGGAGGCGACGTCTGCCATCTGCCACACGCTGCGCCGGATTAACGAGGACCGCGCCCGCACCGTAGGCGGACACGTCTATATGCAGGGCATCGTGGAGACCATGGTCGCGGAGCTCGCCTGTTCGCGCGCGGCCCAAAAGCAGGCGCGGCAGGCGGCAGACACACGCGTCAGCATGACCATTGCCGAAGAAGCAACGGCGATGATTGAGCGCTCGCTCGACAAGGGCAGACGTGTGGGTATCAACGAGGTGGCCGAGAGGCTCTACACAAGCCGCTCCAAACTATGCGCCACCTTTAAGGCCCAAACTGGCGAATCCATGGGCGCCTACATTCGCAGACGCCGTATGGAGCGAGCACAGGACCTTTTGGCCGATAGCGCGCTCACGATAGCGCAGGTGGCAGAGCGTCTAGGCTACCCTCAGCAGGCCGCCTTCGCCCAAGCCTTCAAACAACACACCGGCACCACCCCCACGGCTTGGCGAAGCAAGCATCGCTAAGGCCCAAGCTCCCTGGCCGTAACGGAGCGATTAATTAGCCGCCGCCCGTCAGCTCACCCAGGATCTAAACGTCAAGATGTGCACGATCAAGCGCCTTTTTGATAAGAGGGACAGATCGATCAGCCAAATACAACGGAATGTTGAGCACCCCGTCGTCGAGCTTTAGGTTCTTAAGTGAGTAGCGGACCCTCAATGGAGTCGTCTCCGCATGCTTGTCGGCATAGTACTTAAGGCTCTTGGAATGAACGACCTCTCCCGATTTGACCTCGACGGGAACGATTTCGTTTCCGACTTGAATCAAAAAATCGACTTCGTGCTTCGGCTTCTCGTTTGTCCAATAACGCGGAGCAGCATCTAACTGTGAAAGTAATGCCTGAAGCACATAGTTCTCGGCGAACGAACCTTTGAACTCCGAAAATAGCGCATCCGAGATGGCAAAAGCGGACGCATCCAGCCTTGCCATGCGGCGCAGCAAGCCGACATCAAGACAGTAGACTTTAAATGCCTTGAGGTCATCGTACGCAGAGAGCGGCACACCACCGGCAGCATTAAGGCGAACCGCCGTGATGAGCCCAGCATCGGCAAGCCATTCCAGAGCATCCTCGTATTCTCGAGCACGAGCCCCCTCGCGCACCGCACCCCAAACGAACTTTTTGTTCTCGCGCGCCAACTGAGCTGGAATCGAGTTCCATATTTGCGAAAGCTTGGCGAACTGCGCACGGCCACCATGCTTGGCAAAATCGCGCTCGTAGGAATCCAAGAGATCAGACAACACCTTATCGACCTGAACGATATCGCCCGTCTCCACCCACCGGCCAAGAGCCTCTGGCATGCCGCCGCATGCAAAATAACGACGAAGATGCTCGACGAGACGGACATGGAAGAAATCGGGCACTGTCTCGATCTGATCCAGGCCGCCAAGGTATTCGTCGTAGTTTGCAGCGCCCTCGGCTTTCAGAAACTCGGAAAAGCTCATGGGGCGCATCTCCATGAACTCGACCTTTCCCACCGGAAAAGCGCTGGTCTCACGGGACAAGCGAACGCCCAACAAAGACCCTGCGCATGCGACGTGATACTCGGGGGCCTCGTCACAGAAGTATTTAAGGGCGCCGACTGCAGAAGGACAATCCTGAATCTCATCAATAATAAGCAGCGTTTCGCCGGGCTCGATAGGCTGTCCAAGTGCCAGGGAAAGATTTGAGATGATCCGTCGAGGATCGCGCGTACCTTCGAAAAACTGAGCGTACTCGCTCTGTACCCCAGGTGACGGCTCCTCGAGCGTCAGATACACAAAATTGATGTACGAGGTTCGGCCGAACTCCTTAAGCGCCCACGTCTTTCCAACCTGGCGCGCCCCCTTAAGGATAAGCGGCTTACGATATTCTGACGCTTTCCAAGCGTTAAGCTTGGCAATGATATCTCGCTGCATGACCGAACCTCCCGCAAAGAAACTTCCGTAAACGTGATATTTCCCACATTTTACCCTAGGTAAAACGTGACATTTATCACATTTACGGAAGTTTTAAGCTCATTTCGCCACACTTTCATCACATTCAAAAGGCGGAGGCGCATTTTGCAACTCCGCCACCATCTTTCCCATCAGCCCGCCTGACCCGAACGGCCGAGTCGTTGCAGAACCTGGGAGCCCCGGCAGGGCGGGTGCTTGCTCAAAATGAGTTCCGCACGCAAAGAAGGCCACTTAATGTGGCCTTCGTCTTGCGCAGGACTGTAGTGCAGGACACCGTATATCCGGCCCCTCCGGTCGGGGACCGCACCCGTACGT
>CBCSNQ010000022.1:0-24540 GCA_965141565.1 uncultured Collinsella sp. | reverse complement strand
GCCTTCGAGGCCGAGCGCAAAATGGATTCTAAAAAACACCTTGCCAAATAGGAGCCTCTTTGCATGTCCGAGGACGTTCCGGAGAGAAACCCCCGTCACGCCCCCGGATTCCCGGTGGGAGTTCTAGACCTTGTCGGCCTTAGTACATACCGCCGCCCTGCTGACCAGCGGTAGCAGCAGCGATAGCGTCCTCAAGCTGAGTGTTCTTGGGGACATCGGAGACGGTAGCCTCGGTGATGAGGATCAGGCTGGCGACAGAAGCAGCGTTCTGCAGGGTGACGCGGCTGACCTTGACGGGGTCGAGGACGCCCATCTCGATCATGTCGCCCCACTCGCCGTTGGCAGAGTTGAGACCCTGGCCGGCAGGCAGCTCGGCAACCTTGTCGACCACGACAGCGCCCTCAAAACCAGCGTTCTTGGCGATGGTAGCGACCGGAGCGGTCAGAGCCTTCTTGACGATGTCGACACCGATCTTCTCCTCGGGGTCGTCGAGCTCAACGGCGTCGAGCGCAGGAGCAGCATCCATGAAGGCGACGCCGCCACCGGCGACGATGCCCTCCTCGACAGCAGCGCGGGTAGCCTGCAGGGCGTCCTCGACGCGGTGCTTGATCTCCTTGAGCTCAGACTCGGTAGCAGCGCCGACCTTGATGACGGCAACGCCACCGGAGAGCTTGGCCAGGCGCTCCTGGAGCTTCTCACGGTCGAAGTCAGAGGTGGTGTTCTCCATCTCACCCTTGATCTGAGCGATACGAGCGTCGATGGCCTCCTTGGAGCCAGCGCCGCCGACGACGACGGTGTTGTCCTTGGAGATGGTGACGGACTTAGCGGTACCGAGCATATCGGCGGTGATGTCAGCAACCTTCACGCCCAGCTCGTCCAGAGCAGCCTGGCCACCGGTGAGGACGGCGATGTCCTCGAGGATGCGCTTGCGGCGATCGCCGTAGCCCGGAGCCTTGACGGCGCAGACGTTGAGGGCGCCACGGATCTTGTTGAGGACCAGGGTAGGCAGAGCCTCGCCGTCGATGTCCTCAGCGATGATGAGCAGGCCACGGCCAGCGCGCTGGACAGCCTCGAGAACGGGCATGATGTCCTGAACGCTGGAGATCTTCTGGTCAGTGATGAGGATGTACGGATCCTTCATCACGGCCTCCATGCGGTCATTGTCCGTGACGAAGTAAGCGGAGACATAGCCCTTGTCGAACTGCATGCCCTCGACGGTGTCGATGGTAATGTCGAACGTCTGGGAATCCTCGACGGTGATGACGCCGTCCTTGCCCACGACCTCCATGGCCTCAGCGATCTTCTCGCCGACCTCGGGGTCACCGGCGGAGATGGTACCGACGGAAGCGATCTGCTCCTTGGTCTCGACCGGCTTGGCCTGCTTCTTCATCTCGGCGACGGCGGCGTTGACGGCCTTATCGATGCCGCGACGGATGGCCAGCGGGTTGGCGCCAGCGGCGACGTTGCGCAGACCGTCGTTGACGATGGCCTGAGCGAGCAGGGTTGCGGTGGTGGTGCCGTCACCCACGGTGTCGTTGGTCTTGGTGGCGACCTCCTTCACCAGCTGAGCGCCCATGTTCTCGATGTTGTCCTCGAGCTCGATCTCCTTGGCGACAGAAACGCCGTCGTTGGTGATGGTCGGAGCACCGAACGTGCGCTGCAGCGCAACGTAGCGGCCCTTGGGGCCCATGGTGACGGTAACGGCGTCGGCCAGAGTGTTGACGCCCTTGGCAAGCTTAGCGCGGGCATCGGTGTTGAACGTAATGTTCTTTGCCATGGTAGGTAATCCTCCAAAAGAAATGTGACTCGCGTCGCCGCTTCCGAGTCCTATGCGGCGGGCGCGTTCAAAGACGAATCAGAGATTCTGACGAGACTAGGCCTCGACGACAGCGTAGATGTCGTCGGCGCGCATCAGCAGATACTTCTCGCCGTCGACCTTGACCTCGTTGCCACCGAACTTACCGTAGATGACAACGTCACCGACCTTGACGTCCATGGGGATGCGCTCACCCTTGTCGTTGACCTTGCCGGCGCCCACGGCAACGATGGTGCCGCGCTGCGGCTTCTCCTGAGCGTTGCTGGCGATGTACAGACCAGAAGCGGTCTTCTGCTCGGCCTCGTCGGGCTTGACCAGAACACGATCTGCAAGCGGCTTCAAAGACGACATGCTTGTCTCCTCCTTTTTGGGCCGCGCGGTTATACCACGCGAATTAACCCTTTTTGTTTGCGTACGCGTTGAATGGTACCCACGAATGGCGGGTTATACAACACGGAGTCAAAAAATCTTATTTTTTGGCACTTAGATTTTCTGAATGCCGGGGGATAACTTAGCGGTGGCTCCCGTGTGGCTCCGGAGGGGCGGGGCATAAGGTTTCCTGCTCGGGCAGTCCTGCTCGCACGAAGGCCACATTAAGCGGCTTTCGGCTCGTGCGGAACTCGCGATAAACCTTATGCCCCGCCCCTCCGGAGCCACACGGGAGGCAGGTTAACTAATTCGAGCCCGGCATTCAGAAAAGTCAGTGCAGCAAAATGGCGATGCAGATGGTGCGAACAAGAAAGGGGCACGTTGCTGAAACGTGCCCCTTATGGGTGGGGTATGGGGTTAGCGCTCGTAGATTAAGTTGCCTGCCAGGTAGGTCGCCTGAACCTTGGTGGCCTGGAGCTCTTGGGGGTCGATGGTGAGCGGGTTTTGGTCCAGGACTACCAGGTCGGCATACTTGCCGGGCTCCAAGCTGCCGAGGTTTTGCTCGTCGCCCGCTGCATAGGCGCTGCCCAGGGTGTAGTTGCGCAGGGCTGTTGCTGCATCGATGCGCTCGCTCGGTAACCAGCCGCCCTCGGGCCAGTGGCTTTTGGGATCCTGGCGCGTGATAGCCGTGTAGAGCACGTTCATGCTTGTAACAGCTGTGATGGGGCTATCGGTGCCGAAGGCTTGGCGGATGCCGCGCTGCTTATAGGTCGCAAACGGCCACATGATGCGGCTGCGTTCCAGGCCCAGATCGCGCTCGGGGCCGCCCGGGTCGAGTGTAATGTGACAGGGCTGGCTCGAGGCAACGACGTTAAGCTTGCGTAGACGATCGATGTCCTCGGGCAAGAGGTTCTCCAGGTGCTCGAGCGCGTTATGGCCGTGCTGGGGCAGGCCGTACAGGTCGGCGGCCTCCTCGAAGATATCCAGCGCGGCATGAATCGCACCGTCGCCGATGACGTGGATGCGCACGGTATGGCCGCGCTCCGCGGCCGCCAGAACCAGCTTGCGCATGCGCTCGGCAGGAACCGTCAGGCGACCTTGATCGCCCGGGAAGCGCGGGTTGGTATAGGGCTCGGTGAGATAGGCCGTGTGTTCGCTCGACACGCCGTCGAAGAACTGCTTAAAGCCTGGCGCCGAAAGCAGCGCGTTGTTCGCGTAACGTACCTGCAGCTCTTCCAAGCGCGATTGGTCATCCAGCAGCGTGGGAAACAAATGGGCTCGGATGCCCAACTTGCCGGCTGCCTGCAGTTTGTCGTAGACGTCGTCGCGGATAAAATCGCAGCCCGGCATGGGCATGAGCGACATATCGCATATCGAGGTGATGCCCTGCTCGGCCATCCGCCTCATTTGATCGGCGTAAGCGCTTGCGATGCGATCCTCGCCCAGCCACTCAAGGCAGCGCGGTAGCAGCTGCATGGCAGCCGCCTCGTGAGCAATACCCGTGAGCTCGCCGTTTGCGTCCTTGTCGTAGCTACCGCCCGCTGGTGGCTCGCTGTCGCGCGTGACGCCGAGTGCATCGAGTGCGCGGCTGTTGAGCCACAGCGTGTGCCCGTCGCCCGAATACATAACACAGGGACGATCGGGGAATGCCACATCGAGCGACGCCTTGGTAGGATGCTCGGGCGGGTCCCAACGGTAGTCGCGCCAGCCCTGCGTCACAACCCAAGCGTCGTCGGGCAGGTCCTGGGAAAACTCGAGCGCATGTTGCACCAGCGCCGCCTCGGACGTGCCCATATCCATGAGCATGTACGGCGAGGAACCGACCGAGGTATGGAAGAAGTGCAGATGAGCGTCATGGAAACCGGGGCAGACAAACTGCTCGCCGTAGTCGATAACCGACGTAGCGGCAGGAGCGGCGGCGATCACGTCATCGGGCGCACCGACTGCGACGATACGGTCGCCTGCGATGGCAATCGCCAGCTCGCGGGTGGTATCGATGCCGTCTTGCGCGGTAAAGACGTTCTTGGAGCGGATAATCCGATCGATATGTTGCATGGGCATCCCCATCTCTGGCAGGAAATTCAACACCCCCGAGTGTACTCCCCCGCCCTTGTAGCAAAACCCCAAGCGGCAAACGGCAACTTTACCAGCCCTAGCGGCAGGTGGCATACTGGAGAGAGCCTGTACGATTTTGCGATCAACCCAGCAAGGAGCAAATCGACCATGACGAAGACCAAGGCACAGCAGATTATGGCGGCGACCGAGGCTCGCGCGGCTGACGACGTCACCGCGGCCATCCAAGATATCGCTACCGAGTTTGAACCATATATCATCAAGCAGCGCCGGCACTTCCATAAGCACCCGGAGCTGAGCCTCGCCGAGGAGCGCACGACCTCCGACATCGCCAACCAGCTCGACGCCATGAATATCCCCTACGAGCGTCCCCTTAAGACGGGCCTGGTGGCAACGCTTCGCGGCACCGCGCCCGACGCCTATCGCGAGGACGGCACGCCACGCCGCCGCATCCTGCTGCGCGCCGATATCGACGCCCTGCCCGTTACCGAGCAGACTGGCGAGGAGTTCGCCAGCGTCAACGAGGGCTGTATGCACGCCTGCGGCCACGACTGCCATATCGCCATGATGCTCGGCACGCTGCAAATCCTGCGCCATATGACCGACGACATCCACGGCGAGGTCCGCATCGTCTTCCAGCCCAGCGAGGAAAACGGCCAGGGCGCCAAGCTCATGATCGGCACGGGTGTGCTCGACGGCGTCGATGGCGCCTACGCCGCGCACATCTGGAGCGAGGTCGACGCCGGCACCGTGAGCTGCGAGCCCGGACCGCGCATGGCCAATACCGACTGGTTCCGTATCGACGTACGCGGCACCTCGTGCCACGGCGCCATGCCCCAGCGCGGTCACGACGCCGTTATGGTGACCGCAGAGATCGTCAACGCCCTGCAGACCATCGTCTCGCGCGAGATCAGCCCCTACGAGCCGGCTGTCATCACCGTCGGCGAGCTGCACGGCGGCACCGCACGCAACGTTATCGCCGGCACGGCCTACCTCGCCGGCACGGTGCGCACCTACGGCGATTCGACCCACGAGGAAATGCCGGAGCTCATGCGCCGCATCGTGGAGCATACCGCGGCCGCCTTGGGCGCCGAGGCAGAGCTCACCGACTACACCATCGCCAACTACAAGGTCGAAAACGACGCGGCCTCGAGCGAGCGCTGCCGTCAGGCTGTAATTAAGTGTCTGGGCCCCGCCGGCCAAGGCCATTATCGCGGCACGCTTTCGGGCGAGGATTTTTCGGAGTACCTGCGTCGCGTACCGGGCGTGCTCGCCTTTGTAGGTACGCGCAACCCCAAGATTGGCGCCACGTACGCCCAACATTCCTGCTTCTACAAGATCGACGAGACCGTGCTGGCAAAGGGCTCCATGGTGGCCGCCCAGTATGCTATCGACTTTTTGGCCGAGCCCACGCAAGAGGAGCTCGACGGCCCCGCGATTACCGCGGTCGCCGAAACCAACCCCGATCTGGCCGCCAAGTTGCGCTCTGCCAAGGCGACGACCGCCGAGGCTCGCGACGCCATCCATGATGCCCGAACGGCTCGCCATGCCGCGATCAAGGGCATCCACGACGCACGCGCTGCTGCACGCCGTGAGGAGAAGCACGACGAGTAATCGATTCGCTGGCATCTCGCAGTCATAGCCACATCGCGATGTCAAAGCGGGGGCGGACGTTTCGACACGTCCGCCCCCGCTCATTTGTCAAACGCTATTTCTACCAATTCTACCCCGTCCCCAAATGGCAGACGGCATGGCTACTCGTCCTGAGGTTCCTCGTCGGAGCTTGGCTCGAACGCCGACTCAGGTGCAGGTGCCGGCTCAGGCTCAGGCTCAGGCTCAGGCGCAGGCTCGGGCTCGGGCTCAGATGCCGTCTCAGGCTCGGGCGCCGGTTCAGACTCGGGCGCCGGCTCAGGCTCGGTCGCGGGAGCGGGTGCAGGTGCCGGCGAAGCATCCGGAGCACCGTAACCCGAAGGAGCGGACTTCTTCTCGAAGGGCAACACAAAAGTCAGGACGTCGTCCTTATCCTCATCGGCCCACTCGCTTGCATAGCGTGCGGCCCAATAGCCAACGGCACGGTGCTTGAGTATCTTGCCAAAGACCGTAAGAAATACGGTGACGAAAGCGACCAGCACCAAGAACAGCGCGAGCGTGACGCCACCGCCGGTAACAATTGCCTCAATACCCGTAGGACGATAGTAGTAGCTATACATACCGACAGAGGCAATGGCGCCAAAGACGACCGTCAAGATCCATGTGACAACGTTGGCGACCAGGCCCGTCAAAAACTCGGGAAGGAACGAAGCACAGAACAGCTTGGTCTTGTTGTTCTTAAAGGCCGCCCAGACCTTATCGAGCGAAAACGCGCTCTCGACGCGACCGGTCACCGCAAAGTGCATCACGGCGATGTCGGCGAACATCTTAAAGAAGACACCCAGAATCGCCGAGGCAATTAGCGCCAGGACAAGCAGGCCGAGCGAACCGAACAGCGCAGCCTCGAGTGCATAAGAGCCGTAATAAGAATACGAGCCCGCGGCGCCAATTACCACGCCCTCCACCAGCGAAAGCACTACACCGATCACGGGAATGGCAGCGATAACCTCGAGTACGACCGAGATAACGCACGAAAAGACTCCGAGGCCAAACGACGTGGAACGCATGAGTGGACGATCCATACCGTCATCAACCTTGAGCGACAGATCGCGACCCCACTCGATACCAAAGCCGGAACCGCACACGCTCGCAATGCAAGCTGCCAAAAAGCCGATGGTAGCCGCAATGCCGCCAATAACGGGAATAAACAACACGAGCACCGACACAACGCAAATCAGCGCCGGCAAAAAAGCGATCTGGCACACGCGCCGCAGCACACCCGGAGTCTTGGTCATATCCTCAAACGCCTGAGCCACACAGCCCTTGGACGCGTTCATGGGAGGCTGAGGGACAAATTGCTGAGGCTGACCCTGAGGGGTGGAAGCTGCAGCACCAGCATTAGGAGCACCGCACACACCGCAGAACTTGTCGTTATCGCCCATAGGAGCGCCACACTGCGAACAGAACATCGAAATCATCCCTTCGTATCTAGAGCGAATCACCTAGATCGCAAACGATGTCTTTGGCATCATTATCACCCAATGTGAGGACAAATACTCTTAGATGACGTATTTGCAACGCGCGAGGCGCTTTTCGATTGTTTGATGAGTGTGTCCGCGCTAGTTCGTGCCGCGGAAACCCTTGCCGACGATCTCGGAGCTATCGACGATAGTGATAAAGGCACCCGGATCAATCTCGCGAGCATAGCGACGCAGCTGCACGGCCTCGCGACGGCTCAGCACGCTCATGATCACCGTCACGCACTTGCCCGAGAAGGCACCGTAGCCGCGACTGATGGTCGCTGTGCGGTTGAGATGCTTGACGATAAACTCCTCGACCTTAAGGGGCTCGGAACAAATGACCGTGCAGACTTTGCGCAGATGAATGCTCTCGATGGCTTTGTCGACCACAAGCGTCTTGGCAAACAGGCCGAGCACGCAATACAGACCGACACGCGGGCCATACAAAAAGGCCGCGATGGCCACGATGCCGATATCGACCAACAGCAGTGCGCGACCAATCTCGAGCGTGGTGCGGCGTTTGAGGATCATAGCGAGAATGTCCGTGCCGCCCGTCGAGGCGCCAATATCAAAGACAATGGCGCTGCCGAGCGCCGGCAGGATCACGGCAAAGCACAGGTCAAGCCACATATCGCCCGTCATCGAGACATGAGTCGGGATAAAGAGCTCAAACAGCGAAACATAGGCGGACAGCGCAAACGAGGCGAAGACGCTCCACAGGATTGCCTTGCGCTCCAAAAAGATAAAGCCCAAAACGACGAGAACCGCGTTAATAATCCACATAAAGACGCCGACGGGCAGGGTCGGGAACAGCGTGGACAGAATGACCGACACGCCCGAGGTGCCGCCAAAAGCAAAGTGATTAGGGGTTTTAAACGCAACGATGGCAAAGGCCGTAAGAATCAGACCCAGATTGAGCTCGGCAAAAAAGCGCGGGAAGCCTGGCTCCTGGCTGCGCTTTTGGCCGGCACGCTCGCCGCGCTCGATATCGGTGCGATCGACCATGCGCTCCATCGGCACTACGGGAGGACGATGCATCTCCTCGGCAGCACGCGATGCCGCCTCTGCCGCGGCGGCCTCAATCGCCCATGCCTTGCTTTCTGTTTCGTGCTCGTCGGCCATTACGGCAACCCCTCGTTAACAATTTGGAAACAATGCGCCCATTAGGGTAACGCGGAACGCGACGATTGCAACCCCTAGTTAGACGAGCGGTATGCCTACATCGGGGGGCATACAAATAACGGCCGGCCACGCTTTTGCTTGCGCGGTCGGCCGTTTAACGTTTTCGCAGATAAAACCTGCCAAAACAAACCTGTCCCTTTTTGGAAGGTTATTCGTGCTGGCTGGTGCGGTGCTCGTACTCCTCGGGGGTGATGACGTCCTCGATACGCAGGTTGACACCCGCCACCTCAAGGCCGGTCATCGCGGCAAGGCGCTCGGTGACACGCGCCTTGACATCGTCGAAGATCGCGGGCGCATAGGCGCCGTACTCGATAATGACGGAGATGTTGACGACCACGCGATTGTCATCGGTGACCTCGACCGTCACGCCCTTGGTCAGATTCTCGGCACCAAACTGCTCCTGCACAAAGTGCATAAGGTTACCCTTCATGCCCAGAACGTGCGGAACCTCGCGGGTGGCCATGGCAACGATCTTCTCGATCACACCGTTGGAATAGGTCAGCGAGTCCTCGGACTCGTCCGCCTCCTCGTCGTCCTCGTCCTCATCGGACTCGACCTCGACAAGAGCCTCGTCCTCGAGCGTCACATCCTCGGCTTCGGCGACGGCCGCCTCGTTCTCCTCGAGCTCGGTATCGGCCACATCGACCTTCGTATTAAAAGCCATGGTTCCTCCTTATGCCTGCCGCGGATGCGACAGTCGAATACATATTAGCGGCCGCTAAACAGACGGCCGAAGAAGTTGACGATCCCGTTCTCGCCGTCGCGAATTTGGCCGATCACGGCGCCGATCAGCACGAAGAATGCAATGACGAGCGTGTCCCACAGGCCGAGCGTGAGCACCAACACGGCGAGGACAAAGCCGGCGACGGCACCGAGCGTGGTGTTGGGATGACGCACAGCATAGCTCCAGATGGCAGCGCCCGTACCCTTGATGAGACCCATAGCCTCGTCAAAATCCGCGGCCGCCGCGTCTTGTAACTCAGTTGCCTCTGCTTTGGAATCAACAGGTTCGCTCGCCGGCGTGGCGCTCTGGTCAATCGTCAGGCGCGGCGTACGAGCGGTCTTATCTTGATTGGTATCACTCACCGGAAACCTCCACGGTCTGGACGGTAGTCTTGGACGGCAAAAAACGGACGCGTGCGGTCGTGCCCGGCGTGCCGAGCATGGTGTCGCAAGCTTCCTCGATGCGCTGCTGCATCGCGGTAGCCAGAGATGCCACGTCCTTATCGTCAAGCGCGATAGCCTCGACCTTAAATCGGACGTGCGAATCGTCGGAGCCTTGGACGCGGGCCTCGACATGCTCGACCATCACGCGGTCGTCGCGCTCGGCAGCAGCCCTGGCACACGAAGAAAGCGCCGCGAGCGTGACCTCGATATTGCGCTCCCCCGCCGGATGCACGCAGGACGGCTCGCGACGAGCAAACATCAGGCGGAAGAAGCTTACCAGCACGCCGATCGCCACAACTCCGCCGCATGCCGTCACGACAATGCGCGGCATGGGGTCGCGCATCAGCAACATAAAGCGATACGTATACGGCCCCCAAAACTGGCAGACAAGCGTACCCAGCGCCACGATGGTAGCGGCAAGGTACACGATCGCTAGGGCTCGTTTGAGTACGCGCACGTGGCGCTCCCTTCAAATCTCGGCTCTCGAAATGCAAAACGGTTCGCATCATTATAAAAGAGCCGGGTCCGGTGCTCTACGCACGCGGATCCGGCTCATCTATTCCACGAGGCTTGCATGCTCGCTTCATTATGCCCAGATATGCACGGCTTAACCCGTGCGGGCGCTACTCCTCCTCGAGGGCAGCGATGACCTCGTCGGTCATGTCCATGGTGCTGTAAACATCCTGGACGTCGTCGAGCTCCTCAAGACGGTCGATGAGGCGCTGAACCTTCTTGGCGTCGGCGCCGGAGACCTCGGTCGGGGTGGTCGGGACCATGGTGGTCTCGGAGCCCTTGACCTGGACGCCCTGCTCCTCGAGCGCCTTGGAGACAGCCATGACCTCGTTGGCAGTAGTCCAGACGATCCACTCCTCGCCGGCGTCCTCGTAGTCCTCGCCACCGGCCTCGGCGATGGCCATCATGAACTCATCCTCGTCACCGGCAGCACCGTTGGCGACCATGGTCTCCTTCTTGGCGTTCTCGTCCAGGATCTCCTTGGCGACGACGATCTGGCCCTTGCGCTCAAACTGGAAGGCGACGGAGCCGGAGGTGCCCAGGTTGCCACCAGCGTGGGAGAAGGCGGAACGGACATCAGCGGCGGTACGGTTGCGATTGTCGGTCAGGCAGTCGACATAGACGGCGACACCGGCGGGACCGTAGCCCTCGTACACGATGTTCTCGTAGACGGCGGCATCGGCACCCGAACCAAAAGCCTTGTCGATAGCGGACTTGATCTTGTCCTTAGGCATGGACTGAGCCTTGGCCTTGGCAACGGCAGCGGCGAGGCTGGCGTTGTTCTCGGGCAGCGGGTCACCGCCGAGACGGGCAGCAACGGTGATGTTGCGGCTGAGCTTGGAGAAGAGGGCGGAACGCTTGGCGTCCTGCGCGCCCTTACGATGCTTGGTTGTGGCCCACTTAGAGTGTCCGGACATACGTGTCTCCTATCGGTTTCGACCTAAAGCCCAGCGCAGATGCTCGGGCAATATAAACAAACGTCGTTATGATATACCTACTGGCCTGCGAGATAAACCCCAAAATGAAGGCGTCGTGATGATGCCCCCTTTGGTGCAAAGAAACCTGACCCCAATGCACCAAGTTAGGACCAGAGGAAGTCGCTGCGGGTGACGGTGGCGCCGATGGCGAAGGGCATGCAGGCGATGACCGGATACAGGTAGCGCATGTAAGTCGAGCCGTTGCACGGGCCAATCAGGCACACGGCGAGCACGCCCAACAGCGGCACCCAGATCGCCAGCGCACGCCATGAATGACGACGCAGCAGGTAGACCACCACGGCAATCATGATCCACACATAGGTGGCCGAGCTCATGGTAAGCGAAATGCACGGGATGCGGTGCACCGCCACACGGTACAGATTGATCAGATGGTCACACCAGCGCACAACCTTGCTATCGACCGGATGGAAGTCGAAGTACTTGAGATTATCGGGGCGTGCCATAATCTCGGCACTGCGCGCCGTGCTGTAGACCCACGCATCGCAGGCACTCGGATAAAAATAACCATAGTAGTTATTGATAAGCGCCGAAATATAGCACTCGGGATCCTTCTTAAACATCTGGGCCCATACCTCAAAATAGGCATCGATGTCCTCCTGCGAGGCGTACTCGTTAAAGCAGTTCTTGACGGCATCGGACTTGTCGGGGTTGTAGCGGCGGCCCAGGTTCTCGTACTTGAGTACGCGATCGATCACGGCACGCTCTTCGTCGGTCACCGAACCGTCGCAAGGAGCCTCCACGATGGTGCCGTCCTCCTTAACCGTGGGGTTGACGCCCGAGTTGAGGCCGTCGTGCTTTTGGACGAAACGAGCCGTCTGCTGGAACGGAATCGAAAGGATTTCGCGCTTGGAGCCGGGCGTGATGTCGTGCGCCGGCATAAAGACCTTGGTGAAGTACATATTAGATGCAAGGCAGAGCGCGAGCACCGCGAGAACGCCAACCCAGCGGAAACGCGGGATGGCACCTGAAGGCGCAGCACCAGTCTGCTTGGCTGCACGACGAGCCACATGCACGTCCCATACGCAAAACGCCGCCGCGATTACGCATGCCGCCAGGGGAAACACCAGGCCGCCGTTGCGCAGGAACGTGGAACCCATGGCGCCCAGAGCGAGCAGCAGCCAGTCGTGGCGCGCAAAGAGCACGGGGGCTTTCTCGCCCGCTCGCTCGACATTGGCATCACGACGGGGCAAGCCGCATGCCACGAGCTTAACGGTCTGTACCAGCAGCACCAAGAACGCGTCGGCAAAGAGCACGTCTTTGGTGAGCAACGCCGCGTAGTTAGAGAACATCGGCATAAACGCAAAGAACAGCAGGATCGCACCGCGAACCGGCAGGCTCACGCCCAGTTTGCGCAGCGACGAAATGGAATAGGCCATGCAGGCAGCCGTGATGACAAATTGAGCGCAGGTGTAGATGGCAAGACCCGCGTTAGCGCTGTTGAACAGCGAAAGCCCCAGCTGAACGCACGAACCGATAATGGCCGTGTGCACTACGGGATGATGCCCGTTGAGCAGCACGTTGGGGTTGAGTAGGCGCAGGTAGTCGCTCGTGCCGTTGGGATAGTTGAACCACTGGCGAATCTGCGCGCCCGTATCTCCCATAAAAAGGCCAGGCAGCGAAGCGATGAGCGTGGGCGCCCAGGCGATCATAAGCACCAGGAAGGGCCCGGCAAAGGGATGGACCGAGAGCACGGCGTGAGTCACACGCCATACGCGGCCAAAGTGCGCTTCGGAAAACGGAATGCGCCGAGAGCCCAGCCAATCCAGGCACTCAAAAGCCAGATAGAAGGCAACGATCGCCAGGAGCATCCAGCCCGCGCCGCCAATCCAGGCGCAGATGATGCGGGCCTTGTCGCCAAGGACAATCTCGGCCGAGTCGGTGAGATCGTAGCTGCGGCCGAACACCATGCAGATGGCGAAGAACAGCGACGGCAGAATGATCGATGGACGCCAGGTGTCGCCACGGCCAAAGAACACGTAGCGAAACGGCAAGGTGAGCAGGCAGGCAAGTGCAAGCAACATGACCGCGTCGGTATGGCCGGCAAACAAGAGGAGCACCTCGTAGCACACGTACAGCATGCCCGAGGCTTTGGGGTCAATCGCCAAGACTGCGTTGCTCGACACCGGGGCGGGATCGATGGAAAACGCCGTGGTCGCCAACAGCGCGAGCAAAAATGCGATGAGCGTCTGCTTGGCAGGGTAGCGCTTAAACCAGACGATGCGGGCAGCGTCGCGCGCAGCCGTTGTGGAGAGATCGGAATCCTTCACAGTCCAAAGAGCCTTTCTAGAAACCTGCCAAAAAGGGACAGGTTTATTTTGGCAGGTTTTATCTGGGGAAACGTTACGGTTCTGTCATCGTTGCCCAGCAAACCACCACGAAGGTGCCTGTCCCCTTTATGGTGGTTTTGGTGGTTAGGCGTCCAGGTAGACGCGCTGGGGCCGGTTGCGACGACGGGCGAAGATGATGAGCGCCAGACCCGCGATTACGAGTGGCAGACTCAACAGCTGACCCATGGTGATGACGCCGCCCAGCAGATAGCCCAGCTGCGCATCGGGCACGCGCACAAACTCAATCAAAAAGCGAACGATGCCGTAGCCCATCACGAACACGCCCATAAACGTACCCTGGGGCAGCAGCGGTTTTTTGCGGCTGAGCACCTGCAAGATGCAAAAGAGCACGATGCCCTCGAGAAATGCCTCGTAGAGTTGGGATGGATGGCGCGGCATATCGCCCGCGGTGCCGCCAAAGATCACGCCCCAGGGCAGATCGGTCGGCTTGCCCCACAGCTCACCGTTGACAAAGTTGGCACAACGGCCCAGGCACAAGGCCAGCGGCGCGCCTATGACGGCAAGGTCTGCCAAAGTCCATGCGTCGAGCTTATACATGCGGCACACGATGATACCGCCGATAATGCCGCCCACCAAGCCGCCATGGAAGCTCATGCCGCCCTCGTTGGTGGCAAAGATCTCGAGCGGGTGCGCCCAGTAGTAGCCATCACCGTAAAAGACGACGTAGAACAGGCGCGCACCGATAATGAGGCCAAAGACCACGCCGACCACGACACTCGTCAGGTCGTCAATCGTGATGTTAAAGCCCCAGCGACGCTGTGTGCGGTACATGACGACCGCCGTGAGCAGAGCGCCGACCACGTAGGCCAGGCCGTACCAGTAGATGGTGATGGGGCCCGCCGAGATCGCGACAGGATCAAGCATATGGTAGAAGTCGTTGAGCATATCGATCCCCCTGCTCCCTACATACAAATGCGGCCGCGGGCCTTGTGCTCGCAGCCGCATATTTGGGCGTAACGTCTATGCGGAGTATGCCGTTCGCAGCTTTCGCATCTTAGAACGGCGCGTACTCGTCGTACAGGTCGTCGGTCTCACCGGAGGCATTGACCTGCTCGACACGGGTAACGCCGGGCACATGCTCCTTCAGGATACGCTCAATACCCATGGACAGGGTCAGCGAGCTCATGGGGCAGCCGGCGCAAGCGCCCTGCAGCTCCAGTTTGACGACGCCCTCGTCGTCAACGCCCACATACTCCATATCGCCGCCGTCGGCCTGCAGGTTGGGGCGGATCTCTTCAAGAACCTTCTTAAGCAGCTCTTCGTTAACAGCCACAGGGGCTCCTTTCTCACAATAACGCGGGCACGCCCGCGGACAGGGGCTATGTTACTACAGCCATGTACCCGCTTAGGCGCCAGCCATGCGTGCAGACGCGACTTTCACGAGTAGTCAATTTGGGACGGGGCTCTTTTGGCTGCCTTTTGTTGCCAGCTGGCGTTGCCACGCGCTACTGCTGAGCCTGCCCCTCGGTGCCGATGTGAACATCGACGATAACCTGGCGGTAGCTGATGCCACAGGAGTCGAGGATGCGGCGGCTGATACGGCCGTCATCGGTGTCGGCATACTTATTGTCCAGGTAGACGACCTCGCCCACACCCACCTGCGCCAGGATCTTGGCGCAGTCGTGGCACGGGAACAGCGTGACGTAGACCGTGGAACCCTCAAGGTCTTTGAGCGAGCCGCGGTAGTTGAGCACGGCGTTGGCCTCGGCATGCACCACGTAGTTGTGCTTGTCCTGCAACGGGTCGTCGCTCGTGCCCCACGGGAAAAAGTCGTCGTTGAGCGCCGAGGGCGTACCGTTGTAGCCCACCGAAAGGATGCGGTGGTTGGTGTTGGCGATGCACGCGCCCACCTGCGTGTTGGGGTCCTTGCTGCGGCGCTGCGCGGCGATGGCCACGCTCATAAAGAACTCATCCCAGCTAATAACGTCCAGGCGCTTGCCTGACGAAGTTTGATGAAGATCGTCCGACATGGCAGACACCTCCGTAATCGCAATAGTTTGACCCATTGTAGCAGGTGAAAGGTGGGGGCGTTTGTCCCACCGGCGCCCTCACTTTTACACGCGGCGGGGCTTTTGGTTGATACGGTAGAGCTCGGCGAGACCCCGCAGCGTCAGCGCGTCGTCGACCGTCAGACTGTGACCGACCAGCGACGCGAGTGCCTCGGCATCGTCGCCGGTAATGACGATGGGCACGCTGCCCTCCCCCGCGGCCTTGGTCGCGCGCATCTCGGCGAGCACCATGTCGAGCATACCGTCGATGCGGGCCACCTCGCCCAAGACCACGCCCGAGCGCATCGCCTCGCGCGTGTTACGGCCGATTACATGCGTGGGTGCCGAGGGCTCAACCTGGGGTAGGCGCGCCGCAGCGGCCGAGAGCGAGCGGGCGCCGAGCGCCAGCCCCGGCGCGATAACGCCGCCGACAAAGGTACCATGCGCGTCGATGACCTCGATATTGGTCGTGGTGCCTAGGTCGATCACAATGCACGGCGAGCCGTAGACGGCGCGTGCCGCCACAGCGTCGGCGATGCGGTCGGGGCCGATCTCGGCCGGGTCGTCGTAGTGGACGGGCATGCCGGTCTTGAGGCCCGGCCCCACGGTGAGCACGCGCCCCGTACAAGTGCGGGAAAGCGCCGTCTTCCACGGGCGCTCGAGCGCCGGCACCACGCAACTCAGCACTGCGGCTGCGGGCACAAGCGCACCCGGCATGCCCGCATCGGCCGCCAGTGCGGCCATGACCTGCACGAGACGCATGCGCGCCTCGTCTGCTGTGATGCTCGACGGCGTGGTGATCTCGCACGTCGCAAGCGGGCATTCCTGCGCCGCGGCCGAATCCTCGGCAAACAGGCCAAAGCGAATGAACGTGTTGCCCACGTCGACCGTCAATATATATGCGCACCCATTAAGCATCGTCGGCGCTCCTTTCGTCTGCCCAGCAGTATATCGCCTACCTAAACCAGTCATCCCAAAATGACTAGCTTACGGCTATACTGGTGCGCGGTCGCGCGCGAGCTCACGCGGCGGCCCTTGGTAACCCGACTTCCCGCGCCGTATCCGTAGCGGCGCTCCCGGGGGAAGCGGATATACGCAAAGGAGTTCTATATGAGCAATCCCTCGAACTGCGCTTCGATGCGCGGGCAACTCACGCTGCGCGGCGTCGTCATCGGCGTCCTTGGCTGCGTGATTATCACGGCAAGCTCGGCCTACACCGCCCTCAAGATGGGCGCACTCCCCTGGCCGATCGTCTTCGCTGCCGTCATCTCGCTGTTCTTCCTTAAGCTCATGGGCAATGCCAGCCTCAACGAGGCCAACGTCACCCACACCATCATGTCCGCAGGCGCCATGGTCGCCGGCGGTCTGGCGTTTACCATCCCGGGCGCCTGGATGCTGGGCTATGCCGACCAGATCAGCTGGCTCGACATGTTTATCGTGGCACTCGCCGGCACCATCCTGGGCCTGCTGGCCACCGCGCTCATCCACCGTCACTTTATCGTGGATGCCGCGCTTGAGTTCCCCACCGGCAACGCCGCAGCTCAGACCCTGCGCGCAACCGAGGCCGGTGGCAAAACCGGCAAGCAGCTCTTTGGTTCCATGGCCATCGCCGGCATCTATAGCGTGCTGCGCGACGCCCTGGGCGTGGTGCCCAGCATGCTATGCACGCTCAACATCCCCGGCGTGACCTTTGGCATCTACAACTCGCCCATGCTGCTCTCCGTCGGCTTCCTCGTGGGCTTCGCCCCCGTCGCCTTCTGGTTTGCCGGCGCCCTGTTGGGCAACTTTGGCATCATTGTCGGCGGCACCGCTGCCGGCCTGTTCGACGTTGTGACTGCACAGGGCATCGTCAAGTCCCTGGGTATGGGCCTCATGATGGGTTTTGGCGTCGCCGTCGTCCTCAAGGACATCCTGCCGCAGGTCGCCGGCATCGTCCGCGGTCTTGCCGCCGACAGCTCCACCGACACCGACGAGCAGTCGCTCATCTCGGGCTCCCTTAAGCTCGACGCCGGCATCATCGGCCTGGGCGCCGCCGCCATCGCCGTGATCGTCGCCATCGCGCTCGACCTTGGTCCCGTCCCGGCCGTCATCGTGACGCTGTTCACCTTTGTCACCACCATCATGAGCGCACAGAGCTGCGGCCAGACGGGTATCGACCCCATGGAAATCTTTGGCCTCATCGTTATGCTCATCGTGGCTGCCTTCGCACAGATCGCTCAGGTCAAGCTGTTCTTTATCGCCGGCATCGTTGCCGTGGCGTGCGGCCTTGCGGGCGACGTCATGAACGACTTTAAGGCCGGCGCCGTGCTGGGTACCAACCCGCGTGCGCAGTGGATCGGCCAAGCCATTGGCGGCATCGTGGGCGCCCTGGTCGCCGCAGCTGTCATGGTCGCGCTCGTCACCGCCTATGGCCCGGACGCCTTTGGCCCCGACAAGAGCTTTGTTGCCGCGCAGGCAAGCGTCGTCGCCACCATGGTCTCGGGCATCCCGAGCGTGCCGTGGTTCGTTGGCGGCTTTATCGCCGGCATCGTCATGTACTGGCTCGGCATTCCGGCCATGATGATCGGCCTGGGCGTGTACCTGCCGTTCTACATGTCACTCACGGCATTCCTGGGCTCCTGCGTCAAACTCGCCTACGACAAGTGGTCCGCCCACCGCGACGCCACCGCTGGTCTTTCTGACGAGGAGAGGGCTGCCAAGGACGCCGCCTTCCAGGAACAGGGCTTGGTTGTCGCCAGCGGCCTGCTCGGCGGCGAGTCCATCGTTGGCGTTATCCTGGCGTTTGTCTCCGTGGGCTTAAGCCTGCTGGGCTAAGCTGAGCAGCTGCTCGACAGCAACCATATTGCCTACGGCTTGCCCGGTCGGTAGCTTTTGCGACTGCCGACCGGGCTTTTTGATATCGAAACAAAGAAAGGCCGGCGCGCTGCGTTTAACAGCGCGCCGGCCTTATCGTTTGGCTAACGAGACGGTCCCGTTATGAATTGAAGTTCGTTGCAGAAACTACGCTCGAAACGCTACATCTGCTTGCGACGACGATCGCTCAGCGTCACACCAGCGGCCACGAGGGTGATACCGCCGATGACGAACACCTCGCCCGCAAGAGCGGAATTGTCGCCAGTCTGGGCGAGCGCGGCCGACGTTGCCTTCTTCTTGGCGACAGGAGCCTTTGCAGCAGCCTGCGCAACCTGAGCCTTGGCCTGCGGCTCAGCCTTGGGATGATACTTGTCGTACTCGGCCTGCGCGGCAGCCAGGGCATCCTTGGCATCGCCAAGCTCGGCAAGCGCGGCGGCATAGGCGTCGTTGGCATCGGACAGCTTGGCATCGGTATCGCTCAGAGCAGCCTTGAGGCCAGCTGCGGCATCGACGGCGGCCTTATAGCGAGCGTAGGCAGCGTTCAGCTTGACCAGCTTCTCGTTGCCCGTCGTGCCCGCGGCAAGGGATGCCTTGTGGTCGACGGCCTCAAGATCGGCCTTGAGTGCCTCGTCGTTGGCAAGCTCAGCCTTGGCCTTGACGATATCGAGGTTCGCATCGACGACGGCTTCGTTGGCGGCCTCGAGCTGCTTCTGGGCATCGGCGACACTGGCCACGGCAGCGTCATAGGCGGTCTTGGCGTCGTCGACCGCCTTCTGAGCGCCGGCGAAGCGCTCGAAGGCCTTGTTTGCACCGGCCAGCTCGCCCTCGGCAGCCTTGACCTTCGCCTGTGCGTCGGACAGGGCCTGCGTCTTGGCGGCAACTGCCTGCTTGGCGTCCGAAAGAGCGGTCGCGGCCTGGACATCTGCAGCCTGGGCCTTGTCTACACCAGCCTGGGCGGCATCGTCGGCCTTCTTTGCCTCGCCAAGCGAGCCCTGCTTATTCGCAAGGTCCGCCTGGGCGGCATCGCGCTTGGCGGCAAGGTCCTTGACCGAAGCGGTAGCGTTGCCATACGCCTCGTTGGCCTGTTCGGACTTTGCCTTGGCGGCATCGCGGGCGCTGCGAGCCTTCGCCTTGTGAGCAGCGGCCTCGGCTGCCTTCGTCTTGCTGTCAGCAAGCGTGGCGTTTGCCTTATCGAGAGCTGCCTGGGCAGTGGCAGCCTCGCCCTTGGCGGTATCGAGGTTCTGCTTGAGGGACTCGATGTCGATTCCGCCGAGCGCGTCCTTCGCGGCGTTGTATGCCGTCTTCGCGGCGGCGGTGCCGGACTTAGCCTTCTCGTACTCGCCCTTGGCGGTGTTCACGTTCGTGTCGGCTGCGGTATAGGCGTCTTGTGCGTCTTTCTGATTATTGAGAGCAGCGAGATATGCCGTATCGGCCGTGCCCAGCGTCTTCTGCGCCTCGGCGAGCTTGCTCTGGAGCTCCTTGAGTTGCGCCTTCTGCGCCTGCGTGCCGCCAGCGTTATAGGCAGAATCGATGTAGTCGTTGACGAGCTTCTTGAACTCGGAGACAGTGAAATCCTTCTGCCCCGTGCTCCCGCTATAGTCGAAAACGGTTACCTCGGAATCGGTATTCTTACCGCTACCGGTCGCGATGCCGATAGCCTTCGCGCCGGCATCAATGATGTTTAGATAGTGCCCGCACTCATGGTAGATGCTGTTGTAGTGCTGGTAGATATAGTAGGAATCATATCGATGGCTTCCAAGTGCGTCACCATACTGCTCGACGTACTTATCGAACGCCTTTTCCTCCTGGGTGTAGAGACCGGTATATGGCCAGCCAAGCGTATCCTCGGTCTCGCCTCCGGTGTATGCCCCGCCGCCGCCTGCAAGATTCTCACCTTGATCGAAATAGCAGTTCGAGTGTCCCCAGATGTTCGATGAATATGATGTATTGAGGGCGGCTGCCGCAGTCATGCGGAGGCTGACGCTAAGCTCAGACTGGCCGTTCGCCTTGCGGAGGTTGTTCTGGGTATCGAGGTAGGTCAGGGCGTTACGCATCTGCTCCAAGGAGAGCGGATTGGTGTCGCGAGACATGTCCTGATCGACGTACTTGTCATACCAGTCCTGTTTCTCTGTCGTCCCCATGAGCATCGACGCGGCGGTACTTGCATTCGACTTCTGCTGGGCGGTGAAATCGCTGCTGTTGCTGATGTAGGCCATAAAGCCGAGCATGCCCTTATTGATGACTTCCTGGTCAACGGTCATGTTGGACTTTAGGTCTGCAATCTGCTGCTCAAGAGCCTTAACCTGGGCATTAGCAGCGTCATAAGCCTTTTCCGCGGCGTTCGAAGCGGCGCAGGCTGCCTCCCACTCGCTGCGCTTCTGCTTGCGAACTTCGACAAGCTTATCGTACGCGGTCTTCTTGTCTGCTTCGGTCTGCTGCGCCTTCTCGTATGCGGCCTTGGCGGCGTCGTGCTTGCTGGCGGCGGCGCTGTACTCCTTGTTTGCCGCATCGTATGCAGACTGGGCAGATGCCACAGCAGCGTTGGCGGCGTTGGCCTTCTCCTGCGCGGCGGTGACGGTAGTCTGCGCAGCCTGCAGGTTCGCCTGTGCGGTGGCGTCTGCAGTCGTCGCGGCTTCGAGCGCGTCCTGCGCGGTCTTGAGCTCACCAGCAGCAGCGATCTTGGCGGCCTCAAGCGCGCTCAGGTCAACACCCGTACCCGAGACGGCAGCATCGAGCGCGGCCTGCGCCTGGTTGAACTTCTGCTGGGCGTTATCGCGCGCGGTGGTTGCGACTGCGAGAGCAGCGGCAGTCTCCTGCTTCTTGGCCTGGGCAGTCGTCAAAGCTGCCTCGGTATTCTGCTTTTCCTGCTGGGCGCTGGCCTCGGCAGCCTTGGCCTGGTCCAGATTGTCCTGTGCAGTAGTAACGGCCTTATTGGCGTCATCGAGCTTTGCCTGCGCGTCCTCGACGGCCTTCTTGGCGGCCGCGTACTCGTCCATACCCATGGCCTCGAGCTTGGCCTGGGCATCATCGAGGGCCTTCTTGGCCTCATCCTGCTTTGCCTTGGCGTCCTTGAGCGCCTGGGTCTTATCCTCGACACTCTTGTTGGCCTGTTCGAGCTGATCGTTCAGGTCGCCCAGCTTCTTCTGCTGCTGCTCGGTCTTTTCGACGGCCGCTTTAAGCTCGTCAATCTTCTCCTGAAGCGCGGCTACCTCGGCCTCGTTCTGCTCGGCGGCGTTATCGGTCACGGCCTGCGAGGCCTGATTCTTTTGCTGCTGCGCCTGCTTTTGAGACTGGCCCGCCGCGTCGGCCTTCTTCTGGGCGGCATCGTAGGCAGCCTGAGCGTCCTTGAGCTGCTTTGCCGACTCCTCGGCCAGCTGGGCAGCCGTCTTTACGACCGCTTGGTTACCGGCGGTAACGGTATTCTCTACAGAACTACCCCCCCCCTGAACAGAATCGCCGTTACCGGTTGACGGTGCGGCGATTGCCGCCAGCGGCGACATGAGCGGCTGAGCGATGAGGCCCGCCGTCAAAACGGTTGCGACGGCGCGGTTAGCAACGCCCTTGACGTTGACAGTCTTGGCCCGAGGCTCAAAGTGTTGTGGACTGTAGTTTGCCATGGCTTTCTCCCTTTGACACGGATGTATCCATACGTATCAAACGGTAGCTGTCGATTTTTGAATTCTGTTGCGCAACATTGGCGACCAGCGTATTTTTTGAAATTCATGCTCCTGTGCTTCACAATTTCGTCACATTTGAAGGAGCTGGTGCATCATATTTTCGCGGGATGGAATTGAGCCTGTGATTTGCATTTGCTCCCGCGTCATCCGCCCTATCGGTTTCCGCATCCAACAGACACCCCGCCCGCCACGGTGTAGAGTTAGGACAACGGGCGCGTTGCGCGGACCGCGCTGGAACGAGGTGGACATGGAACTCGACAAACAACAGATCAAGCGACTACGCGAACGCCATCACCGGCGCCACGGCATCCGCCCTGCCCATAGTGAGGCTGCCGAGCAGGCTGGTCGCTTTTTAAAGCGCGCGTTCAACATTCGCGAGGGACGCGCGCCCTATCACGTGATCCGCAAGCGTTTTGTAAACGGGGCGCGTCTGACTGGCTCTCACCTGTGTATCCTCATCATCGCCATGCTCATCGCAAGCATCGGCCTCGATATCGACTCGGACATCGCCATCGTGGGCGCCATGCTCATCTGCCCGCTTATGGGATCGGTCCTTGCCATGGCATATGGCATCGCCACGCTCGACCGCGAGATTACCGTCGAAGCCGTCGCCAGTCTTGCGCTGCAAATGGCCTTTTGCCTGGTCACATCCACGTTGTACTTTAAGCTCTCGCCCCTCGGCACCACCACGGCCGCCATTATCGACAACTCGACGCCCACCGTGTGGGACCTTGCCGTCGCGCTCGCGGGCGGCTTTGCGGGTGGCCTGGGCAACTCGCGCGACCAGGAACCCGCCACGCTCATCGCCGGCGTGGCCGTGGCGACCGCGCTCATGCCGCCCCTGTGCGCGGCGGGCTATGGCATCGCCATCGCAAGCGGGTCGCTGTTTCTCTCGGCACTCTACGAGTTTGGCATCAACGTGGTCTTTATCGCGCTGGCTGCCGAAGCCGTGCTGCTTCTTCTGCGCGTGCCGCTCAAGCGCGACCTGAACGGCGACGGTATTGTGACCGCTGAGGAAGACACTGAGGTCGACGAGCTGTCACGCAAAGTGCGCCACCGCATCATCGTGGGAACGGCCATCTTTGCCATCCCCTGCATCGTTATGACGGCGGGGTCCATTGGCTCGGCGCAGACCGGCGTGCAGGACGGCTACGGTGTCACCAAAACTACGCGCGAACTTGCCGCGGTGCTGCCAGGCTTTAAGGATTACACCGTCGCCGTCGAGACCTCGGCCACCGAAGGGGACGAAGAAGGCATCGTCGAGCGCGAGATTGTCGCCCATGTGACGACAGGCGAGGCGCTTGGGGCGCACGACCGCCACGTCGCCCGCAAGCTCATAGACCTCAACGTACCCGAACTCGATCGCGTGGAGTTCGATGTGGAGTAATGCGGAGCATGGGATGGCTCCCGCGCACAGGCGCAAGTCGCGGCGAGGCTCAGACGCGACGCAGGCACATGCAAAAAGCGGGGTGCAGTTCACACCCGCGCCCCGCTCGCTTTTTTATTGCCGTGAATCAACTGTCCGAATCGACCTCGTCAGACTCCACCGTAAACGCCGGATCGGTGCTCACAAGATAAAATCGGGTCACCTTAGTATTTCTAATTAGGTAAATCTGCCCTTGATTGCGTCGGCGCGATATATATGCAACGTGAACCGTGCCGAATTCTTCGCCGTTTTCCTTCTTTAACATCAGGATGTTGGGGTCATCCGTACGCTTAAACTGCCCGTCTGTGCAGATTCCGTCTTGGTCGACCAGCTGCCATCGATGGTTATCCTCTTCAAGAAAGGCCAGGGTTTCCAGACTCGTCTTGTCGTCCCGATAGTAACCGTCAATGGCAAACCCTTCGGAAGCGCATTCCCGCATATAGGACGTTTCTCGACTTATAGCAAACAGCCCTGTAGCGCCCAGGAGCACAGCCAGGCAGACCACTGCAAGGGCTATCGAAATAGCACGGCGACCCATGTTAGCCCAACCGATAGTTGTTCAACGGAGCGCGAAACATACCTGGAACCTCCGATATCAGGGGGAACGTCGCCAGCAAGCTGGCGACAACTATATGTTTCTGATATCAAACCATATGGCTGCCACTCGCGGAGGGGGCATCGGCGAACGGCGTGTTTTCATACTCCATTGGTCAAACCCAAGCGCAGCGCTACAGCTCGTACTTGCACACGCGGTAGATGTACTTCTCGGCTTCCATCTCGTAGGTGGCGATGGGCAGTCCGCAGCGATCGTCTCGTCGTTTGGCAGATAGGTCACACTGTGCTGGCCCGCATTGAGCGAAAAATCGTCTTGGGCCTGCAGCAACTTGTCCTCAAAGCCCGAACCGGCCCAAAAATCGGGCAAGCCCACGGAAGGCTGTAGCAAGGTCATTTGCGCAACATATGTCCAATCAGAACCACCCTTAAAAAGGGTGGTTTGCTCTTAGGGTATAACCCACGGGC
>CBCSNQ010000021.1:0-25305 GCA_965141565.1 uncultured Collinsella sp. | reverse complement strand
ATGTTCACAAACTGACCGGGCTTGAGCGCACTTGCAAGCTTGGGGGCCGAGATGACGAGCGAGAAGATGCCGTCGGCAATCTCCCGGTTCGAGACGACCTCGAAGTCGTGCATGCGTGCAGTGGAAGGTGTGGGCATAGACGCTCCAATCCCCCATGCGGTTGCATGGTCCAAACGAATAGAAAGCGCGGCACCGCAAGGGCGCCGCGCACAAAAGCGATAAGGCTATGCTAGCAGATGCAGCCGTCAGCAAGCGTCTGCTTACCGCCGACAAACACATCGGTGGCACGACCGGTGAGCGTGCGGCCGGCAAAACCGGAGTTCTCGGCGCGCGACTCGTAACCGTCCTCGCCAACCGTCCAGGTTGCGGAGGGGTCGAACACGGTCAGGTCGGCGACAGAGCCCGCCTTGACCTGAACCTGGTCGAGGCCCAGGATCTCACGCGGCTTGATGGCCATGAGCTCGACCATGCGAGCCATGCTCATCTTGCCCGTGTTGACCAGCTCGGTAAGCACAAGCGACAGCGAGGTCTCGAGGCCGATCATGCCAAAGGGCGCAAGCTCGAACTCGCGGGCCTTCTCCCACGGGGTGTGGGGAGCGTGATCGGTGACGATAACGTCGACGGTACCGTCGATGGCACCCTGACGGATGGCCTCGGCGTCCTCGTCGGTGCGAAGCGGCGGATTGACCTTGAGCGAGGTGTTGTAGGTCTCGTCCAGGTCGTTCTCGGTCAGGAACATGTGGTGCGGGGTAGCCTCGCAGGTCACCTGGACACCGGCGGCCTTACCGGCTCGCACGAGTTCCAGGCCATGAGCGGTGGAGATGTGCTGGATGTGCAGCTTGGCACCGGTCAGCTTGGCGATCTCGATATCGCGAGCGATCTGCAGCTCCTCGCCGGCGGCCGGCCAGCCCTCGAGGGCCAGACGGGTCGAGACCTTGCCCTCGTTGATCTGACCGTGACCGACCAGATCCTCGTCCTGGCAGTGGCTCATAAAGACCTTGCCGAACATCTTGCCGTAGTCCATGCAGCGACGGATCATGCCCGCGCCCTGCACGCCACGACCGTCGTCAGTGAAGGCGACGGCGCCGTGGGCGACCATATCGCCCATCTCGGACATGGCCTCGCCCTTAAGACCACGGGTCATGGCGCCCGACGGATAGACGCGGCAGTGGCCAACCTCGGCAGCGCGGGACTTAACGAACTCAACGACGGTGCCGTTATCGGTGACGGGATCGGTGTTGGGCATGGCGCACACGCCGGTGAAGCCGCCCTTGGCAGCAGCGCGGGTGCCACTCTCGATGTCCTCTTTGACCTCGTAGCCAGGCTCGCGCAGATGCACGTGCATATCCACCAGGCCGGGGACGAGATACTTGCCGGAAAGGTCGCGGACCTCGACTCCCTCGGCGGCGAGGTTCTCGCCGACCTCGGCGATCTTGTCACCGTCGATGAGGACGTCGACGACACCGTCAAGCTCGACAGACGGATCGACGACGTGGGCATTCTTAAGAAGCAAGGCCATTATCGGCACCTCCAAGCAGCAGATACAGGATAGCCATACGCACGCAGATGCCGGCGTAGACCTGCTCCAGGATGACGGAGCGTTGCGGGTGGTCGGCCATGTAGGAGTCGAACTCGACACCGCGGTTGATGGGGCCCGGGTGACAGATGATCGCATCGGGCTTCATGAGCTTCTCGCGGTCCTTGGTCAGACCGAAGAGCTTGTGGTACTCGCGAATCGTGGGGAACGGTGCGCCCTCGAGGCGCTCCTGCTGCACGCGCAGCATGTAGACGACGTCCAGCTCGGGCAGGACGGAATCGAGATCGCTCGTCATGTGGTCGCAGCCCAGGACCTCGGGTGCCGGCGGCAACAGCGTGCCGGGGGCGACGGCATAGGTCTCGCAGCCCATGATCTTAAGGGCGGGGATCAGCGAGCCGCAGACACGGGAGTGGGAAATGTCGCCGACGACGGCGACCTTCAGACCATGGAAGTCACCCTTGTGCTGCCAAATGGTGTACAGGTCGAGCAGGGCCTGCGTGGGGTGGTTATGCTTGCCATCGCCGGCGCAGATAACGCTCGCGGGCGAGTTCTGCGTGACGATATAAGGCGCGCCGGCGTGCTTATCGCGCACGACGATGCAGTCGATCTTATAAGCGTTGAGGGTCTCGACGGTATCGACGAGGCTCTCGCCCTTGACCGTAGAGGTCGAGGAGCCGCCAAAGTTGAGGCTGTCGGCCGAAAGACGCTTCTCGGCGAGCTCGAAGGAGCTGCGGGTGCGCGTCGAGGGCTCGTTGAACATGTTGACGATGGTCTTGCCCTTGAGCGTGGGGACCTTCTTGATCGCACGCTCGTTGACCTCGGAGAACGCCTTGGCGGTCTCGAGGATGAGCTTAATGTCCTCTTCGGAGTACTCGGTAATGTCGATCAGGTGTTTATGGTTGAACGCCACGGTACTACTCACCTCCCAGCGGCGCGGAGCCCACGTGGGAACCCGGCGCGACGTCGTTGATCTCGACAGCGGTACGGCCGTCGACTTCCTTCATATATAGGTGCACGTTCTCCTCGTGAGACGAGGGAACGTTCTTGCCGACAAAGTCCGGCGAGATGGGAAGCTCGCGGTGACCGCGGTCAACGAGAACTGCCAGCTCAATGCGGCTCGGGCGGCCCAGGTCCATGACGGCGTCCAGAGCGGCGCGGATGGTACGACCCGTGTACAGGATGTCGTCCACCAGCACGACGCGCTTGCCGTCGACGCTAAAGGGAATGTTGGTAGCGTGGATCGCGGGAGCGAAATTGGTCGCATAGTCATCGCGGTAGAAGCTGATGTCAAGGCTGCCGAGCGGAACTTCGACGCCCTCGATCTCCTTGATCTCTTCGGCGAGCTTCTTTGCCAGAAGGTCGCCGCGCGTGACGATGCCGACCAGAGCGAGGTCTTCACAGCCCTCGTTGCGCTCGAGAATCTCGTGCGCGATGCGGGTCATCGCTCGGTTGACGGCGGTCTCGTCCATGATGACCGCCTTGGGGGAAGTCGTGCCCATCGATCTCCTTCCTCACATGTCTTGACTGCTGACACAGTCAAAAAAATAGATGCCCGACCGCTCAAAGCGGACCAGACACCCACAAGGAAGGGCTGCTCTATGGCAGCTATGTAATTCCATGTGGGTATCTCGTACCCCTTTAATGGTCAAGGGATAGTGTAGCCAACCTCGAGCTTAATTGCGAGCATAAATACGGAGCAATCCGTAAACGGAGCCCAACGCTCAATAAACCTATATATATTTGTGGGACGAGCTTGAAAACCTTGTTGCGAGCTGGCATAATCCCCTCTGCTGCACGCAAATCGGATCTACGTCCAGGGCCGTGGCGTGGGCACTATCGCCAAAAGAGAAATATCTCTGTGTAGATTACGCACAGGGAGCTGCTTCTGTGCTATAGTTCAGGCTTGTTTGTTAACGCGACATGTTCGTTTGTCGCCCAAGGAGGGTCAGTTATGTCCAAAGTTTGCGAAGTTTGCGGTAAGCACCCCGTTGCCGGTCGCTCCATCAGCCACTCTCACCGCGTCACCAACCGTAAGTTCCGCCCCAACATCCAGCGCGTTTACGTCGTCGTCGACGGTCACCGTCGCAAGATGAACGTTTGCTCCACCTGCCTCAAGTCCGGCAAGGTTGCGCGCTCCTAAATAAGGTCTTACCAACAAGTACCTCGGACTCTCCGGGTCAAAGACCTCGCGTTCACATAGAACTTACCAAAGGCGCCCTCCCCTACGGAGGGCGCCTTTTTTGCACTCATTGCACTCATTGGGGACAGACTTACATGAGTGCTTTCACGCATTGGGGACAGACATGACGTACGCATGCGGCGCCATGATCAGGTCCTGACCTGCCTCACGCCGCCTCGTTCCAGCCTGTGGTGGCCTTGGTCACGCTTGTGGCGCCAATACCGGTGATGCGTGCAATTTGCTTGACCGTGAGATGTGCCCGCCTAAGCCTCAGCAGACACGCATCACGATCGGGGCGTGGCAGGGCCTTGAGCAGCGCAGGATCTATGCTCGGAAGGACTTCGCGCGCAACGGAAAGAGCATCCTCATCGAGGATCCGTCGGCGTGGAAGAATCTCAACTGACCAGATCCGCCCGGCAACTTCCTTAAGATGCTCACAATAGCGACGAGACCCCCCGACAATATCGAGCATAGGGGCCGCGTCGCAGATGTCAAAGGAATCGTAGCCCAGCTGGTATGCCCTAAAGCTTGACCAGCGGTATGCTTCGAGAGAGTCGATCGCACCTTTCACAGGATTGAGATGGATATAATCGAGTAGCTGCACCGCCTGCGTGTCCGACTCAACCGCAACACGCGAATAGCGATTGTCAAACAGATGGCCCGTTCTTCCCGTTTTCCCATTGAAATACTTAGCATACGCCGTCAGTGCGCACTGCATTGCCTTTGAAAGGTTGCCATATGGGTCATCAACCATCAAATGGAAGTGGTTGTCCATAAGGCACCAAGCCAACACTGCCACTTTATGGCGTGCAAACCTGTCCGAGATGTCCGATAAGAAACGATATCGGTCAGAGTCATCTTCAAAAATAATCTGTTTGGAGTTGCCACGGTCAAAGACGTGGTAATAGCCGGTGAGCGATACGGCGCGGGCGCATCGGGGCATAATCTCTCCTTTCAAAAACTGAACAGGCAACACCTAAAAGGAGAGAAGGAACGCGAAATGCTGAGCCTGCAACCTATTTATATCCAATAAGCGGCAATAACAGGCCCAGAACGGCAAAATGGCAAAACGATGTCTGTCCCAAATGAGTGAAAGCACTCATGTAAGTCTGTCCCCAATAAGCGGGGAGATGCAGCAGGCAGATAGTTCTAGTTAAAACGCTTCATTTTATTGAAGCGTTTTAGTATGCCTTTTACGGGAATCTGACCGTTTACCGAATTATTTCTTGCTATCATGCAAGGCGTAGGGTAAATCTCCGATCGCAAGGAGACACAAATGGTGAAAAAGTCACCGGAAAACACTACTCCCGCAATTGTGGACAACGTAGAGGCGCTTGAGGCTAAGCTCGCTCAGATGCGAGAGGCCCAGGCGCTTTTTGCTACGTACACGCAGGAGCAGGTCGACAAGATCTTCTATGAGGCCGCCATGGCCGCCAACAAGGCTCGTATCCCGTTGGCGAAGATGGCCATCGAGGAGACCGGCCGCGGCGTTCTTGAGGACAAGGTCATCAAGAACCACTACGCCGCAGAGTACATCTACAACGCTTACAAGAACACCAAGACCTGTGGCGTTCTGGAGCGCGACGAGGCCTACGGCATCACCAAGATCGCCGAGCCCATCGGCATCGTGGGCGCCGTCATCCCGACGACCAACCCCACCTCCACCGCGATCTTCAAGACGCTGATCAGCCTGAAGACCCGCAACGCCATCATCATCTCCCCGCACCCGGCTGCCGCCAAGTGCACCATCGCCGCCGCCAAGCTCGTGCTTGACGCCGCCGTCAAGGCCGGCGCCCCCGAGGGCATCATCGGCTGGGTCGATGTCCCCTCTATCGAGCTGACCAACATGGTCATGCGCGACGTCGACATCATCCTCGCCACCGGTGGCCCGGGCATGGTCAAGGCCGCTTACTCCTCGGGCAAGCCCGCCCTGGGCGTTGGCGCCGGTAACACCCCGGTCGTCATCGACGACACCGCCGACGTGCTGCTCGCCGTCAACTCCATCATCCACTCCAAGACCTTTGACAACGGCATGATCTGCGCTTCCGAGCAGTCCGTGACCGTCATCGACACCATCTATGACCAGGTCAAGGCCGAGTTCCAGAAGCGCGGCTGCTACTTCGTCAAGCAGGGTGCCGAGATGGAGGCTCTGCGTGCCGCCATGTTCAAGAACGGCGCCCTCGATCACCGCATCCCCGGCATGGCTGCTGCCAAGATCGCCGAGCTCGCCGGCATCGAGGTTCCCGCCAAGACCAAGATCCTGATCGCCGAGGTCACCTCCACCGACCCCGCCAAGGAGGAGTTCTCCCACGAGAAGCTCTCCCCGGTCCTGGCCATGTATCACGCCAAGGACTTCCAGGAGGCCGTCGACAAGGCCGAGCACCTGGTGCTCGCCGGTGGCCCGGGCCACACCGCCTCTCTGTACGTGCACCCCGCCCAGGCCGAGAAGATCAGCCTGTTCGAGCACGTCATGAAGGCCTGCCGTATCGTCATCAACACCCCGTCCTCGCACGGCGGCATCGGTGACCTGTACAACTTTGGCATGAAGCCGTCTCTGACCCTGGGCTGCGGCTCCTGGGGCGGCAACTCCGTCTCCGAGAACGTTGGGGTGAAGCACTTGATCAACGTTAAGACTGTGGCCGAGCGCCGTGAGAACATGCTGTGGTTCCGCGCTCCCGAGAAGGTCTACTTCAAGAAGGGTTCCACGCCCGTCGCCCTCGACGAGCTCGGTACCGTCATGGGCAAGAAGCGCGCCTTCATCGTCACCGACCAGTTCCTCTTCAAGAATGGCAACACCCGCACCATCGAGGCCAAGCTCGACGAGATGGGCATCGCCCACGACTGCTTCTACGACGTCGAGCCCGATCCGTCGCTGCAGTGCGCACGTCGCGGCGCCAAGCAGATGGCTCTCTTTGAGCCGGACGTCATCATCGCCGTCGGCGGTGGCTCCGCTATGGACGCCGGCAAGATCATGTGGATGATGTACGAGCACCCCGAGTGCAAGTTTGAGGACATGGCCATGGACTTCATGGACATCCGCAAGCGCATCTTCACCTTCCCCGAGATGGGCAAGAAGGCCTACTTCGTCGCCGTCCCGACCTCTTCGGGTACCGGCTCCGAGTGCACGCCGTTCGCCATCATCACCGACAAGGAGACCGGCATCAAGTGGCCGCTCGCCGACTACGCGCTGCTCCCCAACATGGCTATCGTCGACGCCGACAACTGCATGACCGCCCCGCGCGGCCTGACCGCTGCCTCCGGCATCGACGTCATGACCCACGCCATCGAGTCCTACGTCTCCATCATGGCTTCCGACTACACCAAGGGCCTCTCCGAGCGCGCTGCCAAGCTCGTCTTTGAGAACCTGCCCTCCAGCTTCACGAACGGTGCCAAGGACCCGCATGCCCGCGAGGAGATGCACAACGCCTCCTGCATGGCCGGTATGGCCTTCGCCAACGCCTTCCTGGGCCTCAACCACTCCATGGCCCACAAGCTCGGCGCTTTCCATCACCTGCCCCACGGCCTCGCAAACGCCGTCATCCTGACCCGCGTCATGCGCTACAACGCCGCCGAGGCTCCCGTCAAGATGGGTACCTTCTCCCAGTATCCTTACCCCAACGCGCTGCACAACTACGCCGAGATTGCCAAGTACTGCGGCATCGAGGGCAAGGACGACAAGGAGGTCTTCGAGAACTTCATCACGAAGCTCGAGGAGCTCAAGGACTTCATCGGCGTCAAGAAGACCATCGCCGACTACGGTGTTGATGAGCAGTACTTCCTCGACACCCTCGACGAGATGACCGAGCAGGCATTCAACGACCAGTGCACCGGCGCTAACCCGCGCTACCCGCTCATGAGCGAGATCAAGGAGCTCTACCTGGACGCCTACTACGGCCGCGAGCCTCAGGACTACGCCGTCTGCTAGTTTTAGCACGGTTTTTAACGGCGGGGGTGCACGGGTGTTTCACACACCCCCGCCGTCGCTTCTATCGCATCGTTGAAAGGATGCAACCATGCTGCTACCCGATTCCAAGACCGAGCTCGTCCGCCGTGGCAACAAGGTCGTTTACGACCTGGGCGACAAGATTGTCAAGGTCTTTAACGAGACCAAGCCTGTCTCTGACGTGTTCAACGAGGCTTTGAATCTTGCCCGCATCAATGAGTGCGGCATCCGCAGCCCCAAGGCTCTCGAGGTTTCCCAGCTCGAGAACGCCAACGGCTGGGCGCTCGTGACCGAGAAGGTTCCGGGCACCACCCTTGCCGAGAAGATGACTGCCGAGCCCCAGCGCTTTGGTGAGTACCTCGAGATGTTCGTCGACCTCCAGATCGAGATCCACGGCTACACCTCCCCGCTGCTCAACCGTCAGCGCGACAAGTTCGCCCGCATGATCGACAGCCTTGATCAGCTCAATGCCACCACGCGCTACAACCTTCAGGAGCGTCTGGACGGCATGACCAAGGAGTTCAAAGTCTGCCACGGCGACTTCAACCCCTCCAACGTCATCGTCGGCGACGACGGCCAGCTCTATGTGTGCGACTGGGCACACGCTACCCAGGGCTCCCCTGCTGCCGACGTTGCCACCACCTACCTGCTCTTTGCCCTCAACAGCAAGGATCAGGCCGAGGCCTATCTGGAGCTCTACTGCGACCGCGCCGACATGCCCATGCAGGTCGTGCGTCAGTGGACGAGCATCGTCGCCGCTTCCGAGCTCGCTCGTAAGCGCAACGTGAACGATGAGTTCCTGAAGAACTGGATCGACGTCGTCGATTATCAGTAATATCTGAGCGATTCGCTTCGCATCGGAGGCACAAAGGAAACCCCGCAGCTCATTTGGGCTGTGGGGTTTCCTGTTACCCGTCGAGCTGATTCACGCAACAAAAGGACTGCCCCGCATCTCATCCTAAGAGAGATACGGGGCAGTCCTGTAATTGCATCTAATAGCAGAAACGTCGATTAGCGACGGGCAGCCTTCACAAGCTCGGCAACCTTGGCGACGACCTTGTCGATTGCCACGTCCTCACGCTCGCCGGTAGCACGGTCCTTGAGTTCCACCGTGCCATTCTTGAGGCCACGCTTACCCAGAACGACCTGATACGGGAAGCCCATAAGGTCGTTGTCGGCAAACTTAAAGCCGGGGCGCTCGTCGCGGTCATCCACGACAACCTCGATACCTTCGGCGCACAGGCCATCAACAATCTGCTCGCAGACGGTCGCGCACTCCTCCTTCTTGGGATCGAGCGGAATCACCGCGACCTCGTACGGAGCGACAGAGACCGGCCAGACGATGCCGTGCTCGTCATTGTGCTGCTCCACGACGGCAGCGAGCGAGCGGGACACGCCCACGCCGTAGCAGCCCATGATGAGCGGCTTCTCCTTGCCGTCCTCATCCATAAAGGTGGCGCCCATGGCCTCGGAATACTTGGTACCCAGCTGGAAGACCTGAGAGACCTCGATGCCACGAGCAGCGGAGAGCGGCTTGCCGCAGTGCGGGCAGGGATCGCCGGCGACGACAGTGACCAGGTCGGCCCACTCATCGACGGTAAAGTCGCGATCGGGGCAGGCGCCGGTAAAGTGATAATCGACCTCGTTGGCACCGCAAGCCCACTGCTTGGACTCGCGCAGGCTCTCGTCGCAGACCAGACGAATGCCCTCGGGCAGGTTAACCGGTCCGATAAAGCCCTTATGCAGACCGTAGGCCTGGAGCTCCTCATCGGTCATCATGCGATAGCCCTTGCCAAAGACATGCTCGGCCTTGCAGTCGTTGAGCTCATGATCGCCCGGGACGATGGCCACGACGGGCTTGCCCTCGGCATCGATCAACGCCAGGGACTTGCGCGTGCCGTTCTCGGGGAACCCAAAGAACTTAGCAACAGCCTCGATGGAGCCCATGCCCGGAGTCTCAACCTTGGTGAGCGTACCGTCACCAGGGCCCTCAGTCACGACGACCTTGGTGCTTGCAGCCTCGTCATCGGCAGCAAAGCCGCAATCGTCGCAGTAAACCAGCGAAGCCTCGCCAGCGTCGGCCAAAGCCATGTACTCGACGGAGGTATCGCCACCGATCTCGCCGGAATCGGCAACGACGGGCAGGGCCTTGATGTAGCAGCGCTCGCAGATGTTAGCGTAGGCCTGCTTCATCTTATCGTACTCCTCCTGCAGACTCTCCTGCGTAGCGGAGAAGCTGTAGGCGTCCTTCATGATGAACTCGCGACCGCGCATCAGACCAAAGCGGGGGCGGAACTCGTCGCGGAACTTATCCTGGATGTGGTAGAGGTTGACGGGCAGCTGCTTATAGGAGCGCAGTTCATTGCGCACCAGGGCGGTGACAGTCTCCTCGTGGGTGGGGCCCAGCACGAACTCACGGCCGTGACGGTCATCGAAGCGCACAAGCTCCTTGCCATAGGCATCGATGCGGCCGGACTCACGCCACAGCTCGGCATCGACCATAATGGGCATCATAAGCTCCTGAGCACCGGCGGCATCCATCTCGTCGCGCACGATGTTCTCGATCTTGCGGATCGAGCGCCATGCGAGCGGCAGATAGGAATACAGGCCGGCGGCCTCTTTGCGGATCATGCCGGCACGAAGCAGCAGACGGTGGCTCGCAAGCTCGGCGTCCGCCGGATCCTCTTTGAGCGTCGGCGCATAAAGCTTAGACATATACATTGCTCGAGTCATTTATTTCTCCTCAATAAGCTTGTCGACCTCGGCCATGAGCGCGTCGACAATTTGATCCTCAGCTACTTTACCAATGATCTGGCCATGCGAAAAGAGCAGGCCCTGACCTCGTCCACAGGCCACGCCCAGGTCGGCGTCGGAAGCCTCGCCGGGGCCATTAACGGCACATCCCATCACAGCAATCGAAAGCGGCGCGGAATAGTTCTTGAGCCGCTCGGTAACCTCCTCGGCGATGGGAATGAGGTTGACCTGGCAGCGGGCACACGTGGGACACGAGACGATCTCGGGACCGCGACGACGCAGGCCCAGGGACTGCAGAATGCCCCAGGCAACCGGCGGCTCCTCAACCGGATCGGCCGTGAGCGAGACGCGCATGGTGTCACCGATACCCTCAGACAGCAGGATACCAAGGCCTACCGAGCTCTTGATGGTGCCCTGCAGCTTGGTACCCGCCTCGGTTACGCCCAGGTGAAGCGGAACGTGGGGAATCTCACGCGACAGGGCTCGATAGGTATCGAGCGTCGTTTGCACGCTATGGGCCTTGGCGGAAAGAACGATGTTGGTGAAACCGCGGTCTTCAAAATGCTTGACGAAACGCTCGCTCGACATCACAAGCTTTTCGGGCTGCGTAAGATCGTCGCGCTCGGCAATATCCTGCTCGAGCGAGCCGGCGTTCACACCGATGCGGATCGCGCACCCGGCAGCGCCCGCAGCACCGATCACAGCATCGACCTTGGCCCAATCGCCGATGTTGCCGGGATTAATGCGGAGCTTGGCGGCACCCGCCTCAACGGCGCCAATGGCCAGCTTGTGATTAAAGTGGATATCGGCAACGATCGGCACCGGCGACTCGGCACAAATCGTGCGAAAGCCCTCGAGCGCGGCCTCGGTGGGCACACTCACGCGTACGATATCGCAACCGGCTTGCGCCAAGGCGCGAACCTGCTCAAGCGTTGCCTGGGCATCAGCGGTATCGGTGCAGGTCATGGATTGGACCACCACCGGCGCGCCGCCACCGATCTGCACGCCGCCCACATGCACGGGGCGCGTCAGCTCGCGCGGCAAAGGATGGGACAAAGACAATCCAAACACTCCCCTACAGAATAAATCGAAGGATGTCGGAACGAAGCATATAGACAAACAGCAGCGCAAAGAGCGCGATGCCCACATAGCTCACAATCGTCTGAACCTTGAGCGGAAGCTCGCGGCCCGCAACCTTCTGAATGATCTCGATAACCAGCTTACCGCCATCGAGCGGCGGAATGGGCAGCAGGTTCATAAAGCCAAGCGAGAACGAGATGAGGGCGGCAAACGAGAGGAACGTGGCAGGACCGGCAGCAGCAGCCTGTGAGGACATAACGCTAATACCCACGATCGAAGAGGACTGGTCGAGAATCTCCATCGTGTGCTGCGGCTGGAGCAGGCGCATCACGCCCTCCGCTGTCTGCACGACATAGGAGAACGACAGGCGAGCCGACGTGATGGGGTCCAAACGGACCACCTGCGTAGAGGCGTACACACCTAGGCGCTCGTCCTCTTTGAGTGCAACCGTGGTCGAATGCTGCTTCCCATCACGCTCGTACTCGATGGCGATATCGTCCTTACCGGCAGCCTTGCCGATGGCGTCGTAAACGTCCATCCATGTGGAGCACGATACACCGTCGACCGAAAGGATCGCGTCGCCGCCCTCGATTCCCGCCTCCGCGGCAATAGACCCCTCGTCAACCTGACCGATCACGTTGGTATCCATCGGAACGGTGACACCCGCAATGGAATAGATGCTCATAAGGAGCAAAAAGCCCGTCAGGATATTAACGACAATGCCCGCGAGCAACATAAATGCTCGCTTGAGAAAGCCCTGGCCAAGATAGGTATGCGAGCGCTCTTGCGCAAGAAACTCGGCCTTATCGCACGGCAGCTCCCATACGTCGCCCTCGGCGGTCGCATGCTCGCGATCAAAACGACGCCCGTCAAAGGTGGTGTAGCCCGCCTCATCGCGCGGCAGCGTCTGATACTTGGTGGGGTAATAGCTCGGTGAGGGTTTCTCCCCTTCCTCGTACCAAGGCGCAATGGAACCCCAGCCCAAAAGCAAGGCACAAGCCTCGAGCACGTCCTCCTCGGGCAGCTCCAGCTCGACGGAAAGGTCGGCCACGGTCACGCGACCATGACGATAGATCGCCGCAAGCACGCGGTCGGCACACGGGACGTCCGTGGGATCCATGCCGCAGATGGCAGCATAGCCGCCCAGCAGCAGCGGCGTCACGCCAAACTTGGTTCCGATGCGACGCGACGTGTAATGGATGTCAAAACGGCACGGCAGGCCCAAAAAGAACTCGGTCACGCGGACGCCGCAGGCTCGCGCGGCCAAAAAGTGGCCGCCCTCGTGCAAAAACACGAGGACGGAAAGCATCAGAAGGCCCCAAAAGACCGATGAGAGAACGCTCAGAACAGTATCCATAAATAGAAAAAGCAATCCTTATGGTTAGGAATGGGTTGCGGCGAGCACCAGCGCGGCCTTTTCGCGCGCCCAGGCATCGATGTCGCGAAGCTGCTCAAACGAATCGACCGCCTGCATATCGTGGGCATCCATGCAGGATTCCACAATGCGATCGATATCGGTAAAGCTGCAGCCATCGTGCAGGAAGGCATCGACGGCGACCTCGTTGGCGGCATTGAGCACGCACGGCATGGTGCCACCCGTCTTGCCGGCACGCTCGGCCAGTGCCAGACAGCGGAAGGTATCCATGTCGGCAGCATCAAACGTGAGCTGTCCCAGCTCGCGGAAATCGATACGAGGCGCCGGGGTATCCCAACGCTCGGGATACGAGAACGCGAACTGGATGGGAATACGCATGTCGGAAGCACCGAGATGCGCCATCACGGAGCCGTCGGCAAACTCGACCATAGAGTGAATCTTGGACTGACGTTGCACGACCACGTTAATGAAATCGAGGTCGCAGTTAAACAGATGCATGGCCTCAATGCGCTCCAGACCCTTGTTCATGAGGGTGGCGGAGTCGATGGTGATCTTGGCACCCATGGCCCACGTGGGATGTGCGAGGGCATCGGCACGCGTCACGCGATTGAGCTCGTCGCGCGTGCGGCCAAAGAACGGACCGCCCGAGCAGGTGAGCCAAATACAATGAGCCTCGCGTGGGTTCTCCCCCAGATAGCACTGGTAGATGGCGGAGTGCTCAGAGTCAACTGGAATAAGCTGGCCCGGTTGCGCCAACGGCATAAGCAAGTCGCCACCGACGACGAGGGACTCCTTGTTGGCAAGGGCAAGACGCTTATTCGAGGTCAAGGCCGCATGGCTCGCTTCGAGCCCGGCAGCGCCCACAATGGCAACAAGCACACAGTCGACATCATCGCGACGTGCGAGCTCACAAACCGCCTGCGCACCAACACCGAGCTCCGTGCCCTCGGGCAGCTCCTGCAGCACGGCGTCCGCACCGTGGGCGGAGTCGGCCACGGCAACGGCCGGAACCGAGAACTCGCGGGCGGCGGCAACGAGCTCCGACGTGCTGGAATTGACGGACAGCGCCGTTACCTGCAGTCGATCGGCATGCTGACGGCACACGTCGAGTGCCTGCGTGCCGATAGAGCCCGTACAACCCAGGATGGCAACACGAAGGCGTCCATCGGAGCCATACGTCGTCTGGAATGACATTACAGCACGCCCCCGATCATCAAAAGCAGCTGCGCGGTAATGCAGCCAAAGATAAGCGAGTCGCTACGGTCGAGCATGCCGCCATGGCCCGGGATAAGGTTGCCGGAATCCTTGACGCCCACGCCACGCTTGATGCGCGACTCAATGAGGTCGCCGATAACGCCCAGGATGGACACGACCAAGCCGCACAGCAGCGCATAGGGCAGGCTGAGTTTGTAGAAGTGCGTCGCCCACAGGATGAGCCAAATCAAAACCGAGCCCAGAATGCCGCCGACAAATCCCTCCCAGCTCTTTTTAGGAGAGATCTTGGGAACCATCTTGTGCTTGCCGATACGGCTGCCCACGATGTAGGCAAACGAATCGGAGACCCAAAGGGACGCGCAAACGCCCACCGAAAGCAAGGCGCCGGCAAAACCGGGCACGGCATCGCGCAGCAGCACGATAGCCGACAGCATAAAGCCAGTGTAGATGGGACCCATGAGCGTCACGGCCACATCAGAGATGCGGGTACGCGGCGACCAGACATACCAAATGCCCACAGCGAGCATCAGGGCAAAAAGCAGGGCATTCAGCAACATCGAATCGCCCAACGCCGACAGCGGAAAGAGTACGGCGGCAGCGATACCCATGCGCTCGTTAGCCATCTTGCCATCGAGCCTCGTCATACGGAAAAACTCATAGCAGCACAGACCGCTCATGACAGAAACAAAGATGGCCGTGGGCACGATACCCAAAACCAGGCACAGGATAAAGACAACGGCGTAAACGATACCGGCGGCGGCACGGGTGATAAAGCCCGCAAGCCACGAACCGGTGCCATTCTTCGCTGCGGGCGCTCCCGCAGCGACAGCCTTGCGCTCAGATGTCTTGGGAGCAGTTGCCTTGGGACGATCGGACACGATTAAGCCTCCTCGGTCTTGCTCAGACCACCAAACCTACGGTCACGGCCCTGATAGGCCAAAATGGCGTCGACAAGGCCCCAACGATCAAAGTCGGGCCAATAGGTATCGGTGACGTAGAATTCGGAATAAGCCACCTGCCACAGCAGATAGTTCGAAAGGCGCAGCTCACCAGAAGTGCGAATCACAAGCTCAGGATCGGGAAGGCCGGCGGTATAGAGGTGGGAAGCCACCATGTCGTCATCAATTGCGGCAGGATCGATCTTACCGGCGGCAGCGTCGAGTGCGATCTGACGGACAGCGCGGGTAATCTCGGCACGCGCGCCGTAGTTGACGGCAAGCGCCAGCGTCATGCCGGTGTGATCGGCGCACTCAGCAAGACCGCGTTCAAAAACGTCGCGGGTCTTCTTGGGCAGCGCGGAAATGTCACCCAAAAAGACAACGCGCACGTTTTCGCGCTTCAGAAGCGGCAGCTCGTCGATGAACGTCTTGGCAAACAGGTGCATCAGAACGTTGACTTCGTGCTGAGGGCGATTCCAGTTTTCGGTCGAAAACGCATAGGCAGAAAGCACGTCGACGCCCAGACGCACGCAGGCGGTAATAATCTCACGAAGGGAGACGATACCCGCCTTGTGGCCCTCAGTGCGCGCAAGACCGCGCGACGTGGCCCAGCGACCGTTGCCGTCCATGATGCACGAGATATGGTGCGGAATGTTATTGAGGTCAAGGTCGGAAAAACCGACGCCCGCAGGGGCGTCGGCAAAGTACTCGACCAGTTTATGCTCGTCGTATTGCACCTTAGATCTCCATGACCTCGGCTTCTTTTTCCTTCAGAAGCTCCTCGACCTTGGCGACATACTCATCGGTGTGCTTCTGGACCTTGGCCTGCTCGCGACGGACATCGTCCTCGGTGAGCTCCTCATCGCGCTCGAGCTTGTTGTTGAAGTCGCGACGGATGTTACGGATAGACACCTTGGCCTGCTCGGCGTACTCGCGGCACTCCTTGACGAGCTCGCGACGGCGCTCCTCAGTGGGAGCCGGGAACGGAAGACGAACGACGGTGCCATCGGAGTTGGGGGTAATACCCAGATCGGAAGCGCCGATGGCCTTGACGATAGCATTGATGAGTGCCTTGTCCCACGGCTCGATGAGCAGCATGTGGGCCTCGGGGGTCTTGACGGCGGCAACCTGCGTGACCGGCGTGGGAACACCGTAATAATCGACGGTGATGTCGGACAGAATGTTGGCATTGGCGCGGCCGGTACGGACCTTGGAGAAGTTATGCTTGAGGGACTCGAGTGACTTGTCCATATGGGCGGTGATGTTATCTGCCATGCTTAATCCTCCTGATAGACGAGCGTGCCGACGGGCTCACCCGAAAGCGCGCGCTTGACGGTGTCCTCGCCATCGATGTTGAGGACCAAAATCGGCATACGGTTATCCTGGCACAGTGCCGTAGCCGTGGAATCCATAACCTGCAGACCGCGGACGAGAACCTCGTGATAGGTAATCTTGTCAAAACGGACGGCATCGGCGCACTTGACGGGATCCTTGTCGTAGATGCCGTCAACCTTGGTGGCTTTAATCAGAATCTCGGCGCCGATCTCGCACGCACGAAGAGCCGCGGCGGTGTCGGTCGTAAAGTACGGATTGCCCGAACCGGCGGCAAAAATAACGACGTTGCCCTTGGAAAGGTGGTTGATGGCGCGACGGCGAATATAGGGCTCGCAGATCTCGTTCATCTGGATAGCGCTCATCACGCGGCAGGGAACATCGTTATGCTCGAAGGCATCCTGCAGGGCGAGCGCGTTCATAACGGTTGCCAGCATGCCCATGTAGTCGGCCTGAGCACGCTCCATGCCACCGGCAGCGCCGGCCATGCCGCGGAAAATATTGCCGCCGCCGACAACGACGCCGACCTCATGGCCAACGGCGAGCAGCTCCTTGACCTGCTTGGCAAGATGGTCGGTAACCTTGGGGTCGATGCCATATTGGCCGTCGCCCATCAGCGCTTCGCCGGAAAGCTTAAGAAGCACGCGTTTATATCGGATGTCGGACAAAACGATCCTCCTTTAGATTGAACTCTCAACATTCTATCAAAGGCTCTAAGAAGAGCCATGAAAAAGCAGGCTGTGAGTAAAACCCACAGCCTGCTCATTACCAGCTACAAGAGCTTATTTACTCGCCACGGACCAGACGGTCAAAGGCAACGACGGTAATGGTGTCGCCGAGCTCCTTGGAGACCTGCTCTGCGTACTTCTTGATGGTGAGGGAGCTGTCCTTGATGAACTCCTGCTCGGTGAGCACGGACTGCTTGTAGAACTTCTCCAGACGGCCGACAGCCATCTTCTCCTGAATGGCCTCGGGCTTGCCGGACTCGGCAGCCTGAGCCATGTAGATCTGCTTCTCGTGCTCGACGGTCTCGGCCGGAACCTGATCGCGGGTAGCGCAGATCGGGGCGACAGCGGCAACCTGAAGGGCAACGTCGTGAGCGAAGGTCTTGAAGGATTCAGCCTGAGCGGTCTCAGCCTTCTCGAAGGCGAACTCGACGAGGACGCCGATCTTACCACCCATGTGGATGTAAGAAGCGAGCGCGCCGTTCTCAGCCTTGCGGGCAGCGAAGCGGGAGATCTTCATGTTCTCGCCCATGATGTGAATCATCTCGGTGAGCTCGGAGGAAACGGTCTCCTCGCCCATCGGCTTCTCGAGCAGAGCGTCGACGTCAGCAGGCTCGGTGGTAGCGACAACCTCAGCGACCTTGGAAGCAAAGCCGGTGAACTTGGCGTTAGAGCCAACGAAGTCGGTCTCGCAGGAGAGCTCGAGCAGAGCGCCGGTCTTGCCATCCTCGGAGACGAACGCGGCGACAGCGCCCTCGTTGGTCTCACGGCCAGCCTTCTTGGCAGCCTTGGCAAGGCCGTTCTTACGCAGAACGTCGACAGCGGCGTCCATGTCGCCGTCAGCCTCGACGAGAGCCTTCTTGCACTCCATCATCGGGGAGTCGGTCATCTCGCGGAGCTGCTTGACCATAGCGGCGGTAATCTGGGCCATTGTGGTTCCTTTCAAAGAGATGAAAAAGAATTAACTAAGACTGATTTACTCGGCCTTGGGCTCAGCGGCCATCTCGGCCTCGGAGACCTGCTCCTTACCAGAGCCAGCGAGGCAGGCGTCAGCCATGAGCTCGCACATAAGGGTGACAGCGGAGATAGCGTCATCGTTGCAGGGGATGCCGTACTCGACCTCGTCGGGATCGGAGTTGGTGTCGATCAGGGCGACGACGGGGATGTTCAGGCGCTGAGCCTCCTTGATGGCGTTCTCCTCGCGCTTGGTGTCGATGACGAAGAGAGCCTGGGGCAGACCCTTCATGTCGCGGGCGCCACCGAGGTTGGTCTGGAGCTTGGTGAGCTCCTTGCCGAGAACAGCCTGCTCCTTCTTGGGCAGAACAGCCATGCGGCCGTCCTCGACCATGGCCTCGAGCTCCTCCATGCGGTTGATGCGGGAGCGGATGGTGACGAAGTTGGTCAGCATACCGCCGAGCCAACGCTGGTTGATGTAAGGCATGTTGGCGCGCTCAGCAGCGTTCTTGACGGCCTCCTGAGCCTGCTTCTTGGTGCCGACGAATAGCACGTTGCCACCCTTGGCGACGTTCTTGACGAAGGTGTAGGCCTGGTCGGCGTCGAGGATGGTCTGCTTGAGGTCGAGGATGTAGATGCCGTTGCGCTCACCGAAGATGAACGGCTTCATCTTGGGGTTCCAGCGACGGGTCTGGTGACCGAAGTGGCAGCCGGCCTCGAGCAGGGTGCGGATATTAATCTTGGTAGCCATGTTAAACCTCCTGTGGTTTGCCTCCGCGCGGGGTCATCCTCCAAAACCAACCCGGACATGTGCTACCAAAGCCCGGGCACCACGGTATGAAGTAGCCGCGCGTGCGTGATAAAAACATGTTGCCGTGAAGCAACCCGATGAATGATAGCAGGAATGCCTCTTCCTGCCAACCCGCAATCAAAACCACACACCTGAGTGCGGCGCGGGACGTCCCAGCCACTATTCGCCGCGGGGATGGGCTTGAGCCACGGCACGTTTAAGCCGATCGGGTGTGAGATGCGTGTAGATCTGCGTCGTGGACAGGCTCGCATGACCTAGCAGCTCTTGAACCGAGCGCAGGTCCGCACCGCCCTCGAGCAAGTCGGTCGCAAAGGTATGGCGCATCGCATGCGGGGCGATGTCAGCCGGAATGCCGGCGAGCGTCGCCAGCGTATGGAACCGCCGCCGAAGCATCGCGGCGCTCATGCGATTGCCGCGCGCCGATATAAGCAGCGGATGCGGCCCGGTAGCGAGGTCGCGGCGCTTTGCCCGAGCGAGCAACTCCGGCCTCCCCTCTTCAATATAGAGACGCGTCACATCGAGCGCACGACGATACAGAGGGACGATACGCTCCTTGCTCCCCTTGCCCCACAGGCGCAGCGTGCGCTCGGACCATGAGATGGATTCCACATTGAGCGCCGCAAGCTCTGAGATGCGGGCACCCGAGGCATAGAGCAACTCGAGCATCGCCGCATCGCGCAGTCCCGCGGGTGTTGAGGTATCAGGCGTCTTGAGCAGCGCCTCGACCTGCTGGGTCGTAAGGACGCCCGGCAGGTCACGCGGCAGCTTGGGCGACGCGATCGCCGAGACCGCATCGCCCTCGACAATCCCCTCGGCAGCCATCCAGCGATAGAGAGATCGGATAGCCGACAGGTGCGCCGCAAGCGTTCGGGGAGCCACCTGCTCACGCGAAAGCTCAGCAAGATAGCGACGAATGGTGCGCACGTCGGCAGCGAAAGCATCAATATCCTCGCGCTCGCACCAGGCAGCAAAGCGCTCCAGTCTCGAGCCATAGGCCGTCACCGTGTTGGGAGAAAGCCCCTCAACGCGTGCGATATAGGCGATAAAAGAGTCGACGGTGTCGTACAGGTCAAAGGCTATGACCGGTCGCCTCCAAACAAGTCGGAACGCGTGGCCAAGTAGGCATCGAGGGCCTCGAGCGCACGGTCCGCATAGGCCTGATAGCGGTCGCGCTTGCTGCGGCGCTTACCGTCCTCGAGCGGCGGCACCAGGCCAAAGTTGACATGCATGGGCTGATAGCCCACGGTGGCAGGATCGGTCGCATAGCCCACGAGCGCACCCAGGGCGCCCACGCGGGGCAACTCGACGGAATCGGCGCCGATAGCCTCTGCATAGGTGTTGAGCGCCGCGAGCAGACCGGTCGCCACGGCTTCCATGTACCCCTCGGTGCCGGTGATCTGACCGGCCAGGCGCACGCCGGTACCGGGCACGGCAAAGGTGCCATCGAGCACGTGCGGGGCGTCGACAAAGGTATTGCGGTGCATGACACCGTAGCGGAAGAACTCAGCGTTCTCCAGGCCCGGCACCATATGGAAGACGCGCTTCTGCTCGCCAAAGGTCAGGTTGGTCTGGAAGCCCACCAGGTTATAGGCGGTCTTCTCCTTGTTCTCGGCACGCAGCTGAATCGCCGCCCAAGGGCGACGTCCGGTACGCGGGTCGGTGAGGCCGACGGGCTTCATGGCGCCAAAGCGAATGGCGTCCTTGCCGGTGCGCGCAACCTCCTCGGCAGGCTGGCAGGCCTGGAACAGATCGCCGCCCTCAAAGTCCTTGAGCACCACGCGGTCGGCCGTGGTGAGCGCCTCGATAAAGGCCTCGTACTCCTCCTTGTTGAGCGGAGCGTTGAGATAGTCGCCGCTCCCCTGCTCCTCGTAGCGCGACTGCGAAAACAGCACGTCCATATCGAGCGTGGAGGCATCGACGATCGGCGCCGCGGCATCGAAGAACGCAAGGGCGTCGCCACCGACGAGCTTCATGACCTCTTCGCTCAGCGCCGGTGAACACAGCGGGCCCGCGGCAATGACCACGTGGCCCTCGGGGATCTGGGTGACCTCGCCGTGAACGACCTCGATATTGGGGCGGGCGGCAACCTCAGCCTCGACGAGCTCGGAGAATGTAACACGGTCGACCGCCAGGGCGCCACCAGCGGGAACAGCAGCGCGATGGGCGCAGTCGAGCAGGACTGAACCCATGCGCTCAAGCTCGGCCTTCAGCAAACCAGCCGCGGAATCCGGACGGGTCGACTTAAACGAATTGGAGCAGACGAGCTCTGCCAGGTGATCGGTATGGTGAGCCGGGGAGCTCACCTGGGGGCGCATCTCGCACAGCTTTACGGCAAACCCGCGGTCTGCCAGCTGGATCGCGCATTCCGAACCCGCCAGACCGCCACCGATAACCGTCACCTGATCGAACTGCATCTGCAAACACCTTTCTAATTGACACGTTTTCCATTGTGACCGAAGGGCGTCTGGGCGTGAAGGGCAAACTTGGAGGGCGCATACCTTCCATCCATCATGCGCTCGATAAGGCCCTCGAGTTCAAGCGAACCCAAGAGTTTGAGTACGCCGACAGCATCGAGTGAGACGAGCGCCGCGATGTCGTCGACCTTGAGCGGAGAGGCGATGAGCGCATGCATCACGGTCTGCTGTGTTGGATTCAGGTCGGCAATGCCGGGAGCATCGGGGCGCGAGTAGCGCAGGGTGCCGTATATGCGAGAGATAGCCATCTCGATGGACTCCTCGTCGACAATGCAGCAGGCACCGTTCGCAATGAGGTAATTCGTGCCACGCGACTCGGGCGATAGGATCGACCCCGGCACGGCAAGAAGTTCGCGCCCCAAATCCATAGCAGCCTCGGCTGTAGAAAACGTCCCGGAAGGCATACCCGCCTCGGATACAAAGAGGGCTTGCGACAGGGCCGCGATCACGCGATTGCGACGCGGAAAGGCAAACTTGCGCGGACCCATGCCCCACGGAGAGATCGACACGACCGCGCCGCCCGTATCGAGCGTGCGCGTAATAAGCCCCGCGCTCGAACGCGGGTAGACCACGTCGGCGCCCGTCCCCAGCACCACGACGTGTTTGCCGCCGGCGTTGACCGCAGCCCAACCCGAGGCCTGGTCACAACCGACCGCACCGCCCGAAACTACCGTCACTCCCGCCTCAACCGCCACCTTCGCCGCAAGCTCTGCCACGGCAAGACCATACGGCGAGGCCTTTCGCGCACCGATGATGGAGAGCGCGGGCGTCGAAAGCGCCTCGGGGTTGCCGCGCACATAGAGCGTCTGAGGTACATCAGAAAGCTCCAAAACGGTCTCGGGATACAACGCGTCACCTGGATGCAGCTCGAAGGTCCCCTCAGCCATCATTGGTCCCTCCTTCCCTGGTACATCGCCGCCTCGAGCACGTGGTCCTGCGTCACCTGCTCGCTCTCGGCGACATCTGCGATCGTGCGCGCAATGCGAACAAGGCGCACGATGCCACGCCCTGTGAGATGCGTGCGCTTCGACAGGCCGAGCACACACTTCTCCGCCGCATCATCGAGCTCAAAGGTCGAAACGACGCCGTCAATGGACCGAGTCTCGTCATCCTCGGCCTCGGCATCCGCATCGTCCATGCGGGATTCGCGCCAAGCGCGAAAGGCGCGACCGCGCACAACGTAGTCACGTAACTCGGCCGACGACATGCCCTCCGCACCCTCGATAATCACTTGAGGGTCGGGACGGGTCACATCGATCATCATGTCGATACGGTCGGCCAAAGGACCGCGCAGTTTAGACCGATAGCGCTCGACCATCGCCGCCGAGCAGCGACACGGCACCTCGCGATCGCCCAAAAAGCCGCAGGGGCAGGGATTGCTCGCAGCCAGCAGCTGAAAGCGCGACGGGAAGGTAAAAGCCCCGTCGACGCGTACGATCCTCACGTAGCCGCGCTCGATGGGCTGACGCAGCGTCTGCAGCACGCCAGTGGGAAACTCGGCAAGCTCGTCCAAAAAGAGCACGCCGCCATGAGCAAGGCTGATCTCACCCGGGTGCACCGGGCGCCCGCCGCCGATAAGGCCTGCGGTCGAAATACTGTGGTGGGGACTGCGGAAGGGGCGGTGCCCCGCCAACAAGCCATCAATGTTCTCACCCAAAACCGAATGGATGCACAGTGCCTCCTGCTGATCCTCAACGGAAAGCTCGGGCAGGATGCCGGTCATACGGCGTGCGAGCATCGTCTTGCCCGATCCCGGAGACCCGATCATGAGCAAGCCGAGTTCTCCTGCCGCCGCAAGCGCAATGCCGCGTTTAGCGACTTCCTGCCCCAGCACGTCTGCATAGTCGAGCTCGGGCTCAAAGGTCGCCTCGACACCCTCGGAATCCAAGTAGTGCCGTGCGGCATCGCCCATGCCGTGAGCAAGCTGAGACAGATGCGCGATAAAGCCGCAATCCACGCCCGCGAGTGGCACATGCTGGTCGGACCTACCGGCGATAAAAGACAGCCCCATGTCGCGAGCCAATAGCTGAAACGCCACCTCGCCTTTGACAGGAAGCACCGTACCGTCCAAGCCGAGCTCGCCGGCGATAAGGCAGCGATCGAGGTTGTCGCGGGGAATCTGACCATCGGCCGCTAGGACCGCGATGGCGATGGGCAGATCAAAGCCGCTACCGGTCTTGCGAATATCGCCGGGCGCCAGATTGACCGTAATGCCCGAGCGCGGGATCTCGAACCCGGCGGAGCGCATCGCACAGCGAATACGACCACGTGACTCCATCACCTCCATACTCGGGATGCCGAGCATCTGAATGCCCGGAACGCCGCCGGCAAGCGAGACCTCGACCGTGACGTGAATCGCCTCGACGCCGCGGATGCAGGCCGCGTGAACGGCAAACGTCTCGAACGCCATCACGACACCTGCCAATCGAACGCGTTGTACTGATGCTCGATCTCGGCGATATGCCCGCCGCGAATGGTGACACCCACGGCATCGAAGCGGATCGCCTTGAGCGGATAATGCTCCATAAGATAGCAGCTTGCGATGCGGCGGTAGCGGCGTTGCTTTTGGGCGTCCACGGCCTCCTCGGGAAAGACCCGCGTGTTGCAATCCAGTACGACGCGTCTGGTCTTGACCTCGGCCATCACCACGACATCGTCGAGCTCATCGAGCAGCACCAGATCAGCCTCGCCCTCGGTGCAACGATAACCCTGCTCCAGCAAGGTGTAGCCGCGCTCGTTAAAGTAGTCGATGGTGATCAGCTCGCCCAGCATGCCCAGCTCGCGGGGACTGAGTCCCTTGATAAACTCGGGCGTCATCGCCCCGCAGTCGAGCTCGCCGTTTTCCCAACGCTCCTTGAGCTGCTGTGTCTTGCTCTTTTTGCTTGCGGCACTCATGGGGTCTCCTTTCCCGCACACTGCAGTGCCCCGATGATGAGGGCACCTTTCATGCGGGTAAGTACCGGAAGCTAACCAAAAGCTGACCAAATGCCGTCAAAAAACGGGCCGTACGCAACAATGGTGTTGCATACGGCCCGCTACCAGCAGGTTTATAAAACCCCAGAGGTCCCTGTCTCCACAATTGACCTAGAAAAGGCGCTCAGTCTGCAGAAAGTTTCCGCAAAAGCTCACACGATGCAGTGGACAAAGTCCATGTTTTCGAATGGCCTCGATGTGCTCGGGGCTCGCATAGCCCTTCGACTCGGCCAGATGGTACTCGGGATACTCGGCGTCGTACTCGACCATCATCTCGTCACGCGTGACCTTAGCCATGATGGACGCCGCGGCGATGCAGGCGATCTTGGCATCGCCCTTCACCACATCGCGCTCGTTAGGAACGGCGCCCAAGGGGTTGCCATCCATAAGCACGCAATCGGGCTCGAGCCCCGTATCGGCCACGGCGCCCGCAACGGCGGTACGGATAGCACGGGCCATGCCCATCTCATCGATATCCTTCGGCGCGATATGGCAAAAACCGATCGCCGTCGCCACCTCGGCAATCTTCACCGAGAGCAACTCGCGGCGCGCCGGCGTGAGCTTTTTGGAATCGTTGATGCCCCAGACGCGCGGCTCCATAGGAAGGCAGACGGCGCATACCGTCAAAGGACCGGCCACCGATCCGCGACCCACCTCGTCGACACCAACGACCACCCCATCGCCGCCAAGCTCATGCATAAGCTCGTACATGTCATTGACGCGCTCGCGCTCGGCAAGTTCCTTGGCATGGCGCTTAAGAGCACGCTCGCAAGCCTTGATCACCTGCTGGCGCGGGTCCTCGCGATAATGCTCCACGAGGGCGGGGATCTCCTCAAACGTTGCGCTCGCCAGCTCTCCGGCGACCTGCGATGCCGAAACCGAGCTCGTCATATTGGCCATACCAGGCCCTCCTTGCATGCAAATCAGATAAAAAGAAGGGCCACCCGAAGGTGACCCTTGTGTCCAAACGAGTGGACAGACGCTGCGATCTTCTTAGCGCTTCTCGGGGATGCGA
>CBCSNQ010000020.1:0-26018 GCA_965141565.1 uncultured Collinsella sp. | reverse complement strand
CATGGCTACGTTGACTTGCTTGCCGCTTGGATGGCGTCTTGAGTGTCTAGATACTTAGCTGAAATGATTTGAGCAGAGGGGAGCTCCTTGTTGAAAGGGGCTCCCCTCTGTTTTAGTTACTGAGGGACAAATTAATCAGCAGTGCTTGTCCCAAATCTTAAGTATGTGGGGGCTTGCGTCTTGGGCGAGCTTGCCTTATGGAGTGCTTTTCTATTTGGCATCGGCCCAGGTTATGCCGGTGCTGGCTTCGGCGATTAGGGGGACGCGGAGGTCTACTACGTGCTCCATGGCGTCGCGGACCATGGTGGTTAGGCGCTCGACTTCGTCGACGGGGCACTCAAAGTCCAGTTCGTCGTGTACCTGCAAGATCATGTGGGCGGCAAAGCCTTCTTCTTCCAGGCGACGACTTACGCGGGCCATGGCGATCTTGATGATGTCGGCGGCGGTGCCCTGCATGGGATGGTTCATGGCCGTGCGCTCGCCAAAGCCGCGGAGCTGTGGGTTTTTAGCCTTGAGCTCGGGAATATGGCGACGGCGACCGTACATGGTCTCGGCGTAGCCCGTCTGCTTGGCGCGCGCCACCACGTTGTCGAGGAACGTACGCACGCCCGGGTAGGCCTCGTAGTAGCGGTCGATCATGTCGCGTGCCTCGGCCATCGAGATATGCAGCGACTGCGACAGGCCGTAGGCCTGCTGACCATACACGATGCCAAAGTTCACGGCCTTGGCGCGGCTGCGCAGGTCGGGCGTTACCTCGGACACGGGAACGCCAAACACGCGCGCCGCCGTCTCGGCATGGAAGTCCTCGCCCTCGTTAAAGGCGCGCACCAAGTGCTCGTCACCCGAGAGATGCGCCAGCAGACGCAGCTCGATCTGCGAGTAGTCCACCGCCAAAAAGACGCTTCCCTCGCCTGCCGAAAACGCCGTCTTGACGGTACGACCCAGCTCCGAGCGCGTCGGGATGTTCTGCAGGTTCGGGTCGCTCGAGGACAGACGCCCCGTTGCCGTGATGGTCTGGTTGTACGTGGTGTGCACGCGACCGTCACCACGGCGCAGCGGGCCCAGGGTGTCCAGATAGGTGGACTTGATCTTAGACTTCTCACGCCAATCCAAGATCAGACGCACGATTTCGTGGTCGCGGGCAAGGTCGCTCAGCACCTTGGCGTTGGTCGAATAATAGCCGCGCTTAGTCTTCTTGAGACCCTTGGTCGGAAGCCCCATCACATCAAAGAGCACATGCGACAGCTGCATGGGACTGCCAATATTAAAGGTCTCGTCACCCGCCAGATCGCGAATGCTGCGCTCGACCTCGGTGATCTGGGTCGCCAGGCCCTCGGACAGATTACGCAGGCGGTCGGGATCCACGAGCATGCCCGCGCGCTCCATCTTGGCAAGCACCGGCACGAGCGGCATCTCGATGCCATCGAACACGTTGGCGGCATTCTCACGGGCCATGCACTCGCGCAGCGGTGCGACCAGCGCCAGCGTCAAGGCCGCCGTGCGAGCGGCGGGCGCCGGAGCGTCCTCACCGGCACCCTCTGCACCGCGCGCCGCAGGCAGCGCCATCTGCAGATAGGTATCGGCAAGATATGCCTCATCGAACTCGGAGCGGTCGGAATCCAGCAGGTAGGCGGCAACCACGGTGTCGAAGATGCGCGTGGAATCGACTGCCAGCGGATCCATAAGCTCGGGCTCGGAAGAATCGATGGGCGAAAGCTCGTGCAGCAGCGCCTTCGTATCCGGGCTCGCCACGCGGCCCTCCATAAACAGGCGCGCAAGCACGCCGGCGATCACACCGTGAGCGAAGTTGAAGCCATCGACTACGGCATTGGAGGCGCCGTCGCCCTCCTCGAGCGCGAACAGGCCCTTGGACGTCGCCAGCCACAGCGTGCGCGTCAGTCCAAAGAGCGCGCCCTCTTCCTTGTCGTCGTCCACCACGGCGGCGACCCACTCGCCGGCATCAATCGCGCGGGAGACCTCAGCCGCAACGGCACCAAGCGCGTCAGCATCGCCGGCGGCTGCGCGAACCATAGCAGGTATCTCAAACACACTGGAGGCAGCAGCAGCCCCGCCCTCGCCGCCGATCAGCGCCAAGAAACGGTTCTGCATGGCGGTAATACCAAGCGTACCCAGCGCCGCGGAAACCTCATCGGCAGAAAACGCCGGGAAGGACGTTTCGTCAAAGTCGAGCTCGACGGGCGCATCGGTGCGAATGGTCGCGACCTTGCGGCTCAGCAGTGCGTCGTCGATGTGTGCGCGCAGGTTCTCGCCCATCTTGCCCTTGACCTCGTCAGCATGCGCGATGACCTCGTCCAGGCTACCGTACTGCGCAATGAGCGCGCTCGCCTTTTTGGGGCCGATGCCCGGCACGCCGGGGATGTTATCGGACGTGTCGCCCTTCAGACCGTAAAAATCGGGCACGAGCGCCGGCGTAATGCCGTGATACAGGTCGTCCACGCTCTCGGGCGTCATGATCGCCACGTCGGACAGGCCCTTGCGAGTCGAGACTACGTTGACGTGCTCGGTCACGAGCTGATACATGTCGCGGTCGCCAGTCACCAGCAGCATGTCGCAGCCGGCCTGCTCGCCCAGGCGCGCCATGGTTCCCAGGATATCGTCGCCTTCCCAGCCCTCGGACTGTAGAATTGGCACGTTGAGCGCGGTGAGCAGCTCCTTGATCATCGGAAACTGTGCGTGCAGATCGGGATCCATGGGCGGGCGTTGCGCCTTATACTGCGGCAGCATCTCCATGCGCACGCGCGGTTTGCCCTTGTCAAACGCCACGACCACACCGTCGGGGTTAAAGGCATCGATCATCTTAAGAAACATGTTCAGAAAGCCAAAGATCGCGTTGGTGGGGCGACCGTCCGGCGCGTTCATGGTGGGCGGCACGGCGTGGAAGGCGCGGTGCATGAGCGAGTTGCCGTCGATAACGGCAAAGGTGCGGCGCTTGTCAGACATATTGAATACCTCGCTTTGGGCTGGGCACGGTTTGCTCACTCCAGTTTACACGCTCCCCGCCCCGCGGCCACCGCACATCAAGCTCCCCCGCCACCGTGAGCCCGCGCGTGATACGATGGCTCACGGTACATCAACCAGCACGATCGATCCGAAAGGAGCCTGCGTCATGGAGCGTCCCTGCGCATGGAAAAAGTACACGCCACAGCAAGTCGAGGAGCTCGAGGAGCTTTGCCGCGGCTATAAGCAGTTTTTGAGTGAGAACAAGACCGAGCGCCTGTGCGTCAAGGCCGGCATCAAGATGGCCGAGGAGGCGGGATACGTCGACCTGGAGACCGTGATTGCCGAAGGCCGCGAACTCAAGGCGGGCGACAAGGTGTACGCCGCTAACCACGGCAAGGACCTTATGCTCGTCAACCTGGGCACCGCCCCGCTCGAGCAGGGCTTTAACATCCTGGGCGCGCACGTGGACTCGCCGCGCCTGGACCTCAAGCAAAACCCTGCCTTCGAGGCCGGCGACATGGCCTACCTCGACACGCACTACTACGGCGGCGTCAAGAGCTACCACTGGGTGGCCTCCCCGCTTGCACTCGTGGGCGTCATCTGCAAAAAGGACGGCACCACCGTCGACATCAACATCGGTGACAAGGCCGACGATCCGGTCTTTACCATCTCCGACCTGCTGATCCACCTCTCGAGCGAGCAGATGGCCAAGCCCGCCAAGGACGCCGTCGATGCCGAGATCCTCGACGTGATCGTGGGCGGCCGTCCCGTCAAGTTCGATGAGGACGACAAGGACGCCCACAAGGAGCCCGTCAAGCAGATGTTCCTGGACATCCTCAAGGAGCAGTATGACGTCGAGGAGGACGACTTCCTCTCCGCCGAAATCGAGGTCGTGCCCGCCGGTCCCGCCCGCGACATGGGCCTCGACCGCTCCATGATTCTGGGCTATGGCCACGACGACCGCGTCTGCGCTTACCCCTCCATGCTTGCCCAGATCGACGTCGCCAACGTGGAGCGCACAAGCATAACGCTCATCGTCGACAAGGAGGAGATCGGCTCCGTGGGTGCCACCGGTATGACGAGCCGCTTCTTCGAGAACACCGTCGCCGAGATCATGACGCTCGCCGGCGAGGATAGCCCACTGGCCCTGCGCCGCGCGCTCGCCCGCAGCCGTATGCTCTCCTCCGACGTGTCCGCCGGCTTCGACCCGGGCTATGCCGGCAAGTTCGAGACCAAGAACGCCGCCTTTATGGGTCGCGGCCTGTGCTTTAACAAGTACACGGGCAGCCGCGGCAAGGGCGGTTCCAACGACGCCGATGCCGAGTACGTGGCCCTCGTCCGCGACATCATGGACGAGGCCGGCGTGGACTTCCAGACCTGTGAGCTCGGTCGCGTCAACGCGGGCGGCGGCGGCACCATCGCCTACATCATGGCCAAGTACGGCATGAACGTCATCGACTCCGGCGTTGCCGTCCTGTCCATGCACGCCCTGTGGGAGGTCGCCAACAAGGCCGACATCTACGAGGCCTACCGCGGCTACAAGGCCTTCATCGAGCGAGCCTAACCAGCCCCTTCATCAGTTGCGGTGAAATACGGACTAAACTGGCCCATAAACGGCCAAAACAGACCGTATTCCACCGCAACTTCCTTTTTGGCAGAGGAGAGTCCATGCTGCAGGTCATCATTTCGCCCGCCAAGCAGATGCGCGCGGCCCAAGATGCTTTTGAAGTCCTGGACATACCGCCTTTTGCGCACGAAACGGCTCGCCTCCACCGCGCACTGCTAGATATCGAACGAAATGAAGGCAGCGGCGGTCTGCAGACGCTATGGAACGTAAGTGACAAACTGCTGGGGCCTTGCCTCAACACCCTGCATGAGTTCGGGCCCATCCTGAAAAACGGCGATCTCGACAATCCCGCACTCGCCCGACACCTCTCCCCCGCCGTCATGTCCTACCACGGCATCCAATACCAAAGTATGGCGCCCGAGGTCATGGATGCCGCACAGCTCGACTGGCTGCAAAACCATCTCTGGATCCTCTCGGGCCTTTACGGATGCGTACGCCCCTTTCATGCCGTTGAACCGTATCGGCTGGAGATGGGCGCAAAGCTTGCCGTCGACGATGCCCGAGACCTCTACGCGTTTTGGGGCGACAAGCTCGCACGGACCATCGCTCCGGCGAGCTCCAACGCTACGATCGTCAATCTCGCCAGCGCGGAGTACGCCAAAGCCGTTCTGCCCCACCTCGCGGGCGACGCCACAGTCGTCACGTGCCTCTTTGGTGAAGGCATCCGCAACGGCAAGCCCATCCAGCGCTCGACCGCCAGCAAAAAGGCGCGCGGCTCCATGGTGCGCTGGATGGCGGAAAACAAGGTCGAGGATGTAAGCGGGCTCACCGCATTCGACGTTGGCTATCGTCACCTTCCCGAGCTTTCAAATAAAAATACTTTGGTCTTCCTGAACGAACGGGCCTTGTAGGACCACCGCTACTCTTGAATGTACTGCCTAGGCACGACGTCTATTCCGCCAAGCCGTCGGCTTTGGCAATTTCATTTGTCGTGCCGTCCTGATAGGTAATCTTGACATGCTCAACCTCGGACACCTTGACGCCCGACGGAGGCTCCAGACGCCATTCCGCCAGGGCGATATCCATGGTCGTGGGCACATCTCCTTGATCTTTGAGCTTCACCGTCAGCGTTTTGAGCGCCGCGTCAAACGTCACGCGTTCGATTTCTTCGCCTGGAATGGACCCACCACTCAGCTGCAACTGCACAAACTCATCGCACGGGTACCAATAATCGCCCGGAACGGCGAGCGTATTGGCATTACCGCCAGTACTCCTCACCGTCATAATCGGCAGGCCCTCGTCGGCCTCAAACTCCCAGGCGGCGCCGCCGCGACCGCCAAACGTCCAAATACAAAAGGCAATCACCAGCACGGCAAGCACCGCAAAGCCAATCGCGACCAACCCATGGTGTGCACGGCCCTCCTCGGCCGATACGTCCCATTGTGTCTCTCGATATAGATGCTTGTCTTCCATGTACGCCTCCCCACGGGCACGCTTGTTAGGCCAATCGTACCCATTCAGGCTATACTTGAGCCCATGACATAACGGGGAGCTTGCAGGACAAGACGGCAGGCTGAGACTGGGCGCGCCCGCCCTGACCCGCAAACCTGATATGGGTAATGCCAACGAAGGGAGCCGTGCCAATGAGCACACAGACCGAGCCCAAGCTCGTCACGCAAATCGACTTTGCCCGCGCCGGACAGATCACACCGCAGATGAAGGAGGTCGCCGAGCGCGAGCATCGCGACCCCGAGTACATCCGTGAGCGCGTGGCAGACGGCCGCATCGCCATTCCCGCCAACATCGTGCACATCAAAAAGGGCATGCGCGCCTTTGGCGTCGGCGAGGGCCTGTCCACCAAGGTCAACGTCAACCTGGGCATCTCGGGCGACAAGGCCGATGCCGCCGAGGAATGGAAGAAGGTCAAGATCGCTGAGGACTTTGGCGCCGACGCCATCATGGACCTCTCCAACTCGGGCAAGACGCGCCAGTTCCGCCAGCAGCTCATCGACGAGACGCCGCTCATGGTAGGCACCGTCCCCATGTACGACGCCATCGGCTACATGGAAAAGCCGCTGGTCAAGCTCACCAAGGACGACCTGTTCGAAGTCGTGCGCGCGCACGCCGAGGACGGCGTGGACTTTATGACCATCCACTGCGGGATTAACAAGTCGGTCACCAAGACCTTTAAGGAGACCGGCCGTCTCATGAACATCGTGAGCCGCGGCGGCTCGCTGCTGTTTGGCTGGATGGAGGTCACCGGCAACGAGAACCCCTTCTATGAGTTCTACGACGAGCTGCTCGAAATCTGCCATGAGTACGACGTGACGATTTCGCTCGGCGACTCCTGCCGCCCGGGCTGCCTCTACGACTCCAACGACGCCACCGAGACCGCCGAGATGATTGAGCTCGGCAAGTTGTGCAAGCGCGCCTGGGCCGCCGGCGTCCAGGTCATGGTCGAGGGCCCGGGTCACATGGCGCTCGACGAGATCGCCGCCAACATGAAACTGCAGAAGCGCCTGTGCCACAACGCCCCGTTCTATGTGCTCGGGCCGCTGGTGACCGATATCGGCGTGGGCTACGACCACATCACCGCAGCCATCGGCGGCGCTATCTCCGCCAGCTCCGGCGCCGACTTCCTGTGCTACGTGACGCCGGCCGAGCACCTATGCCTGCCTAACGCCCAGGATGTGCTCGACGGCCTCATGGCCACCAAGATTGCCGCACACGCCGCCGACATCGCCAAGAAGGTGCCGCACGCCCGCGACATGGACGACAAGATGGGCCAGGCACGCCGCAAGCTCGACTGGGACGCCATGTGGAAGTGCGCTCTCGACCCGGTCACCGGTAAGAAGCGCTACGAGGAATCCCCCGCCGCCACCGAGGGTACTTGCACCATGTGTGGCAAGATGTGCGCCGTCCGCACCGTCAACAAAGTGTTTGAGGGCACGACGATCGACCTCGGTATGGAGGACTAGTCTCTTCGCCGCAATCGCCTTTTATCATCGAGTCGGCGCCCGCCAATTGTTGACGTGTGAACATTTGCTTACATTTGCGTAAAAATTACATCTCGCGCCCGGGTTCGGCATATCGCCGGCCCGGGCATCTTTATAATGCTGGCTTAAAGACCCATTTGATTCCGACCGAACAAGGGAGCGAACATGGATCGCAGTAAGGTACCTGCCGTTCTATCCATCGCAGGATCCGATTCCAGCGGTGGCGCCGGCATTCAGGCCGACATCAAGACCATCACGGCGCACCGCCTGTATGCCGAGACGGCCATCACCGCCATCACAGCGCAAAACACACTGGGCGTCACCGCCGTGCAGAACATCTCCCCGGATATTGTCGCGGCGCAGATCGATGCCGTTTTTGACGATATCCGCCCCAACGCCGTCAAGATTGGCATGGTTTCCTCTGCCGAGATTATCGATGTTATCGCTGACCGCCTGAGCGCTTGGAACGCGACAAACGTGGTAGTCGACCCCGTCATGGTCGCCACCTCGGGCGCACGGCTGATTGCCGAGGATGCCGCCGAGGCGCTCACCCGCCGCCTGTTCCCGCTGGCGACGGTTATCACGCCCAATATTCCCGAGGCCATGGCCCTGCTCGACTACGAGGTCGACTCCGAGCGCACGCAGCAAAATGCTGCCATGCTCCTCACCCGCCGCTTTGGTTGCGCATCCCTCGTTAAGGGTGGGCATCTTGTCAACGAGGCCAACGATGTACTGGCCGAACCCGCGCCACTCGATGACGAGGGCAACCATCTGGGAGATCCACTCACCACGTGGTTCCGCCACAAGCGCATCGAGACCGACAACACACACGGCACCGGCTGCACGTTCTCGTCCGCCATCGCCTGCGCGCTGGCTCAGGGCATGGACCTTGCCGATGCCGTCAACGCGGGCAAGGCATACCTAACGGGCGCCCTCGCCGCCGGCTTTGACATGGGCAAAGGTTCCGGCCCCGTCAATCACATGTGGCAGTACTGAGACAGTTTGCCGCAGCTCGCTATTGATGCTGACCAACAGGCAAAACTCGCTGACGGCGCTGCAATACGCTGACCGTACTTAGGGTTTGGCGGCAACTTAGGATATTCGAGGGATACGAAAAAGGGGCCGTGGCGACGAACCGCCACGACCCCTTTTGTTGTTATCGCCCGCTGTCGCTAGCGCCGGTTGATGCTCACGATGCAGAGCCCGATTGTCGCCACGGTGCCGCCGAAAAGCGAGCCGAGCACGAATGCCAACGCGATCATCGACGTGTTCCGTCAGACACGTAGCACTGCAGGCGATCGAGCGCATAGCCGTACATGCCTGCGTAGTCATCGCCACCGTAGGTCGAGCCGTCATCGCAGACCTCGTCCCAGTAGCCAGCGTGTGCGACGTCCTGAGAGCGGTAGTAGACCTGCTTGTAGTCACCATTGGGCGTGATGTAGTACATCTGAACACCGTCGATGGTCTGACCCCAGATGCCTGCCATGCCATTCACGCTGTCGCTGTAGTTGGCGGTCTGTACCCAGCCGAGCCAACCGCTCTCCTTGGTGTGGACGCGATAGCGCAGCGTGCCGCTATCCACCCATGCGATGAGCATGTCGTGGGAGCCGTAGGGCATGCCAGCAAAGCCTTCGGAGTTGCTGTCATTGAAGTTGGTTACGGCATCGTTCCACGCGCCATAGCGATTGTGCAAGGCATAGTGGATGTTAACGCTCTTGCCAGTGGACTTCGGAAAACTCGTACGAGTGGCAGAAGTGGACGGATGGTACGTATTCCCGTTGCCATCAGTCGGCGCGATGGGAGCGACATAACCGCTGCCGAGATAGGCTGAGACCGCCTGCTTGAACTCCCACCAGCTCTTTCCGTACTGGGCGAAGTAGCCATTGGGATCGGTATGATCGGAGCCGCCCCAGCGCTGAGCTGCCTCGTAGTGACTCAATAGTCGGGACGTATCCCAACCGTGGGCACGCAGCTCGTCGCCAGCCCACTTGACTGCCTCACCCCACTGCTTTGAGAAGTCAGAAGCATTGGTGGCATGAGCCAGCTCGATACCCACTGTGGCGTAGTTGCCGTTGCCCACGTGCCAGCAAAGACGGTTCTCGGGCACCGTGTTGTAGACCGTAGAACCGTCAAGCTCCATCACGTGATGGACGGCGTACGTATCGTTGCGCGACCAAAGCAGTGTATGGTTGTAGGCGCTGGCACCGGGGTTTGCCGTTTCGTGAATTACCAAATACTGGGCGTTGAGGTAGCCGTGTCCATTGCTCACGTAGGCATCTTGGCTCTGGTAGGCTTCGGCGCTGAGCGGGGCTGCAAGCGCTGCCACAAGGGCGAGGACAACGGCAAAGGCGCTGCGGAGCGGCAGTTTGCGCTTGGGCTCGGCCTTAGTCTCCGTCATGGTCGCCTCCCGCCTTGAGTCGCGCGGCGTCCACGGCCTGCTCGGCCGCGGCGTAGATGGCCGCGCTCGCGACCCCGCACACCGTGCCGATGGCGGCGACGGTCTGGTTGTCCGTGGCGATGCCGGCCACGCTGGTCGCGACGGAGCCCAAAAAGGCAGCCGTGCACAGCCAGAACTTGCGGCTCGTCACCTTGCGGATAATGTCTTCGGTAGTCATGATTCCTCCTATCTACCTGTTTCTTTGTCGTAGAGCAGGTCGACTCGGTCGCAGATGTGGTCGACCTTCTCCGCCATTCCTTGGCTTCTCGCCTGACTGTGCGTAAGGTCGCTGTGCAGGACCTCGTTGGACGCCACCACGGACTCCATCAGCGTCTTCATGGCCTCCATGAGGCTGTTGGACCTCTCCATCTGGGCTGCGATGCGGCCCTCCATCTGCGAGCGCTCGCGGTCGCGCTGCGCGCGTTCGTCGACCTCGGCCTGCTTACGCTCCTCGCGCTTCAGGTCGAGCTCGCCCTTCCGCTGGTTTTGTCGCTTGTACTCGTCCAGAAATTGCCTACCGAAATGGAAGGCGATCAGCACCAGCGCCGCGCCACCGAGCCACCCCGGCCCGTACGGCGCAAAGAGTTTGAGTACCTCCATCTGACCTCCTTCCCGTTCTACAGCGTGGTGGGGCCCACTCCCCGCCACACTGCAGGTTCGGGCCACCGTAACGCCGGCCTACACCGCCGCCATCGTGCCGACGCACACGGCCAGCGGGCCCTGCGACAGGATCACGGCGCGGTCGGTGATGATGCACCCCGTGCAGGAGCGCGCCATCGGGACCGTCACCACCGCCCCGTGCAGCATCACGTCGAGCGCCGTGTTGTGGACGCCCACGACCGTGCCGAACTCCATCGTCAGACGCCTGCCGCCCGATGGCATCGCCGCCGCCAGCCGCGTAGCCGCGCCCTTGATCTCGGCCGTCGAATCGCTCATCGTTCGTACCTCCTCGCCGTGTGCTTTATGACGCATCCGGCGTCGAGCGTCAGCGTCTGCTTCTGGATTGCCAGCTTGCCGACAACCCCGCCGGTCCTGTAGTTCATCGCCACCGCCATGCACGGCTCGACGGGCTTGTACACGCTCTTGAACTCGTCCGTGCGCGTCACGGCGCGCTCGGTGGCAAGCAGCTCCGCCGCCTTGCGGTCCGCTGCCGCCTGCATGGCGTCCTGGGGCCAAGGCGTTGCCTCGGCGCCCGCTTCGACCTTGTCGGCCACCACGACGGCCTCGCCGCCGGACTCCAAGTACACGTAGCCCGCCGAGACCTCGCTGTAGTTGTCCGCGGGCGTCTCAGTGGCGACGAGGCGTTGCCATTCGCCTGTGAGAGTCGTGTAGTGCATGTGCGGACCCGCCGATAGGGACGGCACCCACCATGCCTGCATGCTCACGCGGACGCCCTTCGTCCCCTTTATCCACAGGCTGTGCGTGATCGGCACGCCCTTCTTGAGCGAGCCGACCGCGTCCTGGCAGAAACCGATACGCCCGCCACTCGAAACGATCTTGATGCCGAAGAGCACGCCCGTCTGTGGCGAGTCAGGGACGTAGACGGTCTGGATGCTGCCGTGCGAATCGCTCTGCCTGAAGCTCTTATCCGACTTCTTGCCGGTGCCGATGAGGGCGTTGGCGGCGCCCTCGACAAGGTTGCTGTCCTCGGTGTCAACGCCCGGCAGGCTGTCGTAGCTGTAACTCTTGACGATGCGACGACCGACCGAGACTGTCGACAGGTCGGAGTCGGGCGAGTCGTCCACCGCCGTGCCGCGCACCGATGCGTCCTGCGTGCTGAAGTCCACGTGCACGACGTTGCAGACCTCGGCGCGGTTGGTCGATTCGGTCATGTCCGGCATGAAGCGCGCGTCCCTGCCCTCGGTGAACTCCGCCGAGATGGGCATGTCGGCAGGCTCGACGTAGCGCCTGTAGATCACGTTGCCCATCCGGTCGGTCGCCGGCGAGCGGAACCCGGCTGCCTTGAGGAGCAGGTCCACCGCGTCCAGCTTGTTCTTAGCGTCGTTGTCCCTGCCCACGCCGAAAACCAAGGTGCTGCCCAGAAGGAGGCTGCTGGGGTCGGCGTAGACGGTGAGGCCGACCGATTCGGCTATCTTGACGGCCTCATCAACCAGATTGCTGCCCGCAACGATCACGTACGGCCCGTCGAAGTCGTCGTCTTTGAGCCGCTTCAGGAGGCCGTAGGCGTTGATCTGGCCCTCGCGGTAGGCGCCGTCGATGTCCACCGAGTCCACCTGCGGCATGAATGTTCCGAGGCACTCGCGCCTCTTACTGCCGTCCGTGAAGGTGGCGTTGAGGTACACACGCAGAAATTCGTTGCCAACGTCGAACTTGTCAGCGAAGTCCAGGGATGCAGTCTCGTAGAGCGCCGTGTTCGCATTGCGCTCGATGGAGCCGCCGTTCTCGATGTCGCGCACGAAGTCGAGCTCGAGCCCCGTCTCACGTGATACGCGCACGAAGTCGTAGGAGGCGTCGAACGGCCTTATCCAGCTATCAGCCATTGGCGGGCTCCTCCCACGTCTCCCACGTCGGGTCGCACGAAGCCACCCACGCGCCGTCGGAACGCTTCACGCTACAGCTGAGGCGGGCGCGGAACCGCTCGCCGTAGAGATCACGCACCCAAAAGCGTCCCGCCATGTTCATGACCTCGAGGAATGACTTGTAGTCCTCCTCGTCGAGCAGCAGGAAGTCCATGCTGTCCTTGACGTCTCGTTCGTTGATGCCGTACGAGACGGGCAGCCCCTCCCCGCCGTCGGCGAAGTGCAGCATCTTGTATCCGTGCGTCACCTTACGGCTCGAGCCCTTCTTGAGATAGCGCCCGAGCCACGACCTCTCAGCGCCGGCTCCCCAGTTGAGAGCCACCGCGCGGCTCGCCACGGTCGTTTTGACCCTCGTCGCTGTGCTCACGCCTGTCGCGGCGTAGGCAACCGCGACGTACTCGAACTCGCTGTTGAGCGGAGGCAGCGGGTCGCTCGCGCCCTCGCCTGCCGCAAGGTGCGAGCCGAGCTGCAGGGTCGAGCCGTCAGGCAGGACGCGCGACACGGTGAAGTGGGACGTCTCGGGCGTGTCGTCACTGTCGGCCTTGCCTGGGAATACCGACAGCTGGCATCCCAACCTCTCGTCGACGAAGATGTTGAGCGACGGTTTGGCTGGCGGTGCCCAGTCGGTCCGGAAAGTTCTCGAGACGGTGACCGATAGCGACGAGCCGGCCGTAACCGTGAGCATGACCCTGTACGGCGTGAAGTTGACGAAGGCGTGCTGTGCGTAGCCGAGACCAAAGGAGCGCGCGTCCTTGTCCACAGTCCCGCTCCACAGGAGGTTGCCCCTGATGTCGCACAAAGACAGGTACTGTCGGCTGACGCCCGTCTCGTCGGCCACCTTCCACGTGAAGGCATGCGGCACCGCGCGCAGGGTCGCCCCGTCCGCAGCCGGGTCGGTGAAGAATGCCTGGGGCGCGTCCGCCACGGTATATGCCGCCGCGCTCGACCATGCGCCCCAGTCCTCGTCGAGGCCCTTGGTGCGCACGCGCACGGAGTAGAGGCCCTTGGTGCCGGTCGGCAGCTTCAGGCTCGTACCCGGGCCATCGACCGTCGTGGTGGTGGGACCCGTCGGCGTCGTGACCTGCACCTCGGCTGAGGTCTGCGCCGAGCCGTCCGGATGGTTGGGCACCCATTCGAGCGTCGCGGTCGAACCTGTGGCGTAAGCCGCCCTGACGCCCCTGATGAACGGTGCGAGCGGCGGGCATATTGTCGTGACCTCGTTTGACTCGGTCCACGGTCCCTTGAGGCCGCTCTTGGCCGCGCGGGCGCGGTAGCGCACCGTACCCGCCGGTGCCTCCTCGTCCTCCCATGAGGCGTTCACGTCCGCATTGACCCACGTCTTTCTACCGTCGGTCGTGAGCTGGAACTCCCAGCTGTCGACGAAGGCCGGCGCGTCGTGCCCCTTGAGCACGACCTTCGCCGCCTCCGCCTTGACTGCCTCGAGCATGCCTAGCGCCGTCGGCGTGGTGTAGATCGCCGGCGCGCTCACGCCGTAGTCCGACGTGCCGCCGGGGCCCGTCGCCTTGGCCGAGAAGATGTACATGCAGCCCGGCTCGAGGCCGTTATAGGTGTGGCTCGTGGTATCCCAGCCCACGGTGCCGACGTCGGTGAACTTCCCCGGGCCGTTCTTCGCCACGCCGACGGTCACGGTATCCCAAGGGTAGGCGCCGGCCCTGTCCGTGTAATCGGTGTCCCAGCTGACCTTCGCGCTGGTGTCGCTCAGGCGCTCCGCCCTGATGTTCTTCGGCGGGTGAGGCGTGCTGTAGGCGCGGCACGGGACCGTGACGGTATTGGAGGCGTTGGACGTTCCGTTGCCGAAGCCGCCCGTGACGTTAATCTGGCCCGTGAAGGTGTGGTTGTAGGCCTTGCCGTTGCCGCGCGCGAGCTCGACGTCGCGCGACGTGCACTGCACCCATACCCAGCCGGAGTTGTTCGTCGAGTAGACCGAGCCGTTCCACGAGCCGCCCGCCGACGAGCTGCCGTTTGCGTAGCAGTCGATGGCGTAGCGCGTGCCGTAGCCGTGCGTGACGCGGTAGGTCACGGTGGTGTCCGTGCGCCCGACCTCAGCAACGTCCACGTACGCGCACCAGCAGTACTTTCTATAGCCACTGCCGCCTTGAACCCAGTTTCCCTGCGCCATACTACGCGACCCCCATCGCCATGCTCTGCTCCACCGCCGCGACGAAGCTCCTGAAGGCGGAGGCCACGCGCCCGTCGACGCCCAGCAGGTCGCCGTCGAGGTAGAGGTTGTAAACGTTGCCGCCGCCCGCGATGCCCGCGGCTCCGCTGGCGGTCGCCCCGTATGCTCCGCCGCCGGTAACGCTCACACCGAACACGGCGGCCTTCTCGACGTTGCGCACCGCCGACCTCATGGACTTCACCGGCTCGTCCGCCGTGTCGTCGATGCCGAGGGCCGCGCCCTCCATGACGTAGCCGAAAATCTTGCGGAACACGCGCGAGGGGGAGTGGATACCCAGCAGGTTCTTGGCCGCGTCGATGGCGCCGCCAACCACGCCGGTAATCTTGCTCACGACCACACCAGCCGCGCCGCTGATTCCGTTTGCGATGCCCTGCACGATCTGCGAGCCGATGGAGGCCACGCGGCCCGGGATGGAGGACAGGGCGCCCATGATGGAACTGCCGATACTCGAGGCCGCCGAGGTCACGAAGCCGACCGCGCCGCGGATGGCGGAACCCAGGCTGCTGATTCCGTTGCGGCCGATGCTCGCCAGGGTGGACGGCAGGTTCTGGATTGCGCCGCGGATAGCGGACACGATGTTGGTGCCGCACGAGCTGACGAAACCGACCATGCCGGTGATGCCGTTGCCCAGGAACGTGATGGCGTTCCTGCCTAGGCTCAGCCAGTCGAGCGCCGACCAAGCCGAGACGAAAGCCGAGAAGATGGCCGGGATGTTGGCGATGAGCGTCGGTATCGCCTGCACAATGCCAAGTGCCAGCGTCACGATTGCCTGGATGCCGGCACCGAGCAGTATTGGCGCGTTGTCGTTGATCGCGCTGGCGAGGTTCTGCACGATGACCGGGGCCTGCTCGATGAGCGTCGGCAGGCTGCCGGCGATACCCTGCGCCAAGCCGACGATGAGGTTCGCCGCGCCCTCCGCCAGAACGCCCGCGTTCTCGGCTATGGACTCGGAGAGGCCGGTGAGAATCTGCAGGCCGCTCTCCGTGATTGAGGGCAGGTTCTCGGACAGGTAGCCGCCGAGCGATGTCATGAGCGACGCCGCCGTCTCGGAGAGGAACGACAGCCCCATCTCGATTCCCTCGGCGAGCCTGGGAACGACCTCGCCGCCCACGTCGGCGAAGCCCTCGGCGATGCCGGGCAGCGATGAGGTGATGTTCTCCTGCAGCGTGGACAGGTCGCCCTCGAGCAGCGTCAGGCCGTAGACCATGGCGAGGTGCATAGACTCGAGCGGGTTGTCCCCAACCGCCCAGATCTCGCCAAGCCCCTTGAAGCGCTCGCCGATCTCGTCCACGCCGTCCGACACGGCGGAGAGGATGTCGCCCATGGGCCCGGGCACGGCTGCCGCCGCGCTGTCGAGTGCCTGCGTGAAGATGCCGACGAACGCCTGACCAAGCACGGGCCCGACCGACGTGACAAGGCTCGGCAGCTGCGACAGCGCCGTACCGGCGATGGTCGCCACGCGCGGGATGACGTTCGAGGCCGCTATCTCGACCGACTGTACCAGCTCCTCGGTGAGCTTGCCCATGTCGGCGTCGTCCTTGCCCAGCTCCGTCATCCAGTTCTCCCAGGCGGCCTTCGCCATGTTGCAGGAGCCCTCGATGGTCGTCGCGGCCTCGCGCGAGGTCGTGCCGGCGATCTGCATCTGCTCCTGCATCGTGTGGATGGCGAGCACGATGTTGTCGAATGAGAGACTCGACTCGTCCACGGCGGAGTTGACGGCGTGCGCGTCCTTGACGAGGCGCTGCATCTCCTCCTTAGTGCCGCCATACCCCAGCTTGAGGTTGTCGAGCATCGTGTAGTTTTGCTTGGCAAAGCCTTGGTAAGCGTTCTGGAGGTCCTCCATCGCCGTGCCGAAGGTGTTCGCGTTGTCGCTCATGTCGACCATGGCCGTGTTGGCGTACTCGGCCGCCTTGACCGTGTCGCCGCCCAGCGAGGAGACAAGCGAGGCCGAGAAGCCCGTCACCTGCTCCATGTACCGGTTGGCGCTCAGGCCGGCCGTTATGTAGGCGCGGTCGGCGTTGGCCAGCACCGTCGTCTGGGCCTGCTCGAGCTGCTCCCACTTACCGGAGCACTGCTCGACGGTCTGGCCGGTCATGGCGGCGTAGTCCTCGAGGGACTTGCCCATGTTGCCGAATATCTTCTTAATGCCGCCGACGTTCTGCTCGTATGCGGCGTATGCGCTCATGCTCATGCCCGTGATGGCGGCGACGCCCGCCCCCACGGCGGCGACGCCAACGCCTATCGCCTTGGCGGCGGTCGCGCCGGCCTTGCCGAGCGTGCCCACGACCTTCGAGGCCACGCCCTCGGCCTTGCCACTGGCCTCGTCCTTGAGGCCGACCTTAATCATCAGGTCGAGAAGGTTCACCTAGACCACCTTCAATCCCATCCGCTCGATGATGTCTGCGGCGATCTCGTCGCCGCCGCGCGTGTCCTCCGCCTCGGACCCATCGCCCGCACCGCCGTTGACGATGCTCAGGAAGGGCTCCTTGAGCCACTTCCCCTGCGCCATGAGGCGCACCGACTCGCTCAGGTACACGCGGAACGCCTCCCGCTCGTCCCGCTCGCGCCACCGCGCGACCATGTACCTACAGAAAGGGCGAGCACGCCGTGGCCCGACGTACTCGCCCAGACAGAGCCATATGTGAGATGGGTCCTCGGCGGCTATCCAAAAAAAGGAGCCAGAATGTCCTTGATGCCGTCGATGCCGTCGATGGCATCCTTGATGTCGTTCACCCACTTCTTGACGGTGAAGTCGGCCTTGTACTCCTCGAGCGTCTGGCCGTCGAGTGCGGCGAGCAGCTTGTAGCTGATCTCGCCGCCCTGGCGCAGCACGTCGGGCAGAAGCCCCGCCGCCATGTCCACGGCGAGGCCGTTGACCTCGGCGGTGGCGGCTGCTTTCGCGGCCTCGGGGTCGCCCTTCGCCTTGGCGGTCGCCTTGGCCTTGGCCTTTGCGGAGTCGGAGCGGAACTTGGCGTAGGAGGCCTTTGCCTTTGCGCCGAGTTCGCCGTTCATGACGTCCTCCGCCACGTCCGCCAACAGGCACATGGCATTCTGGAACTCGTCGGCGTTAAGGTTGTCCAGCTTCATGGTTAGGCTCCAATCTCCTGTTTGATATACAGCTCGTAGGGCACGATCTCGGGGTTCTTGATTGAGTAGTGGCCCGTGAACTCGAACGCGAACTGGCCCTTGGCCTTGTTCTGCGTCGTGATTTGCAGACCGCCCGTGTTGAGCGCGTTGATGAGGCGGATGGCGATATAGCCGTTGCCGTTCTCGCCCGAGTAATCGCCGATGAGCCAGATGTCGGCGAAGTCGGCCTCCGAGAGTGCGGAGCGCGGGACGATCTTCCCCTCGGTCTCGTCGGCTGCGGCTGCGAGCTTCTTGCCGAGCGCGGTGTTCAGCGTCACGAAGGTGCCGCTCAGCTTGGCCTCGATGCTGTCGATACGCTTGAGCTCCATCGTGTTGGCGGGGCAGTTGTCGATGTCCTCGCCGTAGTCGATGAAGTTGGGCGTGGCGGCGAAGCTGGTTCCGCCGCTCGTCGCACCCATCAGCTCGGACTCCGCGACCTCTGCGGTCTTGGGGTTGAAATTCGTGGCGAGCAGGCCCGCGTTGATGACGATCTCCTTGAACGTGTTCTCGGGGATGCGCGTGAACTTAGACATATGACCTCCTAGTAGCTGGTCATGTACTCAATGGTCAGGTTGATGATTCGGCGCTTCACGGCGTTGTCCTCGTCGGCCATGGCGTTGCAGAACGGCTCGCCCTGCATCACCCACATGCCGCCGCCGTCGCACGGCAGCAGCACGCCCGACAGCCCCAGCGCCCGGGCGATCTCTTCGGTCTTGGCGTTCGGCGCGGCCTCGGACGATGTACGGAACCAGAGGTTCACCTCGGAGTTGCACTGCGTGCCGAATGCCGCGGTCGGCAGGTCGTAGGTGATGTAGGGCATCTTCGCCTCGCCCGGCACCGCCGAGTCGCGGTACACGGGAAGGCCGAAGCCCTCGAGCCAAGCCTGCAGCGCTGCCGCCTTAGTCGCCATCCGACACCTCCCACTCCTCCGCGCTGCACTGGCCGAAGCCAAACGACGCGCAGCACGGCGCGGCGCCGTCGTCCGCGTTCGACGTGCAGCGGAATACCTGCCCGTCGAACGCACGCTGGAAGAGGTCGCCGTACCGCAGCGGCTCGGCGGTCGTCACGGTGTAGACGTTCCTCACGCCGTCGTGCTCCGCGATGCGCGAGGCCGTGGAGCTGTCGCGCACGATCGCCGCCGTGAAGCCGTCGCCGACGGTGAGGACGGTCTTGAAGCCACCCTCACCATCAGGCTCGGTCTTTGCGACGAGCCTCGTGCACGCTACCGCCATGCGCTCGTACAGGCGGCTCACAGCTTTCTCCAAGGGTCGAGACGCGCCTTGAACTGCTGCCGCCACGTGATGGGCGAGCCGTCGCCGCCGACGCGCGTGTAGCTGTAGCCGCCGAAGCTCTCGGATGCGTACGGACTGTCCAGCTCCTTGGCGTGCTCGGTCTGCCACGCCGCGATCTCGTCAGCGAGGTCGACCACGGCCTGCGGGATGGCGAGCGCCCAGACGGTGCCGACGAACTCCTCGTCCGTGAGTCCGTTGTAGGGCCACGCATGCAGCCCGTCGTTGAACGTCGAGCCCGTGATGCGGACGTACTGGCCCTCCTTGAGGCCGAGGGCCGCGGGCGGCACGAGGCGGCCGTCCTCGATACGGACGCGCCCCGTGCGCTTGTCGGCGACGAACCAGTTGCGCAACGACAGAAGCACCTGCTCGAGCATCTCTACGCCTATCGCTTATCGGTGATGACTGCGGCGAGCTCGGGGCTGAGGGTCTTGACGCCGCAGAGCATGTCGATGGAGACGACGTCGGTCTTGGTCTTATGGTCGTAGTCCTGCACGACGCGAAGGCCGAAGCCGTCATAGGAGGTGGAGTACGCCTTGGGTGCGCCAAGCGGCATCTCGAGCTGGCGGGTCACGAGCGCGAAGGCGTTCTTGTGGAACGCGATTGAGGGCGTGTAGTTGGCCGTCTCGGCGGTCGTCTTCTGAACGTTCTGGTCGCAGTAGAAGTCGAGGCCGTACTTGCGACCCAGCGATGCCTCCTTGAGGGCGGTTCCGTTGTCACCGACGGCAGAGGCGTTGGTGAACGCCTCGGTGTTGAGCAGGTCAGCCTCGGCCTGGGAGCCGTAAACGAAGCGGCGCTCCGTGGAGGGCGCCTTGGCGTCCACGAGGAACTTGCGGGCGGCGATGATGTCGGAGACGGCGATGGCGCCCTTGGTGTGGTCGACGCGGTTCGTGACGTCCTTCTCGAGCGAGAGCAGGTAGCCGTCGATCTTGTCGGCGAAGGCCTGCATGGCCGGGACGATGAACTGCGCGGAGAAGTCGACGATGCCCATCGTCAGCTCCTTGGACGTGACGGCGAACGTCACGTCGAGCAGCTTGTCCATCTTGACGGGAACCTTGCCCTCCGTGGCGTCCTGCACCTCGACCTCGGTAGTGAACTCCTTGGCCTCGAAGGTGGCGGGCTTGCGGATGGTGATGGTGTCGCCCACGCCGGCAACGAACTCGGAGGAGTAGTCGCGGTGGACGAGGTTGGCCATGACGGCGTTGGTGCGCAGGACGTCCAGCGCCTCGTTGGCGATGATGTTGGGTGTAAGAGTGGTGTTCGACATAGAAACCCCTTAGCCTCTCTGCTTCGCCTTGTACTTCATGTACTCGGCGGTGCTCATTTCGTTGATGTCCTTGCCGCCCTCGCCCTTGGGGGCGTGGGCCACGTCGGCGCCCTCGACGGTCGTGGTGGCGATGAAGTCGGCCCAGTCGGCCTTGATGCCCTCGGTGAGCTTGTCCGCACCCTCGATAGCGCCGTCCTTGACGGTCACGTTCTCGAGGTCGGAGACCTTGAGAACGGTCTCGATGCGCTTGGGGTCGACGCCCGCCGACTTGAGCAGCTTTCGATACAAGCTGCGCTTCTCGGCTGCGGCTTTCTCGCCCTCGACCTTGGCCTTGTAGTCCTCTAGGTTCTTGACGGCGGCCTTGTACTTTTCCTCGTACTCGCCCGCGCCCTCGCCCTTGGCCTTGAGCGCGTCCAGCTCCTTCTTGTAGCCGTCCGCCTTGCCCGCGGCCTCCTTGAGCTCGTCGCGCTGCGCCTTGAGCGCGTCCACGCTCTCGGCGTGCTCCTCGATGATCTGGTCGATCTTCTCGTCCTCGATGCCCATTGCCTTGAGCATCTTTCGCGTGAGTGCCAACAGAATCTCCCTTGCTTCGGAATGGGCGGGTCCCAGCCTGTTGCCTCGGCAGGGCCCGCGCCGCAATACCTCGCGGCAAGGGTGAGTATCCAAGCGGAGTAACGCGGCCCTACGCGCCACCCCTCAGGTGCTTCTCGAGAATCGCCCGGTACGTATCGCCGTGACCCGTTGCCGCCTTGCGCAGGAAGTGCTTGCCCTTCATGCGGGAAGTCCCCTCCTCGACGTACGGCGCGTACTCGACGTTGGTCCCGATGAAGCAGTCGTAGCCTTTGAGTAGGTGCGTGACGGAGTTACGCAACCTGCCCGTATCGACCGGGCACGTCGCCTTGGCGTAGCCCTCCGCGACGAGGCCTATCTCCTCTAGGCCCGTCTTGTAGGCGCGCAAGAGGGCCTTCTCGACCTGCTCGATGTTGTTCTGCCGTATCTCGATGCACTCGGCGGTATCCAGCTTCGCGGCGTTTACGATCTCCTCGGTGATGAGGGTGCCGTGCTGGCCGTGGTCGCCGACGCCGCCGACGAGCCCGTAAGCCATCAGTCGAGCACCTCGCAGCCGTAGCCAACGCGACCGTCGACGTCCGCCTCGATGGCCTCGATGGCCTGCATCGGCACGCCGGCGCACCCGAGCGTGCAGCCGTCGTCGGGCTCAACCTCGTCGCCGCGCTGCGTGCAGATGTAGGTATCCGGGAACGTGAAGCCGAAACCCAGCTTTACGGCGCAGTCGCCGCAGTTCGCGCAAGTGAATAGCTCTTTCATGCCTGCCCCAATCTCTCTGCAGGCAGTGTCGCGGCACGGTCACGCGGCATGAAAAAAGCCCCGCCGTGGCGGGGCTTTTACTTCAGCGTCTAAGTTGTTTCGTATTTACAGGACGCAGTCCTCAGGCACTTCGTCCTTGTACGGCTCTCCGTCTTTGAGCGCCTTCTCGACAGCGGCGACAATGTGATCGTCATCCATTGTCGAAAGCCCCCACGGGATGAAGCCGAACCGCTCCATATGGGCCTCGAGCGCATCCTCGGCGGTCATTTTCTCGACATCCGTCATCTCGTCAGCCTCTCTACAAGCTCGTCGAACTTTGCAAGCGACTCTGGAAACAGCTCGCTCATCACCTCAAGCGACTCGCCGTTCGCCGCCTTTGCGGAACACGCCTCGGCGAAAAACTCGGTCGCTCGTCTTTCTTCACCGCCGACACCGGAGAAGTAGGCGGCGCCGTGCCCGAAGCCGAGCGGGTAGTCAAAGCCTGTCGCGCCCTCGATTATATCGGATACGTCACTGTATTTCCTGCCTTTAATCCGCGCCCGTCGTTCCTTGAGCCTGTCGATTATCATCCTATCGGCCTCGGTCCTGATAAATCGCCCGCCATTGTCGAGGTCGTACTCCGCCATGCGCCTCATGGCGAACTTGTAATCATCGCGGTCGATAATCTCGTCGTAGGAGATACTGCCGCTCCTCAGTCCCCTCCTCAGGCTCCTCGCGAGTGCGATGAGCGAGTCGTCGCCGGTTTGCTTTCCGAACGCCCTCAGGTCCATGATCGCTTCGGCCGGGGCCTTCCTCCCAGATAGCACCCGGCTGTCGACGATGGCGGAGATTCTCTGCCTTTTCCAGTCTCGGTCTATGGCCTCGACGATACCGCTGCCGGAAGACGCCCACTTTCCATTTTTTCCGGCAAGGTGGTCGATCATGTGGCCGAACTCATGGAAAGCTGTCTGGTATGGACTATGGATATTGTCGCCCTTCATCGCCTTCGCGACCGACATCTCGACGCGCACTTTAGACCGGTCGAACTGGGCGATATGGCCGTCCTCGTCAGTCACGACGAGACGCTGGCCGAACTTCCTGAATAGGCCCCTCACACCAGCATCGTCGCACTCGTGCAAACGTTTTGCCATTCCACGTGCCATTTTTCTCGCGTCTTGCGTCGCCGAAAGCCCTGCCGGGAGACTGCCGCCGAGACCCTTCAGCTCGACCTGCTCGCGCGCTGACTTTATGCCCGCCAGGGCGCTATCCAACACCTTCTGCTGGTCGCCGGCGCTCATCTTACGGAACGAGCCAGACGGTATGCCGTAGTCCTCGAGCTGCCGCGAGAGCCGCTTGCGCGCCTCGGTCTTGGATACGCCCGCCACGTCCAGCTTGCGCTTGGTGCCGGGCATTTCCATGAACTCGGAGATGGTGCGGTCGGCCGGTTTGGCGCCGTTGACGGCGGGCTTGCCCGCCTTCCATTCCTCGTAGGTCATGCCATCGGGCAGGCGGCTGAAACGCTCGCCGTCGAGCACGTCGAGTCCGTCACAGCACGCTACCAGCGTGCAGCGGCAGTTGCACGTCTCGGCATACGGCGCCTCCGGGTCGCCGGGATAGCGGCACCCGTTGCTGAACTTCTCGCCGACCTCGACCTTCTCGCGGTCAATCTTCCTGTGGCTCGAGCGCGTGCGCAGGTCGAGCGTCGCCACCCATTCCTGCTGCACATTGATGCCGAGCCCCTTGGCCCTCTTGTAGCTGTCGACGCGCCCGGCATTCTCCGCCGCCGTCGTCGAGGTCCGCGCCAAGCGCACCGCCGCCGCGCGGTTCGACCCCGCCACGTCCTGGATGCGCTTCGCGATCTTGGGTATCGACTCGCCGAGCAGCACGCCCTGCGTGATCTGGTTGGCGATGAGCCGGCGGTTCCACGCCATGTCCTTGGCGACGTTGACGGACGGCTTGGGCAGGTAGGAGTCGTGGTCGGTGAGCAGCCTCTGCACGGTCGACGCGTCCTGCAGTGCGTAGGCCGTGTCAACGCCCACGGCGCTCTCGACCTGCCACGTGCCGTAGTTGTAGTTCTCGGCGTAGACCTCGGGCAGCCTGCCCTCGATGGCGGCGGCTGCGACGACGTTCGCGTGCGTCATGGCTTCGGCGCACTGCTTGAGGACGATTCGATAGCGCCTGCCAGCCGCTATCTTCCCGCTTCGCCAAGACCCGTATTGCGCCTTGGTGATCTCGCCGGCCTCAAGCCGCTCGCGCATCTTCTCGTCGTCGGCCTCGAACTGCGCCAGATAGCGCTTGAGGTTGGCGTAGGCCGTCTTGCTCGCCTCGCCGTACACTCCCGCCACCTCGCGCTCGAACGCCCGAATCTCGGCGTCTGAGAACTCGTGAGCGCTATCCTTCGCCATGCGCCGCCTCCAATCGTCGGCACGCATGGTCGCCCGCGCATAACGGAAAAGGGCCCCGACCGAAGCCGGGGCCCTTCCCTACTCGCCGTCTGCCTCTAGCATCTGGCGTACCTCGTCGCGCCAGCGCTCGGGAACGCTCTCGAGCGTGCGCTTGCCGCTTTTCACGGCGCGGTAGTAAATCTTCGCCAAGTTACTCACCTCCAACGATGTCGCCGAGCTCGAGAAGGGCCGCTTGCGAATCGGCGACCTGCTGCTGGAGCGATGCGATCTGCTCCTCCATGCTCATGCCGTCCGCCTCGTGAGCCGCCCAGACGGTGTCAAAGTCAGCCTTTGCGCCCTCGACTGTCAGTTCGCCAGTCGGGTCGGTGAAGTGCAGTTCCTCGTAGGTGAACACCTTCACCTTGACGGAACCGCCCTCGCCGCCCTGCTCCTCGCGCTCGCCCTCGGCGATGCCGCGGCGCAGCCAGACGTCGGTCCCCGCAATCTCGACCGTCTCGGGCCTCTCGCCCGTTCGCTCCGACTTCACAACCATATTTTTCCTCCTAACCCACGGCCCTCGCCGCGTTGAATATGCACCGCTTAGCGTTCATCTGGTGCTCCATGACGGCCGTTTTCAACCAGCCCCAGTAAGAGCACACGCGCCTCGCCAAGCGCTCGGTGCGCCTGCGCATGTAGCGCGCGAACGCGCGTCGCAGTCGTTTCCAGAGCCTCTTTCGCAAGTCGACCCGGCGCCCGCGAGCGCACCAGATGCGATAGCCCGCGAAGTCGATGGGCTCGGCGCCGTTGCGCCTCACCTTCCACGGCTTCAGAGACAATCCTAGCCGCCCCAAAACGCGCGCGGCGATGGCCGCGGCCTTCCTGAGCGAGCGCTTTGAGTTGCCGAGAAAATAGCCGTCGTCGGCGTACCACACCTGGCATCCCGCGAGCCTCACGCGCTTGCCGCGCCGCTCCTTCGCCGCCTCCTCGACCGCGTGGTACGCGAACGAGATCACGAACGCCGCCAACCGAAGCGACAGGTAGCTGCCGAGGATAAGGACGCCGTTCATCGTCGACAGCAGCGAATGGAGCAGGTAGAGGACCTGGCTGTTCTTGACGTAGCGCGCCACCAGACCCTCCACTATCGCCGTTTGCATCGAGCCATAGCAGTTGCGGATGTCGACGTGTACGTGGTAGGCGAAGCGGTGAACCTCACGCCTGAGCTTGCGCATCCCCAGCGCCGCGCCCTTGCCCTTGACGCCGCTCGACACCTGCCAGAAGCCGACCTTGGCGGCAAGGAGCGGCTCGAGTGCCCCAACGCACAGGTAGTTGCACACCTGCCGCTTGATGCTCTCGACGCTTATCTCGCGCAGCTTGCCGTTGTTCGGGTCGTGCTTCAGGTAGGTTCGAATCGGCTCGAACGTAAGCGTCTCGGTCGAGAGCTCTAGCCAGATGCGGTCGACGAACGCCGTCTCGGTGCCGTATTCGTCGGCGACGCGCCAGCCGTTCTCCTTGCCTGAGTCGCTTTTCTTCCATCGGTGCAGGGCCTCGACGACGCTTCTGCGCGTGAGCTCGAGGCCCTTGCAGTAGGTTTTCATAGATCAAAGCTCTTTCTGTCTGTCATACGAGCGTTCGCCTTGCGGCTACCAGCCCGTGAGCCTTGCGGACAAATTTCACTCAAAGGAGTCAGGCAGAGCCGCGTCCCGCCAGAAAGCGGCGGGCGCGGTAGACACGGTGCGAGTAGAGATTTATAGACAGATTGCCGGGAGACGAAGTTCCAAGTGGCCCTACCGGACCTGTTCCTCGAGTTCGCGTAACGAAGACCGGCATTCGAGCCGTTCCTCAGGTTGCCGAGGAACTGAACCAGAAACCAGCGCCGCCCTCACCGTGAATCCCTGTTTGGGGTTAGGAGGGGGCCAGCCCCCTCTCAGGGCTACGCCCTGATTCAC
>CBCSNQ010000019.1:0-27094 GCA_965141565.1 uncultured Collinsella sp. | reverse complement strand
GGATGGGCGGCGTTACCGATATGCCGGCTCTGCGTATTGCTCCGGCCGGCTCAATCTGGTGTCGCTGAATATGTGCGCCCGGACGAGCCGACGGCTTTGTCGAGCTGCAAACATGCACGACGTTCAGGTGTCGCCACGAGACCTCGAGCCCCAGCAGGCAAGCTGCCGAAAACGAGCAGAACGTCCAATCGGGATGGATGATCGCAAGGGCGCGGAGGATCTCGCAATGGCGTTGCGCTCGGTTGAGTTCATCCCAGTGCGTTTTTCGCGCAAACAACCCCGGCATGGACGAGACAACCGTGCCGCCGGTGCGCCGAAGGAGCGCTTTTCGGATCGCCGTGCTCGGGGGAATCAGACAGCGCCCCTCTTGTTCGGCTTGAGTGAGCAGTTGGTCGATGAGCTGGTCGTTGCAATGGGTCATGAGCTACCGCCTCCTTTTGGGTAGCAAAAACGTATCAGCTGGAACTTGCCGCTCAGCTGACCAAAAGCTGACCAAAATCTAACCATGCAGGTAGATGACCTGCTTTTGGCGACATATTTCTTGTTTGAATCGGTGAGCGGTAATCGGCGACCGTGAACGGTAGCTGGATATGAAGTCTTGGTAAGTTTCGGGACGTGTACTTTTTGAAAAAGAGCATTCTATCTGCTGTTTTGTGTTTCTGGATCGCATATTTGAAGGCATGTGATAAGGGCAGCGGACTGTCGCCTTGTATCTGCGGAAACTGTGTCCCGGAATTGCCACTCAGAACGGGACAAGCTTTCCGGAACAGCCCTCAACCGGAAACTGCGTCCCGGATTCGACGCTCAGAATGGGATTCGTTTTCCGGTAGAAGCTTCAGCGGAAAGTGCATCCCAGAATTCAGGCTCAGAACGGGACACGCTTTCCGGATGGCATGCTTAGCGGAAACTACGGCCCAGTTTTTGGTTCCAGAACGGGATACATTTTCCGGAACGGTCCACGTGCGGCGGTGTATCGCCCTTTTTCGTGCGCCGCTTGTCGAATTGCGTTATAGCTAGCTATATTATAGGAAGGTATAATATAGCTAGCTATAACGCAAAGGAAGGATGGCCCTATGTTTATCGGAAGAACGGCGGAAATGTCCGAGCTCAATCGACTGTATGGCACGGGCTCCTTTGAGATGCCTGTGATTTACGGCCGCCGTCGCGTGGGCAAAACGCGTCTCATCACAGAATTCATCCAAGGCAAGAAGGCTATTTACTTTCAAGCTCGTCGTACCAATGCGGAGGCAAACCTGCACGGCTTTAGCCAGGCGATACTTGCAGGCTCGGTTGGTGCTGCAGGCGTGTCGTTTCGTAGTTTTGACGAAGCGTTCGATGCATTGGCTACCATGGCTCGCACGGAACGTTTGATTGTCGTGATCGACGAGTATCCTTATCTCGCCCAATCGAATCCCGAGATCAGCTCGTTGCTGCAAGACAAGATCGATCACTTGTACAAAGAGACCAAGCTTATGCTTATCCTGTGCGGGTCGTCGCTTTCGTTTATGGAAGAGCAGGTGTTGGGCTACGAGAGTCCGCTATACGGTAGGCGTACGGCCCAGTTTAAGATCATGCCGCTCGATTTTACGACGACCCTCGGCCTGTGGCAGGGCATGAGTCGCGAAGACGCTGCGGTTTGCTATGGCATGACGGGCGGCATTCCTGCATATATCGAGAAAGTCGATCCTGTCGCACCGCTCAAGGACAACATCAAACGTCTTTTTCTTACTCCTACGGGCTATCTCTTTGAGGAGCCGAGTAACCTGCTATTGCAAGAGTGCCGCAATCCCGAGCAATATGATGCGATCGTGCAAGCAATTGCTCAGGGGCGCTCGAAGATCTCGGAGATTGCGAGCTCTACGGGAATCCCTGCGAGCAACGTAAAGGGCTATGTGGATAAGCTGGCGTCGCTTGGGATTGTCGAGCGCGAGCTGCCCCTAAACGAGACGAGTAATAAGCGAGCCGTGTATCTGCTGAGCGACCAGATGTTTAGGTTCTGGTACAAGTTTGTTCCGCAGAACATTGGGCTGATTCAAAACGATATGGCTGAGATGGCGTATGAGCGCATTGAGCCACACGTATCGGATTACATGGGTACGGTCTTTGAGCTTATATGCAGACAATACGTGTACGAACTCGCGCGGGCGGGCCAGCTCGATGTGGTTCCGGCGAGCGTTGGGCGCTGGTGGGGGACGGATAATCGCACGCATACGCAGGAAGAAATCGACTTGATTGTTGACGATGGCGAGGGCACTGCGCTGTTTGCGGAGTGCAAATGGCGCAATGAACCGGTGGGCGAAGACGTGCTGCAAAAGCTCGTGCACCGAAGCGAGCTCTTTAGGCGGCAGCATAAAAGCTACGTGATCTTCTCGAAGCGTGGCTTTACGCAGGGATGTCGGGATACCGCGGAGAGTAGGGGAGACGTCAAGCTGATCTCGTTTGCCGAGATGTGAGGGCGGGGATAATGAAGCGCGTCCTGATTTGATGCTGGGAATGGGATGTGCTTTCCTTTTGCGACCTTTGGCGGAAAGTGCGTTCCAGATTTCGGCTTCAGAATGGGATGCCGTTTCCGGATCGGCCCTCAGGCGGAAACTACGACCCGGAATTCGGCTCCAAAACGGGATACGCTTTCCCGGTGGCATCTCTAGCGGAAACTGCATCCCGGAACGAGCTCGGAACGGGACACGCTTTCCCATCGGGGCTTCAAACGGAAACCGTGTCCCGGAATCGCGCCTCAGGTTGGGACGCATTTTCCGGTAGAGGCCTGGGACGGAAGGCGTGTCCCAGAATCCGGCTAATCCGATGGCCAGGTGGTTGAGCGAGCGGGCTCCGAGGCTCCATTACTGAAAATTCATTTGTTAAACCTGGCAACCGTAGGTAGAATAAAGTCGACGCCAGCCCAAGTTCTGGAGAGCTGGGCAGCGCCGTTGCTTGGTCAAGAGGTCAGCGCCTTAATGGCAGCGACTTGTTATGCTTCGAATGCTGCTTGAGTGCCTCGGAAAGTTCGATAAGCGCCGTGAAGAGCGAGACCAAAGCAACCAAGAGCTCTGTGAGCTCTGATGGGCCCGGGATGACCGCTGATTCAAGTCACCGGGCCTAAATCTTTTTCATGCATTTGAATAGAGCGGGCGACTCTCTTGGGGCCGTCTGCATGGCGTGCGACCGGTGCATGGCATTGCGCCCCGCTTTCATGTCCGCACGGGCGCCTATCCTTACGGCAATGTAGCCGCCTATGTAGCAAGCGGCAGGCAACGGAGAAAGGCCCTAACCGTGTCAGCTGAAAAGATGCCGTGTATCTCGGCCATCGATACGACGAACTTTGCGCGCCAGATTGTGCTGGACTTTGAGTTTGCGCCGGTGCCAAAGCAGCGCCAGCGCCGTGGCCTGCGCAATGAGATTATCGAGGTCGGCGCCGTCAAGCTCGATTACCACGGCAACGTTATGGGCGAGTTCTCGCAGTTTGTGCAGACGGAATTTACCGAAGGCGTTGCGTTGCCCGTCCGCGAGCTCACGGGGATATCGGCCGTGGACACCGCGATGGCCGATCCGCTCTATGTGGTGATCAAAAGGCTCAGCGATTGGATCGGTCGCTACTCCGCCCAAGTGGTCTGTTGGAGCGGGACGGACCGTCGACAGCTTTTGACCGAGTGCCAGGCAAAGCACATCGACCTTTCCGCATTTCCTACGGACTGGGCCGACCTGCAGGCGTTTTACACCTCGATCATGGACGTTGGCAGCCACGGGCGCGTCTCTTTGAGCGATGCGGCAACGTGGTTCGGCATCGAGTTCGACGAGTCGACGGGACACGCTCACAGCGCCCTTGCCGATGCGCGCGTGACCGCCAAGCTGCTCAAACAGATGATGGACGGGGACTACCGTGTGAGCCTGCACGCCCAAGAAGTCCGCCAGCGGTGGGGGATGGGCGAGTGACCCCAGACGTGCCTTTCCAACAAGTGCCCCGAGCTGGGAGACCTGCTGCTGAAGCTGAAGGCAGAGGGGAGGTAGGAGGCTCATTTGGCGACAAGCGGACGGAATGGTTGCGCGAAGGATTCTAGGATCAGCAGCAGAAGACTGCGTTTGGGATCCTACTCAAGGACGCGCTGACACTCGCTGGGACCAAGCAGGTCAAGAGCGTGGACATCGAGATGGCTTCCATTATTGAAGAGCGGCTTGCTAACATGATTCGCTGAACAGATAGGCAGAGACCCGTGACGCTGTGTGCGTCATCGTGCACAATGAGGTGTATAGGCTGCCAGTGGCGAACTATCCCGACGAGGTTCTGAGCAACTGCATCACCTAGATTTTCGAATACTTCTACGAAGAGGGATTTGGCGGCGTAGAGCAATCTGATTTTACGCGTTTGCAGGAGGAAGCCGATATGGCAGACGAACTTGTTTTTAGTGCTGGCGAGATAGTTTACGCCATGCCTCAACTGCCCAAAGTTACATCTGTGCCGCTGAACGGTAGCGCCGTGCTGGTTGGTTTTAAGGACGCTCCCGATGGGGAGGAGGTCCTCTTTGATTTTGACCCTCAGGCTGAAAAGGCTACGAAGCTCGACTATGAACTTGCAGCCGTTAGCGGGCTCCTCACGGGCGCGTTGAATATCCTTTGGCAGAAAGACTTCAACCTAGAGGGTGCCAAAGAGTGGGGCGACGAGAAGGTTGGCAAATTCGTTCTTACGATTGCCAAGTCTGCGGGTATGACAAAGGCGGATGCAACTCTAGAAGACGCTATTCGCTTTCTAGAGAAAGAGTTTCCTCTTGCCACGGACAAGCTAACCGCTGAGTTTGGCGGCGGGCTCCAACATCATCTGCGGGATTTCTCGCACCACCCGAGCTTGGTTGGCCTTGCGTGTTCGATCCTCTCGCAATTCACGTGCAAAGGCTATGGTACCGATACGGCCGGCCGGTTTGTCGCCTTTGACCTGCCTGCCGCCGCCTTCGATCCCGACTGCCCTCTTGTAGGCAGGAACGTTCCAGAGAAGATCGCGTTTGGCACTCTGTTCTGGGCGATGCATCTCGTGAGCGACATGGCGGGGTCTAGTTCAAACCCCGGTAAGGGGACGGGTATTCCCGGCGTTGTGCTGTCCCTGCTAAAGGAGCTCTCCTCCCTGCCTGTTTTTCAAGACATGCAGATTGCCTATAAGGGCAAGGATATTCGCATTCAGCAATGGATCTCAAAGCTGTTTAACGGAACGGCGTTCAAAACCGAGGACGGCAAGCCCATTCGCTTCGACCTTCGGACGGAAGTCGGTCTTTTCGATCAAGCCTTAAGCCAGGTGCCAGCAGTCGTGGCCAACGAGGTTATCGTTCGTTGTCTCTACATGCTTTCAAGGCTCAAGGCCGAGCTAGAACGTTGCGAAGTGAGTGATGTCTCCGGCTTGCGCAAGCTCAAGGCTTCGCATTTCATGCCCTACAACAGCAGGGCCCTCACTCGCATGGTCACGGTTTCGAGTACTTCGTTCGTTCTGGCGAATCTGGCGACGGCGGCGGTCAGGGCGGGTATCGAATGCGAGGGGAACAAGGTCGTGTTCGCCCAGAAGTTCTTCTTGCGAATAAGCTACGTTGGAGTTGGACGCCTTGCGTTTGCCCTCCATGCCGACTGGGGCTATATGGCGGAGGAAATGTCCGAGGCTTGGACTGAGCGTGCCAGGCGCCGCCAGGATATTTTCGATGGATTCCACTTTTATAGCCTAGATAGAGAAACGACGAGGATTGCCTTCTCGCTGAAGCTTGCCGCCATCAACTACGACTGCGGGAACGAGAAGAACGAAGTGCGCAAAGGGCAAAAGAGGAGCTGGGCCCGCGCGTGGCAGGATTCGGTCACGGATGGCCTAGGCATTGATGCAGGCGGCTATTTTTTGAGCGAGGAAGATGCGTACGGAGCCCTTGAGGCTATTTCGCGGCAGCGAGGCGGCAAGGTGCGCGCTTTGCTGATCGCTCAGGAGCTGGTTGAGTTTCGCCCCTATTTCCAGATAGGAGATGAAGAGAAGAAGGAATACAAAGGTTTGAAGGGGAGCGGGGCTTGGGTTAAAGATGAATTTCCCAGGAGACAAGACGCGGTTGATTCGGATGCCATACGTTCCCTCGAGAAGCATCGCGGGACGCGCGCTCGTGAGCTTTCGGATACATTACCAAAGCTCTTGGTGGGCGGTGCCATTGCTGCGGCGGCGTTCGTAGGCGCAGGAGGGGTGGCTGCGGCATTCGCTTCGGATATCGCTGTCGGCATCTTCGGAGGCTCGTTTGTCGGCCTCCACGGAGCAGCGCTTGTCAATGCGAGCCTTGCCGCGGCTGGCGGCGGAGCCTTGGCCACCGGTGGCATGGGAATGGCCGGCGGGACTGCTTTGATTACGGGGAGCGGCGCCGCGCTTGGTCTTTTGGGATCGGGCGGCGTTGCTTTGGCGGCATCGATGGGGGAGAACTATGCGCAGTTCGTGCTCGTTGAATGTTCGAGGCTTCTTGCTTTTCTTGATGTGGCAACTGACCGCTGCCCGCATGAGGGGGCCGTTTTGGTGCGGAAGGCAGCCGAGGCCGTGCAGCGCAGCGTCGCTGGTGTTGAGGAGGATGTCGAGAAGGAGAATGGAAAGGGGGATCGCAGGGATGGCAGGTTGCTCAAGCAGTTGAAGAAGGGGCTTGGGTATTTGTCTTCAACCCTTAAGCTGATCGAGAAGATGCAGGAGCGCCTTGGTGCCGCCGGTGAGAGTGAGTCGCTCAACAGCTTGCCGGCATCAAGTGATGAATAGGTTCGGGCAGTCTGGCTGCAATTCTATGCCATTAGCGCCCTCGCTCAAGCTGGCGTCATGCTTACCCATCTCTTTGTGGAACGTGATAAGTGTGTTAGCGGCTTGCTCGGTGTCTTTTTGAGTTGCCGACTAGTTCTCATCGAGCTCCTTCAGGCGGGAGAGACGACGGTTCAGAGTGTTATTCCCCTTCTTATTGGCGTTAATTACTTGCCTATCCATCTGTGCTAGACGGTAATTAGTTTTCAGTCCTTTGCTAGAATCATAGACACATTTGTATTGCATCATGCAATCGCGGAGGTTCCCATGAAGTACGCCGACCTTATCGACGGAGAAGCAACCCCGAGCGAGCTCAGAAGCTTCCTCGTGGACGGCGAGAACGTGGCAGTAACCGTCCGCATTCCCAAGAACATGCGCGACGCCGCCAGGGAGGCGGCTGCTCTCAATGGCGTTAGCTTCACGTCTCTCGTAAAGACGAGCCTCATCGAGTATCTGTCCAAGAAGGAGAAGTAACGATGGCAGACAGCGACGATCTCATCAAGGCCGTTGGCGCTAATATTCAGGAGAAGGCATCCCTTATCTGGAGCGCTGCCGACACCCTGCGCGGTCCCTACAAGCCGCATGAGTACGGCCTGGTTATCCTTCCTATGACCGTCATCAAGCGCTTTCATGATTGTCTCGCTCCCACACACGATGCTGTTCTCGCCGCTGCTGAGAAATACAAGACGCTTGCCGTGAAGGACGGCTTTCTGCGCGAAGCCTCTGGTTACCCCTTTTACAACACCTCTAAGTTCACCTTCGAGACACTTAAGGCCGACCCAGAGAACATCGAGGATAACTTCAAGGACTACATCAACGGGTTCTCGGACAACGTGCAGGACATCCTGGCGCGCATGAAGTTCGCCGACCAGATCGAACGCCTCTCCGACCCGGATGCCCCACTGCTCTACCAGATTATCTGCGACTTCTGCAAGCCGCAGGCCGATATGTCTCCCGATAAAATCCGTGCGGTGGATATGGGCTATATCTTCGAAAATCTCATCCAGCGCTTCTCTGAGTCTTACGACGAGGATGCTGGCGCCCACTTTACGAGCCGCGACATCGTGTACCTTATGACCGACCTGCTCATCCAGGCGGACTCGCACGTCTTTGAAGGCGATCGCATCACCAAGACGGTCTACGATCAGACCATGGGCACCTCGCAGATGCTCGGTTGCACCGAGGAACGCCTACGCCAGCTCGACGCCGATGCTCATGTGACCTGCTACGGCCAGGAGTTCAACCCGTTCACCTTCGGCATCGCGAAGGCGAGCGCGCTCATTCGCGGTGAGGACGACGCTAACATGCGCTTTGGTGATACCCTGTCCGCCGACAAGTTCGAGGGCTTCAAGTTCGACTACTGCATCTCCAACCCTCCGTTCGGAGACCCGTGGAACCCACAGGCCGCTGCGGTGGAGAAGGAGTTCAAGACCGCCGGCGGCGGGCGCTTCCCGGTTGAGAAACTCCCAGCCAAGGGCGACGGCCAGATGCTCTTCGTGCTCAACGGGCTGTCGAAGCTCAAGGACGATGGTGTGATGGCAATCATCCAAGACGCCAGCCCGCTCTACAAAGGCAAACCCGGCAGCGGCGAGGACGGCATCCGCCGCTACGTGCTGGAGAACGACTGGCTCGACGCCATCGTGCAGCTGCCCTGCGACTCGTTCTACAACACCGGCATTGCTACATACGTGTGGCTCTTCAGCAAGGCGAAGGCGCCCGAGCATCGTGACCACGTGCTGCTCATCGACGCCTCCCAGTGCTTCGAGAAGCGCCGCAAGGGCATCGGCGACAAGAAGAATGACATCACCAAATCCTGCCGCGATCTTATCGTCCGGGCGTATTCCGAGTACCGCGACGGTACCTGGACTGGCGAAGGGTCCAACGGACAGGAGGTCTCTGTCGAGGCGCGTCTGATGGAGACGGTCGAGTTCGGCTTTAACCGCGTGACCGTGGAGAGTCCCGTCGTCGATGAGAGCGGGGAGCCCGTCCTCAACAAGCACGGGAAGATGCAAGCCGACAAGGCAAAGGCCGACACTGAGGACATTCCCCTTAACCAGGACATCGACGCCTATATCGAGCGCGAGGTGCGCCCGTACAACAAATATGCTTGGGTGGACAAGAAGAAGACCAAGGTGGGCTATACCATTCCATTCACGCGCGTGTTCTACAAGTACGCCGAGCTCGAACCTGCTGACGAGATCGCCAAGCGCATCCTCGAGCACGAGAAGACGCTTGAGAAGAGCCTCGAGGCGCTCTTCGGCGAGGTGCGCTAGCGATGCGGGAGATGAAGGTTAATGGTGTCGAGTGGCTCGGCGAGGTGCCCGCGGGATGGACTTTTGCACCGTTCAAACGACTGTACTCACAGGTCTCCATCACAAATTGCGAGAGCGAAGAGCTCCTTTCGGTCTACTTGAATCGTGGAGTTATCCGCTATGTGGACTCTGATGGGGTGCAGGTGCATAAGCCAAGCAAATCTTTGTTGAAGTATCAGCTGGTTCGTCCGGGCAATTTTGTTCTAAACAACCAACAAGCATGGCGTGGATCCGTTGGGATATCTATTTACCGCGGAATAGTCAGCCCCGCTTACTATGTTCTCGAGAAAAACACAAGCAATATAGATGATCGTTTCGCTAATTATCTATTTAGAGGTCCTTTTGTGCAGGTGCTTGAACTGTGCAGTCGAGGGGTCGGCACAATCCAAAGAAATATTTCACTTGTTGAGCTAAAGTCGGAAATGGTGCCTCTGCCGCCCCTCGACGAGCAGCGCCGTATCGCGGACTTCCTGGACGAGAGGTGCGGCGAGATCGACCGCGCCGTCTTCGCCGCCGAGCGGTCTATCGAGGAGCTGAACCTGTATCGCTCTGCACGTTTGGAAGAGATGATTACCAGAGTTTCGCACGAAGCGCCGCGGGAGAAACTCAAATACGTGCTGAAGGAGTCTAAGGATAAATCTCCTGACGGAATCGGAGAGCCGCTGTCAATTACGATCGCTCGTGGAGTGCTTCGTTCTATTGAACTGGCCATACCGAATCCGACATCAAGCCTTGTTGGTGCCAAAATTGTCCATGCTGGCGACCTGGTCTTCAATAAGCTAAAGGCGTATTACGGCGTGATGTACGTGTCGCCTTACAACGGCTTGATTAGCCCGGAATATGCCGTTTATCAGGCCATCGATATGGAGAGAACCTCACTGAAATATCTTGAGTACGTATTCCATACAGCAGCAGTGATTGATGAATTTATAATTCGCATCTCTGGTGTTGCGGATGGTTTCAGGCGCTTGTATACAAGCGATCTGTTTGACATAGCGGTGCCAGTGCCTTCTATCGAGGTGCAGCAGCGTATCGTGGCGGAACTGGATGACCTGTATGCTTCCATTGCCGAGTCGATAGGGGCCAAGCAGGCTATCATTGCCGACCTCAAAGCATACAAGCAGTCGCTCATTTACGAGGCCGTCACCGGAAAGCGGGAGGTGTAGCCAATGGGTGATTCCTATCGTCTCCCTCGCATCGTGTTGGAAGCGTCATCGTCAAAAACGTGGGATGCCGCTATCTCCGAATGGCACGTGACGGGATGCCGTGACAATGGGGACGCTTCTGGCGATTGTCTTTGCGGACACGAGGGCATTAGGTATGAGTTCACTATCAAAAACTCTGTCAACGGGAACGAGCTCTCACCAATAGGCTCAACCTGCATCCTGAAGTTCGAAAACGATGAGCTCAAGAACGAGGTTGAAGGTTGGAGAGCGGCAATCAAGTTGCTGGAGGCCCTCGAGGCAAGAAGGCCGGACGTACGACTCGACGGCATGAACAGGGACCTGTTCTCTCGATGTCTCTACGCCTTCCTTTACGAGAAAGGTGCTTTTCCGCCCAACAGGTACAACGGTTACGACGGCCGAAACGATTACGAGTTCATGGTGGATATGTTCAACAAGAGGACGGCACCGACAGAAAAGCAGCGCGCGAAGATGTACATGGTGCTAAACAAGAGCATATTTCCGTGGCTCGTTCTTTTCGGTCGTGAGCTGAGAGAGATGAGGCTGTAGCATGTCTGCGCAGACAAAGGAAAAGAACCTCGAGCAGGACATAGAGTCGTTCCTCTGCTCGCCTGCGGGCGGTTTCCTTAAGTGCGACGATAAACATTCGCTCCTCTACGTCGAGGACGGCACCTATCAGATGGTCGGCGGCGGCTACATGGAACACCGCGACCGCGCGCTCGACGCTACGACTCTGGTCAACTTTATCCAGACGACGCAGCCCAAGGCTTGGGAGCGCTTCGAGCGCATGTGCAACTCCGATTCCACGGCGAAGTTCGCCAAAGTCTTCAACGACGCCGTCGACCGCCTAGGCATGGTTGCAGTGCTCAAACACGGCTTCAAGCACCGAGGAATTCCGTTCAAAGTTGTATTCTTCAAGCCGGAGAGCGGTCTTAACGAAAGCGCCGCCGATCGCTATGCCAAGAACGTTTGCCGCTGCATCCGCCAGTTCCACTTCGCCGAGACGGGCAACCAGACCATCGACATGGTCCTGGACGTGAACGGCATCCCCCTGGTGGGCATAGAGCTCAAGGACCAGTTCACCGGCCAAGACGTCGAGAACGCCATGCGCCAGTGGCGCGAGGACCGCGATCCACGGTGTCGCTGTCTCAAGTTCAACGCGCGCATGCTGGCATTTTTCGCCGTCGATCTCGAAAATGTCTACATGACCACCAAGCTGGAGGGCGCGAAGACCTTCTTCCTGCCGTTCAACCAGGGCTCCGCCGGGGCGGGAAACGACGGCGGCGCCGGCAACCCCGCAAATCCCGACGGTTATGCCACGAGTCACTTGTGGGAGGTCGCCCTGCAGAAGGACAGCCTGCTCGATATCGTCAACAAGTTCCTTCACCTGGAGGTCAAGGAAGAGACAGAGCTCGATGCGCGCGGCAACGAGGTGAAGCGTAAGAAGGAGCGCATCATCTTCCCCCGTTACCACCAGCTCGACTCCGTGCGTAAGGTCATCGCCGACGTACGCGCGAACGGGACGGGCAAGAACTACCTCGTGCAGCATTCGGCGGGGTCGGGCAAGTCTAACAGCATCGCCTGGACGGCCTATCGCCTTGCATCCCTCTTTGTGGATGACACCCCGCTGTTCGACTCCGTGGTCGTCGTCACCGACCGTCGCGTTCTCGACAGCCAGCTGCAGGAGACCATCTCGGGCTTCGACCACGCCATCGGCTCGGTCGTGACCATCGGCAAGGACAAGACCTCGGCCGACCTGCGGGACGCCATCAACGGCGGCGCTCGTCTCATCGTCTCGACCCTGCAAAAGTTCCCCGTGATTTACGAGCAGGTCGAGAGCAAGGGCAAGCGCTTCGCCATCATCGTCGACGAGGCGCACTCGTCCCAGACGGGAACGAGCGCGCTCAAACTCAAGAGCGCCCTTGCCGACAAGCGCGACGCGCTCGAGGAGTACGCTGAGATCGAGGCGGAAGCCGAGGACGCCGCAGCCGATTGGGAGGACCAGCTCGCCGACGAGCTCGCGAGCCACGGCCGTCACAAGAACCTGACCTTCGTTGCCTTTACCGCCACGCCAAAGGAACAGACGCTCGAGATCTTCGGCGATGAGTGGCCTGACGGGTCCTTCCACCCGTTCCACGTCTACTCGATGCGCCAGGCGATAGAGGAGGGCTTCATTATGGACCCCCTCGCCAACTACGTGAGTTATTCGGAGGCCGTCGAGCTCGCGCGCACGGTCCCCGACAACCCCGATGTGCCCAGCAGCCCCACGCTCAAGCTGCTCCGCAAGTACAAGGAGCTGCATCCCTACGCTCTCGGTCAGAAGGCCGAGCTCATCGTGGAGACGTTCCGCAACGTTACGCGCACCAAGATCCGCGGCAAGGGCAAGATGATGGTGGTCACTGCCTCGCGCCTCGCGACGGTTCGCTACTACCACGAGATCAAGCGCTACATGCAGAAGAAGGGCTACGACGACATCGAGGTGCTGGTGGCGTTCTCGGGTGCCATCAGCGACCCCGTGAATGGCCCCAACGGTCCCGAGTACACCGAGCCGTCTATCAACGTCGGCCACGATGGGCAACGTGTCGCCGAGAGCCAAACGAAGGCCGAGTTCCACAACTATGGTGACGTGCTCGTTGTCGCCGAGAAGTACCAGACGGGCTTCGATGAGCCTCTGCTTCACACGCTGGTGGTGGACAAGAAGCTCAAGGACGTGAAGGCGGTTCAGACGCTCTGCCGCGTCAACCGTATCCATCCGGACAAGGAGGACACCTACATCCTCGACTTCGTGAACAAGCCCGAGGATATCCAGAAGGCGTTCGAGCGCTTCTATGCCGAGACGTCGCTTTCCGAGCAGATCAACACCGACCTCCTCTATCAGGTGCAGACCGACATTCGCGGCTACAAGCTCTACGACGAGGACGACATCGAGGCCGCGGCCGAGATTGTCTTCACGGATGACAAGGGTAAGCCGCAGGGCAACGTGCAGGGCAAGCTTGCTGCCGTTTTGAAGCCTGCGGTCTCGCGCTACAACGAGCTGGATGACGACTCGCGCTATCAGGTGCGTCGTAAGGTGCGTAGCTTCTGCAAGTGGTACACCTACATCACCCAGATTGTTCGCATGTTCGATCGCGACCTGCACAAGGAGTACGTGTATCTGAGCTATCTGCGCCACCTCCTCAAGGTCGAGAAGATCCCCGTCGAGGCGGTGGACGACAAGGTCGAGATGCGCTTCTACAAGCTCAAGCAAGAGTTCGAGGGCAGCATTTCGCTTGAGCCTGGCGGCGGCGTGCTCGATCCCGGTGGCGCAGCCAAGACCGTGACGCCCGACAAGAAGCGCGACCCGCTGCAGGTGCTCGTGGATAAGTTCAACGAGCAGTGGGCTGGCAACTTCACCGAGGGAGATCGTGTGGTTATCGACACGCTGTGGAAGCGTATCGCCGAAAACCCGCAGGTCGCCGACACCATCCGTCGCGACGGCAGACAGGTCTTCGAATCAAGCCTGCTGCCCAAGGTGTTCGATGAAGAGGCTCGCCGCGCCTATGTGGAGAACACGGACTCCTTTACCAGCCTCTTTGAGGACAGTGAGAAGTATCGCGCCATGATGAGCGCCATCGGGCAGTTGCTGGTGGAGAAGTTCAAGTAGACGATGAGGACTAAGAGCAAGGTGGGCTTAGCATGGCAAAAAATCAGTCAGATTACTTTCAGGCAAAACATCCGTGGTCTGAGACTAAGGATGATCTTCTGGCATGCTATCTAACGCCTTTTTTCACTAAAGTGTATCGACCTTCACGGAGCGGCATTCTTTATATCGATGCTTTTGCTGGTGCGGGTTTATTTGCCGATGGCAGTAAAGGATCTCCCTTGATTGCCCTTTCTAAGTATTTTGCAATTGCAAAGAAAAATCGTTCAAAGACGCCCATCCAGTTCATTCTTAGTGAATCCAACGCGGAATCTAGAAAGCATCTCGAATCGACATTTAACGAAGCAAAGGGAGCTAGCGGCTATATCAAGCCGCCAATTATCGTTTCCAGTTGCGAGGATGCTATAAGACGGGCACAACAAACTAGCGTTTGTGGGGGCGGTAAGCCCTCAACAGTCTTCTATTACATCGATCCATTCGGGGTTAAAGACCTACGACTCGATCTTCTAACTAATTCGCCGAATATGGCTCACACGGAGGCCCTGGTCAACTTCAATAGTTTTGGTCTATTCCGCGTTGCCTGCGCTGCCATGAAAGTGCCACTGTCACTTCCAAATGAAGTTGAACTGCCGGAAGACGACTTTAATGAGCTCACGAAAGCCAGCGTTTGGGTTGAACGTCTGAATGCCTGCATCGGAAGTGGTAACTGGAAAGAAGTGGTCGTTCGTTATAAGGCTGGAGAGATCGACGCTTGGCAGGCTGAACATGCGCTCTCGGAACTCTTTTGCAACAACGCGCGTTCTTACTATAAGTATGTAACGAATATGCCTATCAAAGATATGAGTAAACGCGTTAATGTCGGTGGGCTCGTCAAATATAGAATGATCCATATGACCAATAGCCCAGACGGTTGCGTTCTGATGAACGATAACATGATTAAGCGCAACCTCGACCGGCAATGCAAGCAGTTGGGATTGTTTGCGGTGGATGTTGATGGTCGCAATGTTGAGACTGCCGTAATTGCGGCCAAGGCCAGTGATTTTGTCCAGCATATGCCCGTTCACCAAAACATGAAAATGGGCGATATTGCTGCCACGTTGATTTCCGAGTGCGGAGTCTTTGACAGAAGCAATACTATTTTGAAGACCTATGTGGGCCCAATGATTGAGGAAGGTGTTCTTGAGCGTGCGGTCAAGTTCACTTTGAAAGGAAAGCCAAAAAAGAGCTTTGCGCTCAAAGACGAGGTTTATCGAGCAAGATGAGTGCTTAGGTCGGTCGTATCTTTGGTGTGAGGAAGTTTAGCGAGAAGAGAATTAAAGAACAATGGAACAACTTGGGCACATATATCGAAAAAGTATGCTCTACCGTACAAAAGTTGAATATGGCGATTGGGCGATGAATCATGTGCAAGGCTGTTCGCATGGATGCAATTTTCCATGCTATGCATATTTAATGGCAAAACGTTTTGGGCGTGTCAAAACATACGAGGAATGGCGGCGGCCGAGCCTTGTCGACAACACTTTGGATCTGCTGCGCAAAGAGTTGCCGCGTTATTGTGATGAGATAAAACAGGTTCAACTGTGCTTTACAACCGATCCTTTTATGCTCGGATATCCAGAAGTTGGCAGTATGAGCTTGGGTGCAATTGAGCTCATTAACGAGTACGGTAAGCCGTGCAGCATTCTAACGAAAGGAGAGCTTCCCGTTGAACTTGCGGCGTTGCCTAATGCGGCGTTGAACACCTATGGAATTACCTTGGTGTCACTTGATGAGGACAATCGGAAAAGGATGGAACCCGGTGCAGCGGCATACTCAGTCAGGCTTGCCGCTCTCGAGTCTCTCCATAAGGCTGGCTGTAAGACTTGGGTTAGCATGGAGCCATATCCGACTCCAAATATCTGCGAGCAAGATTTGGATGCGCTGCTGCGCAAGATCTCTTTTGTCGATAAAATTGTTTTTGGCAGGACGCACTATGACAGGCTAACAAGCTCCTACGACGACTGCGCCCGCTTCTATCGTGATAGTGCAAGGGAAGTCCGTGATTTTTGTTTTGATCACGGCATCGAGTGTCACATTAAAAAGGGGACTGTCAACTAGTGCTGAGCCTGCTGTGGTTTGGTAGTCATGGTATCGGGTTTCACTGTGGTCCTGACTGCATCCGTGCAGCTATGTTTTTCAATGCGTCCTTAAGCTAGTTGCAATTTGGGACCATTGAGAGCTGCTATCCACGACCTTATTTGCGCACCTCTGTCATCGCTATTTCTCGCATAACATCTTGTACGCCCATTGCTCTGCTTGCCAAGAAGCCGACGCACACGCTTGATCCCACCTTATTTGGGATGCAGGCTTTTACATCCTCACACGTCAAGCGTTTAGTCACTTTTTATCAACACTCCCTGACCGTACATCGATTGCAATGTCGATGCGGGCAATCATTAATGTGGAGCTTTTGGCAACCAGATTGCGGAAAGCGGGCTCATCGGGATCGGTGAGCCCGCAGACGTTGTGCATGCCGTTGTGGTTGCCTAGTTTGAAGGCTGAGACTGAATCTGCCGAGGGATGGGTGCGAGGTATTTGATGGCGAGCTAAAGCCTGATGCTGATAATGCCGATGCTGCTGGCGAGAAGAATAAAGACCACCAACGCGATTACAACTGCCAAAACCGCATACAACCGCTTCATTTTGCCTCCTGCCGAACTGGAAGAAATGAGTTCAATAACTGCTGATAGAATTCTACCAGCAGATTACTACTCAACGGTATGAGTGAGGCTTGTTTTGGAACATAGCAAACATGAGAGGGGCATTCAGTCCGAATGTACCTCCGGGCATGATGAGCGTGTGGAAGCGCCTCGAAAAGAAGCGGTCGAGGCGAATGACAAGTGGGGTAAGAAGGTTGCCAAGCATTTTGGAAAGCTATCGACCAAAGTAAAGATTGTTTTGGTCGTGGTCATAGTGGTGGCCCTTGCCAGTTTTTTTTGGCGGTGTCCTTCCTTGGATAACCGATAACCACGAAACTCAGTACCTCACGACATCGGATCTTAAGTCTGCTGTAGATATCGACAGTCTTTCTACGGTTGATTACACCTACCACGGCATCGTCGAGAAGCACGGCAGGTTCCTCTGGATGGATCGCGTGGACTATCGCGTTAAATACGAGGCTCACATTCGTGCATCGTATACGATGAGCGACATCCAGTTTGACATTGACGAAGAGAATAAGACCGTTACCGCCTATCTCCCCAAAGCGCAGGTGAGCGAGCCACAGCTCGACAATAGTAAGTTTGGCTATCTTCCCGAAAACGCAACTGCAGATATGAAAGATGTTCTGCCACTTTGTCGCAAAGATGCCGCAGATGAAGTCGATAAAAAGGAGATCAAAAAACAGGCGGACGCGAGCTTGCGGGATACCGTAAAGGCGCTGACGCTGCCGCTTATCGAGGATGAGTACAAGCTTGATTTCAAACCGTTGGCCGATTACAAGGGGGAGGCTGACTCCAATGCGTAAACCATGGTTGGTATGCTTTGCCCTCGTGGCGGCGCTGTCACTTACTGGGCTTTCGGGTTGCGCCAAAAAAGACGAAGAGCCTGATTTTTCGGGTTATACGAAGATTGCCGAGCTTGCTACCGTCGAGTGCAGATTCCATAACGTCGCGGAAATCTATAACGACGGCACCAATATGTTGTTTGGGATAAACGTGGGATACAAGAAAGCGTGGTTCGAGTATGACGGAACGGTGCAACTGGGCGTTGACGTCTCCAAGGTAGATGTCAGTAAGCCGGATGAGAACAATGTCGTAACTATCACGCTCCCTAATGCGCAGGTCCTTGGTCAGCCCCAAGCCGACGAGAGCACCTTTTCTGATATCTATAGCGATACCGGACTGCTAACTCCTATTACGACAGTTGATCAGTCTGCTGCGCTTGAAGAAGCCCAAAATGAAATGGTAAAAAGTGCCGAGGGCAATTCAGCATTGATGAGCAGCGCCCGTGAAAGAGCTAAAACTCTCTTGAGCCGGTACGTCACTGGAATTGGTGAGCGGATGGGCGAGAAGTACGAAGTTCAGTTTAAGGATGCCGAATAGACTGGTTGGCAATCGGTCGGATTAAAGGGGGCTGCAGATGTGCAGCCCCCTTCTGTTTGGGGGTCTTACTACCTTCTTCAGCGGTGCAGATTTGCCAACAAGCCCATTGCCGGCGGCAAGGTTACTATTCGCAGTGCGCTTCAGCGGAGGAACTCGATGACTGCATATGAATGCTTATTCTAAATTGCTTTCGTCTGCACCCCGCAATCCTACGCGTGGCACTCAACAGCTCGCACTCCCTCTGGCTCCACTGGCGCAGCTCGGCCGCGCGCGCGGCGTCGCGGCACAGGTCCAGGAACACCTCGGCTCCCTCGCAGAAGCACTCGCGGGCAAAGATGCCCGAGCCGCTTGCGATGCACGCGCTGTCGGTGAAGAGCTATCGGCTAGACGATTCGCGCGGGCAGCGGCTAAAGCAGGCGTGTGATAAATCGATAATTGATGAGAACGAACACGTGTTCGTTTATATGGTAAGATATATGCCAGCGGGAGCGATTTCATTCGATATCGTTCTTGCCGGTACTTTTTACTTCCGCATGCTGTCGGCGCGGACTTCGAATTCAGAGAGGGCGATTGCAATGCTATACGAATTTAAATAGATCTCTAATGCTTAATTAAGACCATGTCTATGTCAAAAGACATACAAAAGTGTTAGTCTTTTGACATGAAACACTTTGATGAAATATTCGAACTGGCGGCAGATGGCTACGGCATCGTGACTGCTGCGCAGGCACGCGAGATTGGCGTAACCACCGGAGAACTGAGCCGATGGTGTGCCACTGGGAAATTGATGCGCCGAGGACATGGGGTGTACAAGCTCACCCAATGGGTTCCGACGCCCCGGGACGTCTTTGCGGAGGCAGTGGCTCTTGTTGGTGACGAGGGTTTCCTGTGGGGCGAATCAGTGCTGTCTATGCACGCACTTGCACTTGTTGATCCTCGTGCCGTGACCGTGGCAACACCAAAGCGTATTCGCCGCAAACTGCCAGCTTGGGTAAAAACAGTGCCCGCTCCAGAGAATGCGAAAACGACGTTCTATGAAGGAATCCCTTCTCAATGCGTTGCCGATGCGATTGAGGCTTGTAAGGGGTCCGTTATGACCGAACGCCTCATCGAGGCAACCAAGCACGCTCAAGCCGAGGGCCTTATTACCTCCAATGAGCATGAGAGACTGATGAAGGAGCTGTCGTGAAGGAAGTCAAGAAGCCAACCAGCAGACGTAACCTTGACATAGCGATAGACCGACTCTGCACTGATTTGGGCGAAGAACCGGGCCGCGTTAAAAGGCTCATTGCGGCCGTTGTTGTTGGACAAATGCTACCCGATGGAGCCGCAAAGGGTGGAAATGCCCTGAAGATTCGCTTTGGGAAGGATGCCACGCGGTTCTCGCGCGACCTCGATACCGCCAGGGCATCCTCACTGAACGATTACATGACGAAGCTTGAAGATTCGCTCACTATGGGCTGGAACGGATTCTCGGGTGCCATTGTTCCGAGGGAGCCCGCATCTCCGAAGGGAATTCCAACTGCTTACGTCATGCGTCCGTTCGAAATCAAGATTGCCTACAATGGTAAATCGTGGATGACGCTGCCGCTTGAGGTCGGTCATAACGAAATCGGCGACGCCGACGATCCCGATATGGTTTCCTCGCCTGAAGCTGCGGCAATATTGAAAGGTCTCGGGTTTCCCGAACCGGGGCCGGTTCCGTGCATGAGGCTCGAGCATCAGATTGCCCAGAAACTTCATGCTGCGAGCAGCCCCGGCAGCGAGCGCGCCCATGATCTGATAGATCTCCAGATTGCAATTTCCAACGGGGAAATTGATTACCTAAAAACTCGAGAGGTCTGTATCAGACTCTTTGCGTATCGTGCGGAGCAGGAGTGGCCTCCAATGATCTCGAGGGGAGTGGGCTGGGACTCACTGTATTTCTCCCAGGCGGAAGGACTTAACGTTTTGCCGACTGTCGATGATGCCGTGGCATGGGCGAACGACTTGATTGCAAAAATCGATTCTGCTCGTTAGTGACACTGCTGAGATCTCTCGCTTACGCCATAGCAATCCCGCGGGCCGCACTCAACAGCTCATACTCCCTCTGGCTCCACTGGCGCAGTTCGACAGTCTCGACGGCATCGCGACACAGATCCAGGAACACCTCGGCTCCCTCGCAGAAGCACTCACGGGCAAAGGTGCCAGATCCGTCCGCAACGCACACGCCGTCGGCGAAGAGCTTCCAGCTGGACGGCTCACGCGAGTCGTCTCCGAGCAGCTTGATCTGCAACACATGTGGATTGCCAACAGCACAGAGCTCTTCCTCGAGCTTCTGTACCGTAAAGCGCATCTGGTGGGAGAGGCTGCTCTTGACCATGGCCGAGGCGTAGCCATTTGGCTTATCCAGAAGATGCATTTGTTTTGGCTTGGCTGCCAGGTTGTGGAAGTTGCGCTCGCTGCGCACGGAGAAATTGTCCATACGGACTCCTTTCATCGATGTTGGCAGGGCCACCGTGCCTCTTGGCCGGTTGGCGTCGGGATCGTGGAGCCAACTCTCTACCCCGACTCTGGATAAAACGCGCCCGCTCCTTGCAGGCACGATGGAGTCTATCAACGTGTACGGACAGAAACCAACGCCATCCGCGAAATGACGCGCGGATGGCGTTGGTTTCCCAAGTGATTATTCGGCTTTCATCCGGAAAAGTGTCGAAATCAGCCGTGTAAAAGTACGGAAAAGTGTCGAAATAGGCACCTTAAAACTTCGGAAAAGTGTAGCTGGATGACAAAACAGCACTTAGAAGCTGGTGCTGGATGCGGGATCCTGCGGCCGCCTTCAGCCCTCGCTACTCGTCGTCCTCGTCGTTGGGGTCGCCCTTGAGGGTGTTGATGTCCAGGTACTGGTTATCGTCCTCTTTTTGCTGGGTCTCCGACTCCGCTTGGGTGGGGCCGCGGAACAGCTGGAATCCCTCAAACGCAATGACGCCGAGCAGGGCAATGACAATGGCGATAAAGGCAACCTTGACTGCCTGCGGAAATTCCGAGAAACGCAGCGCCTTTTCCTCGGCGTAATAATCGGCGAAGCGCTCTTCGCCCGTGCTTTTGGTATACGCCGGTGCGGGCGCGGCCTCCGGGTCATATTCCGGTGCAGGCGTGGCAGCGTACGGATCATTGAGATAATCGCTCGATGCGGTGCCATAGTCCTCGGTCTCGATGCGACCGTTGCCAGCATAGCCATCGGAATAATCGGAATATGCCGCATCGCCCTCATGGTCCGTGGCGCTCGTGTTGGCGGCAAAAAGCGGGTTAACTGGAACATCGAGCGCCGGCATGCCGGTAGAGGTCTCATCCAGATCGGCTGCGGCCCAGGAATCGTGGACAACCTGATGGGCAACGGGCTCATCGAGCCTTGTGACCGGAGGCTTGCGCGCCGCAGGAACGGGCAACTGCTGGGCGCTGTACATAACGGTGCTGTCGGCCGATTTGCCCTGCGTCGCTGCAGCGAGAAAAGCCGCCGTCTCGGACGGGTCGCTTGCGGGGCGGGGAGCGGGCGTGGGCGCCGAAGTGGGTGCGGGCGTAGGCGCGGGCGTCGAAACAGGCGACTGCGCAGGAGTCGGCGCAGATGCGGGCTTAGGCGCAAGTGCGGGATTGGGGCTTGACGGGCGAGCCTCGCCGCCCATGAGTTCGTCGGCGGTCCACGGGCGATCATCCATCACGTCGTCAAGGCTCAGCGAAAACAGGTCGTCTTCACCCTCATCGAACATGCGGTGCACATGTCCACCAATTGCCGGAATCAATCCGCGACCGGTGCATGATGCCTTGCTCAACGCCATTCTGTTCCATCCTTTCGAAATACTAATGACATCGATTATATGGAACTTCCCAAGCGGCTCGGTCTTGGATTCGTGCTTTCCAGAACTCGCGCCCAAAAGGGGAGGGACAATCCAGGCGAGTGCCTACTTGTCGCCGGCCGCCGCCTTGGCCTCATTGAGGTAGCTATAGAAGCTGTATTTGGAGATGCCAAAGAACTCGCAGGCGCGCTCGCTCGACTTGGAAATGAGGAAGGCGCCGCGACGGTCGAGGTAGCCAATGGCACGAATGCGCTCGTCTTTGGTCATGAGTGCCGCGGGCTTGCCCACAAACTGCTCGCACTCGTGCAGCAGGTCCTCGAGCAGGTCGCCGATGTTTTTGGTAATGGGCTCGGGCTCGGTATAGCCCGTGCCGCCGGTGCCGGTAAAGGCGTCGAGCGAACGCTCAAAAGCCTTCATGAGCGTAATGTCAAAGTTGATGCCCAAAATGCCGACGGGTTTGCCCTCATCGTTGCGGATAAAGATCGTCGAGGACTTGAGCAGCTTGCCATCGGTGGTTTTGGTGAGGTATGGCTCGCGGTCGTGTACGTCGGTGGCGCCCTCGTGCATGGACTCAAACACGATATGGCTGGGGCCGTCACCCAGTTTGCGCCCGCTGACGTGGCCGTTTTCGATCACTACGATGGAGTGGTCTACGTCCTCGGTCTCCAGATCGTGGACGACGACTTCGCAGTTGGGGCCAAATTGGAGCGCCAGGCCGTGTGCGAGGCGCTTGTAAAACTCAATCTGTGCGGGGGTCATGGGTACCTTCCTAAAAATTAGTTTGGGCTCACTGTGCCATAAACCACACCTGTTCGCAAATAACGAAAGCGTCGCTGCGTTGTGTGACCGTTCGGCGGCGAAAAAGTACCGATTACGGCAACAAACAATTCGTTAGGTATGCCAATCAAAAAGTGTGATAGAACATTACTAACAAACTTTTTGTTTGGCATCCACATAAAAGTTCAGCCGTGTGAATGGGATCGGGCTGAAACGCGTATGCGGGGCCGGCAAGAGAGGACTTAAGGAGTTCACCGTATGGCCGATAAGATCCAGTGGGCGGGCAACACGATGCCCAAGAGCGATGACAAGCACTTGGGAATCATGAGCCTCGACCATGTGAAGAAGGCCCGTGCCTTCCACCAGTCGTTCCCCCAGTACACCGTCACTCCGCTTGCCCGCCTGGACGGCCAGGCCGCGCGCCTGGGCCTGTCCAACCTGTGCGTTAAGGACGAGAGCTATCGCTTTGGCCTCAACGCCTTTAAGGTTCTGGGCGGTTCGTTTGCCATGGCCAATTACATTGCCGACGAGACCGGCAAGGACGTTGCCGAGTGCACCTTCGATTACCTGACCTCCGATCAGCTTGCCAAGGACTTTGGCCAGGCCACCTTCTTTACCGCCACCGACGGCAACCATGGCCGCGGCGTGGCATGGGCTGCCAACAAGCTGGGCCAGAAGGCTGTCGTGCACATGCCCAAGGGTTCCACCAAGCCCCGCTTCGATAACATCGCCGCCGAGGGCGCCACGGTGACCATCGAAGAGGTCAACTACGACGAGTGCGTGCGCATGGCCGCCGCCGAGGCCGACGCCTGCGAGCGCGGCGTCATCGTTCAGGACACCGCCTGGGAGGGCTACGAGAAGATCCCGTCCTGGATCATGGAGGGTTACGGCACCATGGCTTCCGAGGCTGCCGAGCAGCTGCGCGAGATGGCCATCAACCGCCCGACGCACGTGTTTGTCCAGGCTGGCGTGGGTTCGCTCGCCGGCGCCGTGGTGGGCTACTTCACCAACCTGTATCCCGATAACCCGCCGACCTTCGTCGTGGTCGAGTGCGCGCCTGCCGCCTGCCTGTACAAGGGCGCTGCCGCCGGCGACGGCGATCCGCGCATCGTGGACGGTGACATGCCCTCCATCATGGCCGGTCTGTGCTGCGGCGAGCCCAACATTCTGGGCTGGGATATCCTGCGCAACCACGCCACCGCCTTCGTGTCCTGCCCCGACTGGGTCACCGCTCGCGGCATGCGCACCCTGGGCGCTCCCGAGAAGGGCGACCCGCGCGTCATCTCCGGCGAGTCCGGCGCTGTGACCACCGGCCTGGTCGAGACCCTCATGCTCGATCCCGAGTACGCCGAGCTCAAGGAACTCATCGGCCTGGACAAGACGAGCTCCGTGCTCTGCTTCTCCACCGAGGGCGACACCGATCCGGATCAGTACCGTCGCATCGTCTGGGAGGGCGAGTACCCGACTTGCTAGCAGACTGACCTGTCCGGAGGCAGCCGGAGGACTTTACTCCCTGCTCGGACAGTCCTGCTCGCACGGAGAGCACATTAAGTGCTCTCCGGCTCGTGCGGAACTCGCGACGGAGCAAAGTCCTCCGTCCGCCTCCTATGGTTACTTGCTTGTGGGGTGCTCGACCTCACGCTACTTGGCACAAGTGATCTATCTGAAATATCTACCTGTAGGTAAACCCTTGTAGAAAGGTTGACTGTTATGACTAAAGAACTCGATTTCGACGCTATCAAGGCTGCTGCTGAGTCTCATCGTGCTGATATGACTCGCTTCCTGCGCGCTATGATCTCCCATCCCTCTGAGTCCTGCGAGGAGGGTGAGGTTGTTGCCTGCATCAAGGCCGAGATGGAGAGCCTTGGCTATGACGAGGTCAAGGTCGACGGCCTGGGCAACGTCATGGGCTTTATGGGCGAGGGCGACAAGATCATCGCCATCGACTCCCACATCGACACCGTCGGCATCGGCAACATCGAGAACTGGGATGCCGATCCCTATGAGGGCTACGAGACCGACGAGATCATCTACGGCCGCGGCGGCTCTGACCAGGAGGGTGGCATGGCTTCTGCTACCTACGCTGCCAAGATGATGAAGGACATGGGCCTCATCCCCGAGGGCTACAAGATCATGGTCGTCGGCACCGTCCAGGAAGAGGACTGCGACGGCATGTGCTGGCAGTACATCTACAACAAGGACGGCATTAAGCCCGAGTTCGTCATTTCCACCGAGCCCACCGACGGCGGCATCTATCGCGGTCACCGCGGCCGCATGGAGATCCGCGTCGACGTTCACGGTACCTCCTGCCACGGCTCCGCTCCCGACCGCGGCGACAACGCCATCTACAAGATGGCCGACATCATCGCCGACGTCCGCGCCCTCAACAACAACGGCTGCGACGAGTCGACCGACATCAAGGGCCTCGTCAAGATGCTCGACCCCAAGTACAACCCCGAGCACTTCGAGGACGCCCGCTTCCTGGGCCGCGGCACCTGCACCGTCAGCCAGATCTTCTACACCAGCCCCAGCCGCTGCGCCGTGGCTGACTCCTGCGCCATCTCCATCGACCGTCGCATGACCGCCGGCGAGACCTGGGAGTCCTGCCTGGACGAGATCCGCAACCTGCCGGCCGCCAAGAAGTACGGCGACGACGTGAAGGTTTCCATGTACATGTACGACCGTCCGTCCTGGACCGGCGAGGTCTACGAGACCGAGGCTTACTTCCCCACGTGGATCAACAAGGAGACCGCTCCGCACGTCAAGGCCCTCGTCGACGCCCACAAGGCCATGTTTGGTGACGAGCGCATCGGCTGCGAGCCCAGCATGGACAAGCGCACCGGTCGTCCGCTGTGCGACAAGTGGACCTTCTCCACGAACTGCGTCTCCATCCAGGGCCGCTACGGCATCCCCTGCGTGGGCTTTGGCCCGGGTGCCGAGTCTCAGGCTCACGCTCCCAACGAGGTCACCTACAAGGACGACCTGGTCACCGCTGCCGCCATGTACGTGGCTGCCCTGAACCTCTACGATCCGAGCCAGGCCGATGGCGACGCCACCGTGTTCCGCGCCGGTCTGACCAACAACAAGATCGATTAGTCCCATTCCTCGATTTTGTTGAGCCGGGGGCCGTTCGTGTCCCCGGCACCCCCTGTTGACTTGGGGCCCGCGGTCGTTATCTCCCATGCTTCCTCAACGGTGGCGGGTCCTCGTCATAGTGCTCTGCATGTTCTAGCCACACGCGCATGCCGGAGCACATCTACTCATTGCGATCGTTTCATCTTTAGAAAGGGCATTTCCATGGACGCCAAGTTTACCGAGCTCGTCGAGCAGCTGAACGGCCTCGATTTTAAGGGTATGTACGGCAGCGACTTCCTGCACACCTGGGACAAGACCACCGATGAGCTCAAGGCTCTCTACATCGTCGCCGACGCCCTGCGCGAGCTGCGCGAGAACAACGTCTCGTCCAAGATCTTCGACTCGGGCCTGGCTGTCTCCCTGTTCCGCGACAACTCCACCCGTACGCGCTTCTCCTTCTCTAAGGCTGCCAACCTGCTCGGCCTTGAGCTGCAGGACCTGGACGAGAAGAAGTCCCAGATCGCTCACGGCGAGACCGTCCGCGAGACCGCTACCATGATTTCCTTCATGGCCGACGTCATCGGCATCCGCGATGACATGTACATCGGCAAGGGAGACGCCTACATGGCCGAGGTCTCCGAGTCTGTCCAGCAGGCTTACGAGGACGGCGTTCTGGATCACCGTCCCACGCTCATCTCCCTGCAGTCCGACTCCGATCACCCCACGCAGTCCTCTGCCGACATGCTCTACCTCATCAACGAGTTTGGCGGCCTTGAGAACCTCAAGGGCAAGAAGATTGCCGTCACCTGGGCCTATTCGCCCTCTTACGGCAAGCCGCTGTCCTGCCCGCAGTCGCTGATCAGCCTGCTGCCCCGCTTTGGCATGGACGTCACCCTTGCTCACCCCGAGGGCTACGACCTCATGCCCGAGGTCGTCGAGCGCGCTAAGGGCTATGCCGCCGAGTCCGGCACCACCTTTAAGCAGGTCAACACCATGGCCGAGGCCTTCGAGGGCGCCGACATCGTGATCCCCAAGAGCTGGGCTCCGTTTGCCGCCATGGAGAAGCGTACCAATCTGTACGCCGAGGGCGACGACGCCGGCATCGCTGCGCTCGAGAAGGAGCTGCTCGCCCAGAACGCCACCCATCAGGACTGGTGCTCCACGACCGAGCTCATGGAGAAGACTGCCAACGGCCAGGACACCATCTTTATGCACCCGCTGCCCGCCGACATCTCCGGTGTCTCCTGCGAGCACGGCGAGGTTAACGCCGACGTCTTCGACATGCACCGCGTGGGCATGTACAAGGAGGCCAGCTACAAGCCGTATGCCATCGCAGCCATGATGTTCCTGCAGAAGGTTGCCGATCCCGCCGCTACCCTCAAGGCCCTCGACGAGCGCAACACCGCCCGTTGG
>CBCSNQ010000018.1:0-27596 GCA_965141565.1 uncultured Collinsella sp. | reverse complement strand
CTTTCGGGTTCACCATCCATGGTGGGGCGCGTTTCTAACGAAGCCGTAACGGCCGATGGGCTCTTTTGGTGCCAGCCAATCTCGACCCGCACGCATTTGCTTAAAGCAACAACTTTCCCGATCGATGTAATCACCGAATCAAAACGTGTACACCAGCCACCAAAGATGCCGAAAAATGTCGCTTTTGGAGGCTGATGTACACAAATGCAGAATCCAGCGCAGCCCAGAGGCGCCCTCCACATGTCTGGACTCTCTATGCTTACGCTGGATAGACATCGCCGGAACGGGTATAGTATCGAAAGTTTTGTCGTTAACCAGCGGGGGAGTCCTGTGGGCATCAAAAAGAAGATCAAAAAGGAGCTTATCGGCACTTCCGATTACCCGTCGAATAAGATCTTTACGATCTCCAATTTCATCACCTTTACGCGCCTGATCCTCACCCTGGTATTTCTGTACCTGTTTGTGACGGATAACAACCGCGTCATCGCCATCGCAATCTACGCCGTTGCCGCCTCCACCGACTGGATGGACGGCCAGATCGCCCGCATGACTAAGACGGTCTCGTGGCTCGGCAAGGTCATGGATCCCATTTGTGACCGTGCGCTGCTGTTCACCGGCGTGCTGGGACTGGTGGTTCGCGGAGAGCTGCCCATCTGGGTCTGCGTGCTCATTATTGGCCGTGACATCTATCTGGGCATCGGCACGCTTATCGTGCGTCATTATCACCGTCGCCCCATCGATGTTGTCTTTCCCGGAAAGATTGCCACAGCGCTGCTCATGACCGGATTCTCGCTCATGCTGCTCGGGTTCCCCGTTATTGACGGCCTGCATCTTCTACCTTCATCCCTTACGGCCTTCCCGGGCCTCAACGGAAGTTCGGTGCCCCTCGGCATCTTCTTTGTGTACGGCGGCGTGATCTTCTCCATGCTCACGGCTGTCATCTACTCCATTAAGGGCGGAGTGGCCATTAAACAGGCTCTCGCGCATCCCGAGGACGAGGACATCGACTTTCTGAACCCTGAAATCGAAGACTGATTCGTTGGGGTATGATTACGTACGGTTCATTATTTGCGGCACGTCCGCGATAAGTTAGGGGTTGTCATGGACAACATGGTTAACAATATGCCTCAGAATGATAAGACTGCTGACGCTACCTGCGTATTCCGCGTGCCTTCAAGCGACGTCACCGTTCCCGACCTCATGGCCAACGTGCGCATCACCGCCCCCGTCCTGTCCATCGTCAAGGGTCCGCAGACTGGTGCCGCCTTTGAGCTCGAGGACGACGTGACCACCATCGGCCGCGATCCCGCGAACGGCATCTTCCTTAATGACATGACCGTTTCGCGCAGCCACGCCCGCATTATTCGCGAGGGCCTCGGCGCTCGCATCGAGGACTTGGGCTCGCTCAATGGCACCTGGGTCGACGGTGCCATCGTTAATGCAGCCCCGTTGCACGATGGTTCATCCGTCCAAATCGGTACGTTTACGCTCATCTACCACGAGAGCACGCCGGAGCGCATCGAAACCGGTGAGTAGGGCATGGCCGAACGCAACTATCTGAGTATCGGCCAAGTCGTCAATCTTCTTCGAGGCGCATACCCCGATCTTTCGAACTCAAAAATTAGATTTCTAGAGGATGAGGGGCTCATTACCCCTCATCGTACGCCTAAGGGATACCGTCAGTACTCCAAGGAGGACGTTGATCGCCTGGAGGTCATTCTGCACTTGCAGAAGACTCGCTACATGCCACTCAACGTGATTAAGCAGCGCTTGGAAAACGCCACGGACCTGTCAACGCTCGCCTACGAGGTGGGCTTGCTGTCCGATGTTCCGCTCAAGACGGAGCCCAAGGAGACTAAGCAAAAGCTGCATCCCATCGAGACCATTCCCGATATGCTGGGTGTCGAGATTTCGTTTATCCGGTCGCTCGCCGAGAACGACCTCATTCGCATCATCAAGAGTCCGCAGAATCGCGAGCTTGTCGATGGCCGCGATTTTCCGATCATCCGCTACTGCTCCGAGCTGTCACGCTTCCATATCGAGCCGCGCAACCTGCGTCAGTACGTGTCTTCCGCCAACCGCGAGTCCTCGATGTTTGAGCAGGTGCTCGTGAGCATGCTCGGCATGGATACCTCCGATGACGAGCGCGACGCCAAGCTCGAGCGTGCGTTTAAGAAGCTTCACGACCTGACGGAGGGCGTGCACACCGCGCTGCTCAAGAACCGCGTTTTTGAGTCGCTCAATGCCGTGGTCGAGGACGCCGACATCGATGCACTCGATGAGGAAATCACACGTTCCGAGTCCACCAAGGCCAAAAACGAAGAGACAGCCGCGCCGGCTTCGCACGAGGATTCTCTCGTAAAGCCGCTCAAGGTCGTCGCCCCTTCGCAATCCGGCACCGCTACCGCGGGCAAATAACCGCTGCTGAAATTTCGGGAACCCATTGAAAGGTCATGCAATGTACGACTTCGAATCTCAAATCGTCGACATCCCCGACTATCCCGAGCCCGGAGTCATCTTTAAAGACATCACGCCGCTCTTTGGCAATCCCGAGGCGCTCAAAGCCATGACCGATGCCCTCGCCGAGCACTTTGCCGGCATGGGAATCACCAAGGTCGTGGGTCCCGAGGCTCGCGGCTTTATGGTTGGCGTACCGGTGGCTGTAGCCCTTGGCGCCGGCTTTGTTCCCGCACGTAAACCGGGCAAGCTACCGCGCGAGACCGTGAGCCAGAGCTATGAGCTCGAGTACGGCACCGATTCAATTGAGATCCATGCCGACGCTATCAGCTCTAAAGATACCGTGTTGATTCTGGACGACTTGGTCGCGACGGGCGGAACCGTCGAGGCAACAGGTAAACTGGTGCGAGATATGGGCGCAAAGCTTGTCGGTTACGGTTGTATCCTAGAGCTTGCGTTTCTCAACCCGCGCGAGAAGCTCACGCCGTCTGATGACGATGTGGAGCTCTTTAGCCTGGTGACGGTGGACTAGCCGTTACCCTTAGTTACTGGAAAGGAAGCTACATGCGCACAGCAAACACGCACAAAAACATGGCACGCTGCGCTGCTACGGCAACCCTCGCTTGTGTTTTGGGCTTGGGCCTCGCGGCTCCTGCCTACGCCGATACCGCATCCGACCTTGCCGCTGCTCGTACTAAGCTCGAGCAGATCGGTACCCAAACCCAGCAGATTTACGATGAGCTCGCCACGCAGACGCAGGCGCTCGATCAGACTGCCGGCGAGATCACGCAAAAGCAGCAGGAGATCGCCGATGGTCAGGCCAAGCTCTCGACCTATGTCGCCGGCGAGTACAAAACCGGCGGTCTGAGCCTGCTTCAGGTTCTGACGGGTGTCGATGACCTGAGCGATATGCTCAACCGTCTGTTCTACTACGGCAAAGTTTCCGATAAGCAGGCTCAGACCATTCAAGAGGTCAAGGAACTTAAGCAGCAGCTCACCGATAAGCAGTCCGAGCAGGAAAAGAACGTCGCCGCCACGCAAAAGAAGGTCGACGAGCTTAACGCCCAGCAGGCTGAAGCCCAGAACGTCGTAAACTCTCTGGATTCACAGCTGCAGGCCGAACTAGCCGCCGAGGCCGAAGCCAACGCCGCGCTGCAGGCCGGCATCAACGCCAGCACCGCCGAGAAAGCCACGGTGAGCAACGAGACTGCCGGTACGACCGAGAACACCAACAACGGTGGCCAGACCAGCAATAACAACAACCAGGGCGGCAACACTCCGGCTCCTACGCCGGCACCTGCTCCGACGCCGCAGCCCTCCACGCCTGCTCCGGCTCCGACGCCTTCTGCTCCGAGCCAGTCCGTCGATGGCGGTTCTGTTGTCTCGCGTGCATACAGCAAGCTTGGTTGTGCTTATTCCTGGGGCGGAATTGGCCCGAACAGCTTCGACTGCTCTGGTTTTGTTAGCTATTGCCTCACTGGTCGCTATTGCCGCCTGGGCACCACGGGCACCTTTATGGGCTGGACGCGTGTGTCCGATCCGCAGCCCGGTGACGTTGTGGTCAACTCATACCACACCGGCATTTACATCGGTGGCGGTCAGATGATTCATGCTTCCGACTACAACACGGGTGTCATCATCAGCTCCGTTGCCGCCGGCATGAACAATAACTACATCTTCGTGCGCTACTAAGTATTCAGATAAAGCAAACGGATATGGACCTCGTGGCTTTGAGTCATGGGGTCCATTCTTTTGCCTTTCGTGCAGGCCGCTATCTAGTTTTGAATACTAGATAGCGGCCCAATCGGTCTGCAAGATGGCTATAATTGTTAGGGAACAATTAGAAAGGACCCTCTATGAGCTGGGCACTTATCTCCGATTCAAGCTGCAACCTCCGCGATTGGCAACCGACCGCGCCCCATACCACCTTTGCATTTGCGCCCCTCAAAATTCGAGTGGGGGAGCGTGAATTCGTCGATGACCTTTCGCTCGATGTTCATGAACTCAACTGCGCTGTTCAGGCGGAGACGAACGCTTCTTCGAGCGCTTGTCCCAACGTAGGGGAGTGGGCCGAGCTTTTCAAATTGGCAGACAAGACCATCTGCATGCCGATCTCTGAGGGCGTGTCGGGCAGCTACAACGCGGCAGCCACGGCTCGCGATATGGTTCTTGCCGAGGAGCCCGACCGACAGATTCATCTAGTCAATTCACGCGCAGCTGGCGGCAAAATGGACCTCATTTTCTTGCTTTTCGACCGCTATCTTGCAAGCAATCCGGATGTCTCATTCGAGGATGCTTGCGCATACTTCGATAGCCTTGAACAGAACAGCAAAATCCTCTTCAGTTTGTGCAATTACGAAAACCTCGCCAAAGCCGGACGTATCCCTAAGGCAGCCGGCGTCATTGCCAACAAGCTCAATATCCGTATTTTGGGCACAGCGAGTGAGGACGGTAAAATCGAACTCGTCGGGCACACGCGTGGCGAAAAGAAGATGCTCAACAAGATCATCGACACTATGGAAGCCGAGGGCTTTACGGGCGGTGAGGTCGTCATAGATCACGTTGAGAACGAAGCTGGAGCCCAGGCGCTCACTGACCGCATAGTCGAGCATTGGCCCGGCTCCAAGACCATCATCATGCCCTGCAACGGCCTGGATTCCTATTACGCCGAGATGCACGGCCTCATCATCGGCTACGGCATGGGCGTAGCTTCGGGCAAATAAAGTCCAACCAAGCAAAAATACGGGCGGGACAAAGCGACAGATGGCTCTTTGTCCCGCCCGTTTTATACGTCGGCTAGCTATTAAACCCGTTGAACTTGAGATAGCTCATCAAGTAAGCCTTCGAAACGAAGGACGATACCGCGCTACGCACAAGCAGCGACTCACGCGTTACCTGATGCGCCGTATCGGGCACGGGAGTCTGCTCGACGGAAAACGCCGCACGAATCGATGCCTCGAGCTGATCGACCACATAATCAAAGGCCGTCGGGGCATCGTAGCTCAAACGCTGAATGTTAAAGAGTGCCTGCACCGCAGCAATAGGTAGCACCTGCTTAAAGATGCAGATAGCGATCAGGCGGGCAATCTGCTCGCGGCCATATTGCTTTTTGACCGGAGCAGGCACTAGGCCGACCTTTACGTAGTTATTGATCATCGATGGCGTAATGATAGGCTGCTCAACGCAAATGGACAGTGGCTCCATCCAAAGCGCAACATACTCAATAACCTGGTCGCGGTAGAGTGTCACATTGGGCAACTGGTCATAGCGCGGCAGACTCAACGTATTGAGTTTGCGCACGATATCGGACTGAATAAATGCATCGGGCAGCACAGTGGGCTGAATATCCTCAGGCTTAATGCTGACCGACGAATCGGACATCGGGATAACGCGTTTGGCGTGGTTCATAAGGATCCTCCGTTCATTAGCTATATTGTATTCTAGGTTATCTAGTTTTGCATACTATATAGCAGGAAAGTAAAAGAGGCTGGACAGCACATTGATGCACCGTCCAACCACTTTGTTTTAAAGATAGCAACCTTACATAAGATATATTATCGTACTTATCCGCGGAGAAACGCGTATGCGCCCGTTGCTGCTATGGCTCCGTCAGAAACGGCGGTCACAACCTGACGTAAGCGCTTGGAACGGATATCGCCAGCAGCAAATAGACCTGGCGTGCGGGTCGCCATGGATTCATCAGTCAGAATGCCGCCATCAGGCGCCAGATCGACAAGATGCTCAACAAGCTCGGTATGGGGTTGCGTCCCGGTAAAGACAAAGATGCCAAACGAGCCAGGCTCAAAGGTCTCAGCATGCGTCTTACCGCTTGCATTGTCCTTGAACGTAATTGTCGTGGGCATCGCTTCACCAGAAAGCTCAACAATACTAGTTTGGTACCTAACTGTAATATTGTCCTTTTTGAGTACTTTCTGAACAACACCATCAGGCGCACGGAACTGGTCGCGGCGCAGCACGATGGTCACACTGCTGGCAATGTCTGACAGGAACAGTGCCTCTTCGCATGCCGAATTGCCACCACCGATTACAAAGACCTGTTTGCCGCGGAAGAACATGCCGTCACATGTTGCGCAATATGAAACGCCACGACCGCGATAGGTATCCTCGCCAGCGAAACCTGCCGGACGCGGCGTGGCACCCATGCAAGCGATAACGCTCGAGGCAAGCGTATCGCCCATATCGTGATGCACCGTAAACAGCGCTGCATCGGCATCGTAATCGATACCCGTAACCATGCTCCATGTAACCTGCGCTCCCAGCCCCTCTGCATGTTGCTGAAAACGCTCGCCGAGTTCGGCGCCACTCAAGAGCGGAATGCCCGGATAGTTCTCGACCTCATTGGTCGTGGCGATCTGTCCACCCGACATGCCCTGCTCAATCACGGTCGTCGTCAGGTTGGCACGCGCAGCGTAAATGGCGGCAGCATAGCCCGCGGGGCCTCCACCGATAATCGCAACATCAATCGGCTGATCGGTAGTCATGAAGAATCCTCTCGTCGAAACGTTGTCGTTCTTTGCGCTCATACCCAAATTTACGTGAACATGACACTCATGCACTACAATGATAAATCGCGTAACAAAGCTGAAGGGGAGTTATCGATGGATCAAACGCAGACGAGCAATAGCGCTCCCCTGCCCATGCAAGCCACTCCCCAACCGGAGCAAATGACCGTTTTACCTGCACAAAAACCCCTGGTAACCATTGTGCACGCATCAGTTGGATCGGGCCACAAAGCCGCCGCCAACGCGATTGCACAAGCATTTGACCTTATCCGCGGCACCAAGGGAATCCCTGAGGATATTGAAATTGAAGTGCTCGATATCCTTGATTTTGGACGTATTAAATTCGACGGCAATAAGACCGCGGCTTCTTTTACGGGAGCAACACGCCCCATTTACGACCTGACTTGGCGATATACGCTTACGGGGCATCTTCTCTGGGGTGGCGGCACGGCATGGTCGCGAATTATGTTCCCCGCCTTCAACGAATATATTCGTCGCCGCAGGCCTATAGCCGTGGTCGCAACGCACATCACAGCAGCCAATGTTGCCGTGGGTGCCCGCGTTATTACGGGTATCGATTATCCGGTCATCTGCGTACCAACAGACTATGAAGTCGAAGGCTTTTGGCCCCACAAGGACACCGACCTGTTCTGCGTGGCCAACGAGTTTATGGCCGAAACGCTGCGCCCCCGCAAAGTTCCCGAGTCAAAGATCCGCATAACGGGCATCCCCATCCGAGCCGGTTTCGATTCAAATTACGATCGCGAGGAAGAGCTGAGCAAGTTCAATCTCCCCATAGACAAAACCGTCGTATTGGTGATGGCCGGCGCCAGTTTGCCCCAACCATACGTGCGTTTCCGTGCCGCGATGGACCACACGCTCCCCTTCTTACGCAGCTTTGAGGACATGCACTTTGTCTTTTTACCGGGCAAGGATAAGGAATACGCCGCCCGACTCAAGACGCTCTTCGACGCCATGAAGCTCGACAACGTCACGGTTCTGGACTACGTGGACGACATGGCGGCCCTCATGCACGGCTGCGACCTGGCAATCCTCAAATCAGGCGGACTCACGGTCACCGAGTGCCTGTGCGCTCATCTGCCGATGATCCTGCTGGGCAAATCATACGGTCAGGAAAAGGCCAACACCACGATGCTTACCGGCATGGGCGCCAGCATGCACGTCACCACCGCACGTGAACTCATCGTGACGTTGCGCCATCTCCACGATCATCCGGAGTCGCTCAAGGCACTGCTCATCAATGGCGAAGTCCTGCGCCGTCCACGCGCGGCCGAGGATATCGCCATTGCAACCATGGAGCTAACCGGCAAACCCCAAAAGCGCAAACGAGCCTTCTGCCGCTTCTACTGGGGCGGAAAACCCGCGCATATCCGCTAGTCGAATGTCCGCCGCTCTGTCGGAGCCGCCCTTATATCATTCCATGCTCAAACATTCTCGCTTCGCTGCGAAACTGCGCGTGGAACGATATAAGGGCGGCTCCGACAGAGCGGCTGCGTTTACTTACTAGCAGCTACTTCGGTATCCCCTCCATTAGAACCTGCAAAGGTAAAACAGGAAAATATAAATACAGTAAGACGATGCGACAAAGGAGGAATCCCTTTATCACATCGGCTAACTAGAAAGATTGTTTTATCTCAAGCATGTAGCCCTTTCGCCTGAGCCCCATACATATCGTCCCGCGCGCAGTTTCGCAGCGAAGCGAGAATGTTTGAGCACGGGATGATATGTATGGGGCTCAGGCGAAAGCGGGATATGAGCGTCCCTAGGCGACGCCGCTGGAGCCGAAGCCTCCGTTGCCTCGGTCGGTTTCGTCTAGTTCTTCTACTTCTACGAGGTTGACCGTGGGGACTTCTAGGATGACGAGTTGGGCTATGCGGTCGCCTTTGTTAATTTGGATGTTGTTCGTGGGGTCTAGGTTAATGAGGATGACTTTGAGTTCTCCTCGGTAGTGGGCGTCGATGAGGCCCGGCGTGTTGACTATAGACAGGCCTTGCTTAATGGCCAAGCCGCTGCGGGGCTGGACGAAGCCGGCGTAGCCATCGGGCAGGGCGATGGCCAGCCCAGTAGAGACCAGACGGCGTTCGAAGGGCTTCAGAACGCAGTCCTCGTTGGAGCGCAGATCCAAGCCGGCATCGGTGGGATGGGCGTATTTGGGAAGCTCGACGGTGGGGTCGAGACGCTTTATGTTGACGGTAATGCAGGACATGGAATCACCTTAGCTTGTCGAGCTCTTGCAGAAACTCATCGACGTCTTTGAAATCGCGGTAGACCGAGGCAAAGCGGATGTACGCCACCTTGTCGATCTTGGCCAAGCGCTTGAGCACCATGTCACCCAACTCATGGGACGTGACAGCCGTCAGCGTGCGAGAGCGCAGCTCGACCTCGATGTCGTCGATAATCTCATTAAGCTTCTTAGTGTCGATATCGCGCTTGATGGTGGCACGCATCAAGCCAACGAGCAGCTTATTACGATCGAACCGCTGCTTGGTTCCGTCTGACTTAATGACCTCGATTGGGTCTTCGCACCGCTCGAACGTTGTAAAGCGGTAGTTACACGAGCAACATTCGCGACGACGCTTAATGGTGTTATTAGACTCCTGCATACGGGAATCAACGACGCGGGTATGTGCCTTGCCGCATTTGGGACAGCGCATGGTACCTCCTCTTAAACGATAACAAGGGTACCATGCGCAGCGCGATAATGATTACGAACGAGCAGGAACCTTAAGATGCGCACCGGCGGCGAGCGAACCATGCTCCAGATGATTGACACTACGAATCATGTCGGAAGTCTCTTGCGTGGAAAGGCCTTCGATTGGATATTCCTCGGCAAGCGACCAAAGAGAATCGCCAGACTGAACGCGAATGGTCTCGTAGGTAACATTGGAAACGGACTCGGCATACGCGGCGTGACGAGCGCTAAAGACCGACGTAGCGAGGACAAAGAAGAGCGTAAGCGCAACGGCAACGGCGACAATCGTCGGAACCTTCAGGGCAACGCGAGCCGGCGCGACTACAGCCTGCTGATTGCGAGCAGGCTTTACGGTCAAAGGCTGAAAGCCGGAGCGGCCGCCCTGAACAACCGTAAAAGTGGGTTCTGCAGGCGTCTCGAGCTTAAGGGCGAGGTTTCCCTGGACCATATTCGTTGCGTTCATCATGTTCTCCTCTCGCGTGTTTTGCTGAGAACAGTTTTATCAAGCCGCGCGGACAAAAATGTCTAGCGCGAGAACGAATGTTCGGTTATTATTATCTTCGAACAGTTGTTCCTGTCAAGCAAAATTCGAACATTTGTTTGACATGGGTAGAGAGGATGCCCTGATGGCTCGCAAAATTACCAAGCGTCAGCAGCAAATTTACGACTTCATCAAGGAATATCAGCAGGAGAAGGGTTATCCGCCCAGCGTGCGCGAGATGGCTTCTGCCGTGGGCCTATCCTCTCCCAGCACCGTGCACGCCCATCTCTCTGCCCTGGAGGCGCGCGGGCTACTCAAGCGCGATGCCACCAAACCGCGCGCCCTGGAACTCTTTAACGAGGACGGTTCCTCTGTCTCAATTTCTAAATCTGACGAGCCCACCGCACCTCGCGGAACGGTCTCGCTACCGCTCGTTGGTCGCGTCGCGGCTGGGATTCCCATTCTGGCCGAGCAGAATATCGAAGACACTTTTACTATCCCGACCGAAATCGCCACTGATCAGGGTTCCTTTATCCTTGAGGTGCATGGGAGCTCAATGATCAATGTCGGCATCTTCAATGGCGATTACATCATCGTCCGTGAACAAAAGAGTGCCATGAACGGCGAAATTGTCGTGGCCATGATTGATGGTTCAGCGACCGTCAAGACGTTCTACAAGGAGCAGGGACGCGTACGCCTGCAGCCCGAGAATGACACCATGGAGCCTATCTATGCAACGAATCCCATCATCTTGGGCAAAGTCGTCGGCTTAATGCGCCGGTTCTCGTAATGCAAAAACGCATCACCATCTTTGATACCGTCCGCGGGTTTACGATGATTTCAATGGCAGGTTTTCACGCTTGCTACGATCTCGCCTACCTGTACGACTGGGATATGCCCTGGTTTACCCAGACCGTCTTTCAAGACATCTGGCGCGCCAGCATCAGCTGGGTATTTTTGTTTATCGCGGGTTGGATGTGCACCCTTTCGCGCAACAATATCAAACGTGCCGCCAAATACGCCTTTGCAGCACTCGTCGTCTGGCTGGCAACAACACTTGTCTCAGTCGACGATTCGGTTAATTTTGGCATCATCTACTGCATGGCCGCATGTACCGGCATCGTGGCGTTGACCGATCCCGTCCTTAAGAAGATATCGGCGAGATGGGGCATGTCGCTATGCCTTGTGTTGTTCGCCCTCACCTGGAGTATCCCCAAAACGATCTACCCTGTCCCCTACCTGGCGTGGCTGGGATTTCCGAGCCTTGGGTTTGTTTCAGGTGATTACTACCCCATCATCCCGTTTATCTTTATGTATCTTGCAGGATACTTCGCCGCACATATAGCGCAGGGAATCGATAAGACCGCCCTAAGCTGGGCCTACGCCAACCCCCTGCCGGCGCTCGCCAGCCTTGGACGTCATGCACTCCCCTTTTATCTGCTGCATCAACCCATTATTCTGGGCTTTTTGGAGCTCGTCTACTCGGTGCGATAACGCTTGAGCCGCGGCGCGATACGGGCCGGCAGCTTCGCCACAATACGAACGCCGTCCTCAAGATATTCCTCGTGCAAAAGGGTTCCCTGCTCATGCACCAGCGTGATGAGGGCGCCCTCGCGATACGGGATATCAGCAGAGAGCAACACATCGGTAGCAGCCGCCTCACGAGCAATACGGTCGACGAAATCGTCGAGTCCCTCGCCCGTCTGGGCCGAGAACAGCACGGCCTCGGGATAGCGACGACGGAAGCTCAGACGATCAACGCTATCGAGAAGATCGATTTTATTGAATACGGTCAGCGTTAAACGCTCTCCAGCGCCGATCTCATCAAGAACGCGGTCGACAGCCTCAAGCTGCCGCTCATAGTCCTCGTCAGACGCATCTACGACTTTGAGAATTAGATCGGCACCCAACACCTCGGACAGCGTCGATTTAAAGGCATCGACCAGACCATGCGGCAGCTTTTGAATAAAGCCGACGGTATCAGTAATCGTCATGCCGCGACCGCCGGGCAGGCGATACGAACGCGTCGTCGGGTCGAGCGTAGCAAACAGCTTGTCCTGCGAAAGTACCGTAGAGCCGGTCAGGCGATTGAGCAACGTCGATTTACCGGCATTGGTATAACCGGCTAACGCGACGCGAAACGCCGGTGACTCAATGCGGCTCTTGGACTGGACATCGCGATGCTGTTCAACCTGCTTGAGCTCACGACGAAGCGCGGCAATCTTATTGCGAATCAAGCGACGGTCAACCTCGAGCTGGCTTTCACCCTGGCCAAAGCGCGAACCGATGCCGCCGCGCGTCTGCTCCTTGGCAAGATGGCTCCACATGCCACGCAGACGAGGCAACAGATATTGAAGCTGCGCCAGCTGCACCTGTAGACGACCCTCGTGCGTCTGGGCATGCAGGCCGAAAATATCAAGAATGAGCGCCGTGCGATCGATGATCTTAACCGGTTCGCCCACGGCCTTCTCCAGATAGGACTGCTGTGAAGGCGTCAGATCGTCGTCAAAAATAACGACATCGGCATCCATGCGATGCACTAAGCCGCACAGCTCTTCAACCTTGCCGGAACCGATAAACGATTTAGGATAGGGTTTAACCAGTCGCTGCGACAAACGAGCAACACACCGGGCGCCAGCCGTGTGCGCCAGGCGCTCAAGCTCATCGAGCGAGCGATCGAGCGGCCACGCATTGTCGCGCCACTCGACGCCGACAAGAATGGCACGCTCAGGCTCGGGTGCTGTGGGAACGAGGGGAAACCGGGCCATCAGGCAGCCTCGATGCGATGCAAGATATCCTCAACGACCTCATCGACCGTATATTCGTCCATATCGAACCACACAATACGATCGTCGCGCTTAAACCACGAAAGCTGACGCTTGGCATAGCGACGCGAACGCATCTTAATGAGTTCACGAGCCTCATCCATAGTCATCACACCGTTAAAAGCATCAATGATTTCTTTGTAGCCAATCGCCTGCATCGAAGTGAGCGCATCTTCAAGCCCCTGGTCCATAAGGCCACGGACCTCATCAACAAGACCCTGCTCAAACATGAGGTCAACGCGCAGGTTAATGCGCTCGTAAAGCAGCTCACGATTGCGTGTCAAGCCAAACCACAAGGCATGATAATGCTCACATGGAACACTAAACTGTGACTTTTGCTGTGCGTAGGAAACGCCGTCATCATGCATTTCGAGCGCACGAATCACGCGGCGCACATTATGAGGATGAATGACCGCGGCAGACTCAGGATCGCGCTCGGCAAGCAGCTTATGCAGCGCTTCCTCACCAATGCGCTCGGCAAGTTCCTGATAACCCGCACGGCGATCGTCCTCAAGTTCTCCCGAGGGAAAATCCATCTCATCGAGGGCGGCCTTGAGATACAGGCCCGTACCCCCGCAAAACACCGGAAGACGTCCAGACCCGAGCAGGCGCTCAACATGCGCGCGAGCGTCTGCCTGGTAAAGCGCCGCAGAGTACGCGACGCCCGGCTCTACGATGTCAACGAGACGCAGAGGCGCCGTACACTCATCGGGCGTCATCTTTGCGGTGCCGATATCCATACCGCGATAGATTTGCATCGCATCGCACGACAGCACTTCAGACGAAAGGCGAGCGGCCAAACGGTCAGCGACGTCACTTTTACCAACCGCCGTCGGACCGACGATCGCAACGGCGGAAAGACCTGCCCCGGGAGAAATCATTAGCGCGGCTCACCCACAACGGAGCCTGACAAATACCACGTCTTAGCAACGTCGACGTCAACATCAACGATCTTACCGACAAGCTGGTCGATGCTATATCCCTCGGGAATGGGCGCATGAACGGTCTGATTCTTGGGGCTCTTGCCCAGCAGCACCGCATCGTTCTTTTTACTCGTACCCTCAATGAGCGCAGGCACCACGGTATGGAGCTCACCCTGGTTGTACTCGTGCGCTGTCGTCTCGATAACCTTGACCAGACGGTTAAAGCGCTCAAGGATGACCTCGTGCGGTGTGGGATCATCAATCTCGGCGGCCGGGGTACCAGCGCGCTTGGAGTAGATGAAGGTATAGGCCTGGGCATAGCGGACCGTCTCGGCAAGCGAGAGCGTCTGCTCAAAGTCTTCTTCAGTCTCGCCTGGGAAGCCAACGATAATGTCGGTCGAGAGCGCGATATCGGGCATACGGTTGCGAATGCGATCGACCAGGCCCAAATAGTCCTCACGTGTATAACGGCGATTCATCTCTTTGAGGATCCGCGTCGAACCTGACTGGACGGCCAAGTGCAGCTGCGGCATAACGGCAGGCGTCTCGGCCATGGCGTCGATGGTCTCGGGCAACAGGTCCTTGGGATGCGAAGACGTAAAGAAGATGCGCTCCACACCCGTATCGCCCACGGCACGCAGCAGATCGGCAAAACGCGGCTTGCCAAACAGATCGCGACCATATGAGTTAACGTTTTGGCCCAGCAGCGTAATCTCACGCACGCCCTGGCGCACCAAACCGGTCACCTCGTCGACAATCTCCTCGAAGGGGCGGCTCTTTTCGCGACCGCGCACGTACGGCACGATGCAATAGGTGCAGAAATTATTGCAGCCCGTCATGATGGGCACCCAAGCGTGATACTGGGTCTCTCGATGCCACGGCATGCTCATGGCATCCGTATCCTCATGCTCATTGGTGCGGATATGACGCTTGCCGTCAAGGAACGCCTCGGCAATGAGCTCGGCCACATGTGCGATAGAATGCGTGCCAAAGATGACATTGACGTTATCGACGTTGGTGAGCAGTCCCTCGCCATCACGCTGCGCGATGCAGCCGCCCACGGCAACCACACGCTTGCCCGAAGGCGAAGGCGGCAGGCTTTTGCAGGAATTGCACTGACCGTACAGGCGAGTATCGGCGGCCTCGCGCACGCAGCATGTCATGAAGACAACGATATCGGCATGCTCAAGATCGAGCGCCATGAGGCAACCATACGAATCGAGCAGACCGCTCACGCGCTCAGAGTCGTGCTGATTCATCTGGCAGCCAAAGGTGCGGATAAAGTAGGTTTTACCGGCAAGAATATCGCGTACGGAACGCTGATCCATGTGCATAAGTCCTAACGTTGGGGAGCGAAACGAGGCTAGCAGAAGCTATGCCACAGGCTTAACATCATCCATGACGACGTTATCCATAGCAGCTCGATTGATCTGGTGAACGTAGATAGAAAGGCGGATGGCCGTGCGCGACTCCCCGTTAATGAGAATGTCGGAGAACACGGGCGCGCAGGAAATATCAAAACCGGTTGGGATCAAAAAACCGCGCGCGATGGCAACGGCCTTAATGGCCTGGTTGACAGCACCGGCGCCGACACACTGGATGTTGACGGGTACACCATCCTTGACCATGCCGGCGATGGCGCCGGCAACGGACGCGGGCGATGATTTGCTTGATACCTTCAGGCAATCCATGAAGAAACTCCTGCGTTTAAAAGTACGTTTTAACTGCAATAACTGTATCGTACCGAGAGGACTCGGTAAAGGCACTATTCCTCTTTGGCAAGATCGAAGGTCACAGTGATTCGATCACGCGAAACACGAATCTTTGGGTCGCCGCAAAGGTTGAGATAGTACCTGGCGGCAAGGTCATTGAAGTCCCGCTCCACAGCACGCGAAAACTGTGCCATGTCATCCTTGGCAATACGTAGCCCGCGACGATCCTTCGCGAGATCGACAGGAGCCGGCGCATGCGAGGACGAATCACGCTCGCGCAGCAGACGCGCGGTCACACCGCGAACGGGCTTAATCTGCCCTGCCAAAATGCGATGTGCCGTGCGCTCGGACATCCCAAGACCCAAACCCGAGCAGATACGGATAAAGTCCTCGGCATCAGAGGCAAGGCCTAAACGATCGACAACCGGAAGCTCGCTCTCGTCATCAATAAACAGGAGACGAGACGTATCGAGCCGACTTGACGCCTGAGCATAAAGGGTCGCGGCAATCTCAGACGGAGAACCAAGATAGACATCGCAACCACGCAGCTCCTCGAGCGCAAACTCACAGGCAGCGCGAATAATATTATGCGGGCCGCGAGCACAGACATAACGTCCGTCCTCATCCTTGACGGCCTGGGGCCAGCTGGACTGATCGGCACGCTCACTGAGGCGGTCGGCTGCAACGCTCACCTTAAAGGCTGAACCAAGATCGACGCCGGACGTGACCACACGGGCCTCGTCGGTGTTCTGCTTGATCGAAAACAATGCCATGCCACGACCGTGAACGCCCCAACGGTCCATCTTCATGCTCTCGAGCTTGGAGGTAACGCGGGCATCGAAGATTCGCTCTTGCATATCCTGCGGAACGCCCGAACCGTTATCCAGAAAGACAAGCATGCGGACGCCATCTTCCTTGGTCGTGGCGAGATAGACCTTGTCGGCGCCGGCATCGCGAGCATTACGGAGCATTTCGATGACGATATCCTCGACATGCTGAATGTCGTGTTTTGCCTGGCGCCGCTCGGCCTCCGAAACGCGGAGGCGGACATACCCCTCGCCAAGGTTCTCCTCGACGCGAAGGTTGCCCTCCCCCGACATCGACGCGATAAATGAGATGAGCTCGTTCGCGTCGCTCATGTTATTTAGCGATATCGACAGCGCGGCTCTCGCGAATCACGACGACGCGCACCTGACCGGGATACTCCATCTCTTCCTCGATCTGATGGGCGATATCGTGAGCCAGGACCGTGGACTGGGCATCGGAGATCTTGTCCGGCTGAACCATGACGTGGACCTCGCGACCAGCCTGCATGGCATAGGTACGCTCGACGCCTTCATGGGAGTTGGCAATCTCCTCGAGCTTCTCAAGACGCTTGATGTAGTTCTCGGCAGACTCGCGACGGGCACCGGGGCGAGAGGCGGAGACGGCATCGGCGGCCTGTACCAGGACATCGAGCACCGTGTTGGGGTCGACATCGGCATGGTGAGCCTCGATAGCGTGGACGATAACGGGCTTCTCACCATAACGGCGGGCAAGCTCGGCGCCGATGACGGCATGCGGGCCCTCGACGTCGTGGTCGATTGCCTTGCCAAGGTCGTGCAGCAGGCCGGCGCGCTTGGCGGTCACAACGTCCAGGCCAAGCTCGGAAGCCATCACGCCGCACAGGTCAGAGACTTCGAGGGAGTGCTGAAGCACGTTCTGACCAAACGAAGTACGGTAGCGCAGGGCACCAAGGGTCTTGACGATCTCGGGATGCAGGTCGTGAATGCCGGTATCGAAGGCAGCCTGCTCGCCAGCCTCGCGCACGCGCTGCTGAACCAGGTCGGCAGCCTTGTGATACATCTCCTCGATGCGAGCGGGGTGAATGCGGCCGTCGGCGATGAGGTTCTCGAGGGCAACACGAGCGGTCTCACGACGGACCGGGTCGAAGCTCGAAAGAACGACGGTCTCGGGCGTATCGTCGATCACGAGGTTGACACCGGAAACCTGCTCGAAGGTCCGGATGTTGCGACCCTCGCGACCGATGATACGGCCCTTGAGGTCATCAGAGGGAATGTGCACGGAGGTAACGGTGACCTCGGCTGTGTGGTCGGCAGCGCAGCGCTGAATCGCCAGGGACAGAATCTCCTGGGCGGTCTTGTGGCACTCGGCGCGAACCTGCTGCTCGGACTCGCGAATGATCGTGGCGGCCTCGTGGGTGACCTCGCCGCGAACCTTATCGAGGAGCTCCTTGTGGGCGTCCTCGCGGGTAAGGTCGGCAATACGCTCGAGCTCGGAGGTCTGCTTAGTGCAGAGCTCCTCAAGCTCGCGGGAGCGCTTCTCGACCTGACCGGCCTGGCTGGACAGCTGGTGCTCACGCTTGTCGAGAGCGTCGTTGCGGCGATCGAGGGATTCCTCGCGCTGCATCACACGGTTCTCGAGCGTACGAATCTCGCTCTTACGCTGCTTGTCCTCGGCCTCGGCGGCCTGCTTGTTCTTGATGATCTCCTCTTTAGCCTCGAGCAGAGCCTCTTTTTTGAGGGTCTCGGCCTGACGCTTAGCATCACCGATCAGGGACTCAGCCTGTGCGTGTGCCGACTGGATCTTTTCGTCGGCCTCGTGAAGACTACCCTGCTTGGCGGTGCGCATGTAGGCAATGGCGGCGATGGCACCCAAAACGATGCCAACGAGCGCTGCGATGATAGGCATGCTCACTCCTTTTTATGGATTCGTTACACAACAAAGCGAACCGTCCTTACGAACGGCTCGCGACATTTGAGTAATATGGGCGCAGCTTATGCGGGTCGGATACAGATAAACATATAAACAAACTCATCACAGATGAGCACATATCACAAAGCAAATGACAGTGTTTATCGTACGTTGAACCACAACAACTGTCAAATAAATGGCCCCGGCACGGCGGCTAAAACACGGCGAACGGCAGGGCCACAAAACGCATACGCCTAAACCGCACATTCCTCGCGTTCGGCATCGAGACGTGCCTTAACGGCATCGGCGGCGACGTGATACGAGAAGCCCTTGCCCATCAAAAACCGAACCAGTTTTTCGAATGCGCGCGTCTCTGGAACACGCCGCTTGGCGAGCAGGGCTGACGCACGCGCCAAATCGTCTTCGACGGCAAAATAATCCTCGGGATAACCGGGAATGTCATCGAGCACGACATGACGGCGCTTGAGCTCGGTCTCGATTTTGCGCTGTCCCCAACCGCGCCGCTTGCGCTCCTCGATAAAGTACGAGCAAAAGCGGCTCTCGTCTAAAAAACGATACTCGGTGGCGCGCTCGACGGCGAAATCGATCGCAGGCTGGTGAAAGCCGTAGCGAGCCAGCTTGTCACGGACCTCACCCGTCGCATGGTCGCGGCGCGATAACATCTCGGTCACCATGGTAAGTGCACATTTACGCTCAATGAGCTGCACCGCCTCACGGAAGTTGTCCCAATCACAGGGAAGATCGGGGCGGTTTTTGACATACAGCCGCGCGACCCGCACGGGAATCCAAATCGACCGTTCAAAACCGCCCTCAAGCTCACAATCAATATGTGCGCAAGGCTTTTTGGACGCATACCCGCTCGAGAACGAGGAGGCCGCCTTCTTATCGGGAAAGACGACCGTGGCCTCGGTCACCGTATACGACATGAGCGTAACCGCTACTCGTCGTCATCATCGAGCATGGCGGACCCATCGATGGCGTAAAGCTCGTCAAACTCCTCAGGCGCAGGCTGATCGGTCAGCTCGACCTCGGACGGAGCATCGTCATCAAACTCAAGTCCACAGGCAAGGCGGACCTTATGCTCAATCTCGTCGGCGCAATCGGGGTGTTCGCGCAGGAACGCCTTGGCGGCCTCGCGACCATTGCCGAGCTTGTCCTCGCCATAGGCAAACCAGGAGCCCATCTTCTTGCAGATGCCGCACTCGACAGCCATGTCAAGAATCGAGCCCTCCTTAGAGATGCCCGTACCGTACATGATGTCGAACTCAGCAGAGCGGAACGGAGCTGCCACCTTGTTCTTAACGACCTTGGCGCGCACGCGGTTACCGATAACCTCGTCCTTAAGCTTAATGCTGTCGATGCGGCGAATGTCGATACGCACCGAAGAGAAGAACTTAAGGGCGCGGCCGCCCGTCGTAGTCTCGGGGTTGCCGAACATGACGCCGATCTTCTCACGCAGCTGGTTAATGAAGATGCACGTCGTGTTGGACTTGGACAGCGAGCCGGCGAGCTTGCGGAGCGCCTGGCTCATCAGGCGAGCCTGAAGACCGACCGTAGTATCGCCGATTTCTCCCTCGATCTCGGCACGCGGGGTCAGCGCGGCGACGGAGTCGACGACGATGGCATCGATGGCGCCGGAACGCACGAGCATGTCAACAATCTCGAGCGCCTGCTCGCCCGTGTCGGGCTGGGAAATGAGCACCTCGTCGATATCCACGCCGATGCGCGCGGCATACGTGGGATCGAGCGCGTGCTCGGCATCGATAAATGCCACAACGCCACCCATTGCCTGGGCCTCGGCCAGGATCTCGAGCGAAAGCGTCGTCTTACCGGAGGACTCAGGACCGTAAATCTCGACGATACGGCCGCGCGGCACGCCGCCGATACCCAGCGCGGCATCGAGGGCCAGGGCGCCCGTGGGAATGGCCTCGACCTCGAGCTCGGGACCACCGTCGCCGTACCTCATGATGGAACCCTGGCCGAATTTCTTCTCGATCTCGGCCTTGGTGGCGGCGATCATCTCATCGCGCTCTTTACCCGTCGTGCGAGCATGAACGGTACGTACGGGACCTGAATTCTTGGCCATGAATAGCCCTCCTCTTAACAACCTGCATCGATAATAAACGAACGGCTGTTCGTGGTCAACCGTTCAGGCCAATCATATGCAGGCGGTCTTTCCAAAACCCAACCAAACGCCGACCAAACACTGACCAAATGCTTGACCACAAAGGACCAAATATGAACAAGGCAGGCAAAAATACATCTACAACCAGCACAAACGCCAAATGAGCCTAAGGTCCCTATCTCCACAATTAAGGGGCTCGGAGGCCCCTTAAAACACGTCTATTCCATAGAGTTGAGCACAAGGGCAATGCGACCCAATGCCTCCGTGACCGCATGGGCACGAACACACGAACGGTCGCCCTCATAGTGGCAGCGCACAGAGTCCACGACCGGCACGCCCCCATCGGCGGAACGATGCGCCCAGCCAATATAGAAAGTGCCCGCCGGATCGTCCTCAGTGCCACCGCCGGGGCCGGCATAACCCGTTGCGCTCACTGCAATATCGCTCTGGTACAGCTCCAGCGAACCCGCCGCCATCTCGCGCGCGGTCTGATGCGACACCGCGGTATAGCGGTCGAGCGTCTCCTGCTCAACACCAAGAACGCGATGCTTAATCTCATCGCAATAGGTCACCGCACCGCCACGCAGCACCGCCGAGGCGCCCGGGATATCGGCAATCGTCGATGCGATCATACCCGCCGTCAGCGACTCAGCCGTCGAAACCGTCACGCCCCGAGCGCTCGCGCGCTCGACAATATCGCGCGCCAGCTCCTCGTTGTGTGCGGAAATCTGCTCAAAAGAGTCCGTCATACCCACCAGGACCTAGACCGAAAAGACGATCTTGCGGCAGTTCCAGAAGTACTGGGCGCCCGAGATAACGGTCAGGACAACGGCAACGGCGTACAGGAAGCGCGACACCGAGTAGATGCCGAGCGTCAGCGCCACCGGGCCAAGGTGCAAGCCGGCCATAGCAAAAACGCACAGGTAACCGCAAATGGAGACCATCGTGGTTGCCGTCTTGTACTTGCCGAGCTTATCGGCCGCAACGACCACACCGGCCGCACTCGCGACCATGCGAAGGGCGCTCACCAGCAGCTCACGGAACAGGATAATGAACACGGACCACACGGTCACCGCGCCAAAATCCAAGAACAGCAGCAGGGCCGAAAACACGAGCAGCTTATCGGCGATGGGGTCCAAGAATTTACCGAAGTCGGTGATCTCGTTGCGCGAACGCGCCAGATAACCGTCGACCTTATCGGTGCACGACAGGATCACATACAGAATGAAGGCAGCGGCGGCGAGCGGGCCGTCGAAGGTGCTCCAATCCGTACCGGCAACACTCGTGTGAGAAAGCGCCGACACGATCATGAACACCGGGATAAAGACGATGCGAACGCACGTCACGATGTTGGCGGGCGTCCAGACACTCGTCAGTTCCTTATTGCTCTCGTTAGCCACGACGCTCTCCTACTCCACAACATGACCGATAAGCTCATAGCAGAAGCTATCGGTAAACTCGACGGTCAGAATATCGCCCACGGACGCCTCGCTGGCGTCCAGATGCACCGCGCCATCGGAATCGGGCGCCTGGAACCAGGCATGGCCGATCAGCTCGGCGCCATCCTCGGTCTCTTCGATACCGTCGACGATTACCTGGGCGCGCTCGCCCACATGTGCGGCGGTGGCGGCAAAACCGAGCGACTCGGCCAGGTCCATGGCCTCCTGGGCGCGCTCGAGCTTGACCTCTTCGTCGACCTGACCCTCCATCTTAGCGGCCAGGCTGCCCTCCTCCTGCGAGTAGGCAAAGACACTCGTGTAGTCAAAGCCGACGGTGTCCATAAAGTCGATAAGATCGCGGAACTCGTCGTCGGTCTCGGTCGGGAAGCCGACCATGGCCGTGGAACGAATCACGATGCCGGGGATGCGCTCGCGAAGGTCACGGAACAGATCCTCGAGCTCCTGGCGCGAACCGGAGCGACGCATGGCCTTGAGAATGCGCGCGTCGCAGTGCTGCACGGGGATATCGATATAGGGCAGCACCTCGGGCGTATCGCGAATCGTCTCGATGAGTTCGTCAGTCATGCCCTCGGGCTGCAGATAGAGCACGCGGACCCAGACGTTGTGCGGGCGCACGGCCTCGGCGACGGCACGCAGCAGCTGCGCCAGATTGCGCGGCGAGCCATCGGCGACGTCCTCGTCGGCAAAGTCGGTACCCCAGATGCCCGTGTCCTGGCCGATCAGCACGATCTCGCGCACACCGCCGGCAACCAGGTCGCGCACCTCGGAGATGATGCTCTCGGCATTGCGCGAATGATAGCGGCCGCGGATGTAGGGAATCATGCAGAAGCTGCAGAAGCGGTTGCAGCCATCGGAAATCTTGACGTAGGCGACAGCACCCTCGACGGTACGTTTGACCTGCGGGATATAGGCTGCAATCTCACGCTCGACACCCAGCACGCCATCGATGACCGACACGATGCCGTCTTCCTCGTCGGCCTTCACAAAGGCAGCGACCTCGGGCAGCTCGTCAGGCAGGTCATCGCCATAGCGCGACGGCACGCAGCCGCACATGACGATGGGGCAAGAACGAACGCCGTCCTGAACCTCGTTGGCGAGCTCGAGCGTGGTCTCGATGCTCTCGGACGTTGCGGAGGCGAGGAACGAGCAAGTATTGACGATGGCGATATCGGCATCCTGCGGGTCGAATGCCTCCTCGTAGCCCGCGGCGGTCAAAAGAGAACGCATGCGGTCGGTGTCAACCTCGTTCTTAGCGCACCCGAGGGTGATGTAGAGCACGGAGCCCAACGGTGTATCCATGTTGGAGAGCGGTCCTTTCGATTGATATTAGCGGTAGTTGGTGAACTGCAGCGGCTGGCCGTAGTCCTGGTCGCGCAGGAACTGAATCACGGTCTGCAACGCGTCCTTCGAAGCAGAGGAAACACGCAGCTTGTCGGCCTCGATGGTCACCTTGACCTTGAGCTTTTGATCCTTGATGTCCTTGTTGATCTTCTTGGCGGTCGCCTGGTCGATACCCTCGACGATACGGCCGAGCACGCGCACGGTGCCGCCCGATGCCGCCTGCGGAGCATCCCACGAGACAGCCTTGAGGTCGATGCCGCGCTTGATGAGCTTGGAGCTCAGCACGTCGACAATCTGTTTGGAGACAAAGTCGGCCGGGGCGTTGATCGTAAAGAGCTTGTCGCCCTTCGAAAGCTCGATCGTGGCGCCGGAATCCTTAAGGTCATAGCGCTGGGAAATCTCGCGCGTGGTCTGCTGGAAGGCGTTGTCGACCTCTTGCATGTTGACCTCGGACACGACGTCGAAGCTGGAATCTTTAGCCATGATGTTTCCTTTCGCGTACGAGCGGCCTAGTAGCTATCGTACGAATTGTCGGTAGAATCGGTGGGTGTCTGACCGTCAGTTGCGGTATCGGCGCCATCCGTGGACTGGGCATCGGTACCGTCGGTGGTATCGGTACCATCGGTGGTGTCGGTACCATCAGAACTTTCACCATTCTCGGAATCAGACGTCTCCTTCTTGGGAACGGTGATCGTCACACGCGCCACGCCCGAGGTCTTGGTATCGTAACGAACCTTTTCACCGTTCTTGGTAACGGTGACATCGGAAGGCTTGGACGTGGTGATCTCGATCGAAGACTCGGGCGTGTACTCCTGCTCAAAGGGGCCAGTCGCCTGGGCGCCATAGACCGACTTGCCGTCAACCTTGACCTCAATCCACGCGGTCTTTCCCTTGGCAACGGAGACTTTAACCTTCGTGACCTCGTTCTCTTCCTTCTTGGCCGTCGTCTTGGTAGCGTCCGAATCAGTCGACTCATCCGTCGCCTCATCGGTGTCTTCATCCTCGTCGACCGTTTCGGTCTTCTTAGAAGACTTCTTGGTCGTCATCTTGGTAGCAGTGGGCGTCTCGGGCGTGTTCTCGGGCGCCGAAGATGCGCAACCGCGCAGAAGCACCACGATGAGCACAATCAACAGCAGCGCAACGGCGCCGATGCCGGCGTAGACGATACGCGGATCGAGCTCGTTGTTTTGAGGAGTACGTGATCCGCCGCGTCCACGACCGGAACTGCTGCGGCCGCTTCCCTGAGGCATACGACCGCGATTGCTATCGGAACGGCCGCGATAGCCGCCCTGGCCCTGAAGGCTGCGCTGACCCGAGCGGGGCGCAAGTTCACCGCGGCCTTGATAGCCACGTTGGCCCGAACGCGAAGCCGAGGAGCGCTGGCCATACGGTTGTGATTGAGAGCGAAGACGCGGCGTCACCTGCGTGGTATCGGCATCCGCATAGCCACCGCGAGAGCGTCCCGTAGAGGCACCACGGTAACCGCGATCGGAATAGCCACCGTCGCCGTAGCCGGCACGAGGGTCACGCGCCACGCCGCGGGCAGCGGGAAGCGCACGGTCCTCGGGCATCGGCGTACTGCGGAACCGGTCACGCTGTGAGCGAATCTCCTCGCCTGAACCCGTCTCGGTAATATAACCGGCCTGCTGAGGACGCTGTCCATAGCGGGTCGAACGACCGCCCTGAACCATCAGGAAGCGCCCGTTGTCCACCGAGGAACGCGAATTGACGTAGCCGGCGGCGTCCTGAAAACGACCGCCCTGCTGGGACGTCTCGCGTTCGTATGCCATCAGGTCGTCAAAGTAGGCATTGACGACCTCGCGCGGATTGAGGCCCAAAAAGCGAGCATAGCTCGAAATCATGCCCTGCGCATAACCGCGCGGCGGCATCGAAGCAAAGTTACCGGTCTCGAAAAACTCGATGATCTGCGGCCTGATTTTGATGGTGTTGGCGACCTGCTGAATGGAAAGGCCCATTCGGCGACGCTGCTCGAGCAGCATGTCACCAAAGCGTGCAGCCATCAGAATCCTCCAAACTCACGATCTTCACGTGCCATCTCGGCGTCGACAGATTCCAGCGCGGCAAGCCCCTCCTCGTCCAACAGGACCTCGCGCGGCTTGGAACCGTCGGGCGGACCGACGACACCCTTTTCTTCCAGCATGTCCATAATACGCCCGGCACGCGCATAGCCAACCTTCAGACGACGTTGCAGGCCAGATGTGGAGCCAAGCTGCGAATCCACCACAATATGGGCGGCTTCCCAGATGAGCGGATCATCGTCTTGCGGCTCGGCGACTCCGGTGCGGACAATGCCGCCGCCACCCGCCATGGACATGGAAGCGGGCGCCACGGCAGACAGAATCTCCTCGTGGTAGTCGGGCTCGCTCTGCGACTTGACGAACTCGACAATCTCGTTGATTTCGTCGTCCGAGACAAAGCAGCCCTGGATACGGCGAGGCTTGCCCCAGTCGACCTTGGAGAACAGCATGTCGCCCAAACCGGTGAGCTTTTCGGCACCCATCTGGTCGATGATGACGCGCGAGTCGATACCCGTGGCGACGTTAAAGGCGATACGGTTGGTAATGTTAGCCTTGATAAGGCCCGTCACCACGTTGGAGCTCGGACGCTGCGTAGCCACGATGAGGTGAATACCGGCGGCACGGCCCAGCTGTGCAATACGTACGATCGAGGCCTCGACATCCTTACCGGCGACCATCATCAGGTCCGAGAGCTCGTCGATGATGATGACCAGGTAGGGCATCTTTTGCGGCGGGTTATCGTAATGCTCAAACTCGCCGGCGGCCTGCTTTTCGTTGTAGGTCGAGATCTTACGCACGTTAAGGCGCTCGAAGACCTTCAGGCGACGCTCCATCTCGGACACGGCCCATTGCAGAGCGCTCGCGGCCTGCTTGGGCTCGGTCACCACGGGCACATAGAGATGCGGCAAACCGTTATAGCCCGCAAGCTCGACGCGCTTGGGGTCGACCATGATCAGGCGAACGTCCTCGGGAAGGGCTCGCATGAGCAGGGTCGTGATGATGGAATTGATCATCACCGACTTACCAGAACCGGTCGTGCCGGCGATCAGCAGGTGGGGCATCTTGGCGAGGTCAGCGACGACCGGCGTGCCCTCGGCATCTCGACCGATGGCCAGCTCGAGCGGACCGCCCTTCACATAGGGAAGCACGTCGCCCAGGTTGACGTTCTGGCGCTTGCGATTGGGAATCTCGATACCCACAAGCGAGGTACCGGGGATCGGGGCAAAGATGCGCACCGACTGAGCAGCGAGCGAAAGCGCGATATCGTCCTCGAGGCTCGAAATCTTGCTCACGCGCTCGCCCTCGCCAGGTTGCAGCTTAAAGGTCGTCACCGTGGGGCCGGCGATCCAGCCGACCACGCGGGCACTGCGGCCAAACTCAAGCAAGGTGGATTGCAGTGACTCGGCAGTCTGTTCCAGCTCCTTGTCAGATGACGCGGAGGACGCCGACTGCGGGTTGGCGTGCAGGATCTCGAGCGGCGGAAGCTTGAGGCCGTCCTCTTCTTCGCCCTCGTTATCCGCGGGGGCATTGACCGCTCCCCCATCGCTAGGAGTAGGCGCCTCGGCAGCGCCCGCGACAGCCGTATCGGCAACCTTGGGATGCTTCAAGAAGTCGGGAATCTGAGGTGTTGCCGAGACAGGATTCACGGCAAACGGCGGCTCGGACTCGTCGATCTTATCGGGGTCGTCTTCCATCGAAAGCTGGCCGGTTACCTGTTCGCGCTTAGCATGGCGACGCGGCAGCAAAGTTGTCTTTGCGGTCTCAATCGGAGCCTCGTCGTCCTCGTCATCGCCCTCGGTAAGCTCAATCTCGCTATCGGACCAAGACGGGTCGGGCTCGCTTGTATTCAACTTGGGCGTGGCCTTGCCCTTCTTGACATGACGGCGCGGCAGCAGCGTCGTCTTAGCGCGCTCGGCCTCCACGGCATCGGATACGTCGACAAACGGATCCTCGTCCTCGTCGTCATCGTCCAAAACCGGGTCCACATCGTTGCCCATGACCGTGGTCACGGCAGCATCGGAGCCCTTTTGACGAAGAATGCTCAGGTGCGGACGGGCAACGCCGGGCACCGACAGGGCTTCGTCGTCACCCCACGGGCTCGCGTTAACATCGGCACGACGGCGCTCGGCAAAATCGGCCGCGCGGTCGCGAGCAGAGCGCAGCACGCCACCCACCGAAAAGCCGATGATGACAAAACCAACGACGGCCAGACCCAACAGGACCACCATCGCGATAGGCTTACCCAGGGCATTCTGCAGCGCACTCGCAATAAACGCACCGAT
>CBCSNQ010000017.1:0-31081 GCA_965141565.1 uncultured Collinsella sp. | reverse complement strand
TCAACCAGCTCGTGGACACCGACGACGCCGAAGAGGCCAAGGACAACGACGAGGAATAATTTCCTAGTACGTTAACCGCCCTTCCAAAGACCCGTTTCCCAACAGGGAAGCGGGTCTTTTTTGTCGAGGGACGTTGCCCTGACGAGCACGTAGGATTCCCGGAACGGGCCGCCCGCTGTTTAAGTTTGTCGCGAGTTCCGCACGCAAAGGAAAGCACTTAATGTGCTTTCCGTCTTGCGCAGGACTGTAGAGCAGCAAACTTAAACAGCGGGCGGCCCGTTCCGGGAATCTGCCCCCGCGCACAGAAGGGGATTCCTTTTGCCAAAAAGGGACAGGTTTGTTTTGGTAGGTTATTCCTGCTTGAATTTGAAACATTTCGTCCGGTAAGAGCGTATCTATGGTGAGGGCCTCAGCAAGAATCATTAACGTCACCGGGAGGTGATTATGGAAGAACAAGCATTTAGACAGGCGGTCGAGGATCACCGTGATGTCGTGTTTCGAATCGCATTGACGTACCTGCGCGATCGTGCCGACGCCGACGATGTTGCCCAGGATGTCTTTCTTAAGCTGCTTAAAAGCGATGGACATTTTGAAAGTTGGGAACATCTTCGTCGATGGCTTATCCGGGTCACGATCAATGAATGCAAATCGCTCTTTCGAAAGCCATGGAGGCGTGTGGAGGATATTGAGAACCTGGCCGAGTCGCTTTCGACAGGGCAGGATGAGACCAAGGCCGTCCTGTCAGATGTCATGCGGCTTCCGGAACGATTCCGTATCCCCATCGTGCTCTATTACTATCTGGGCTTCTCGACTTCAGAGATTGCCGAGTTGCTGCACGTACCAGCCGCGACAGTTCGAACGCGTTTAGCTCGCGGCAGATCGAAACTCAAGTTCATCCTAGAGGAGGGCGACCGTGAAATCCAATCAAATCAAGCAGGCCTTCGAGTCCGTCCAAGCCGATAGCGATCTTGCTGACCGTGTTCTTTATGCCGCTGCTGGTGAGCCGCTTCGCCGAAAGGGTCACGCGAAGCCTCTGTATGTTGCCGTGATCGGATGCCTTGCCGGAGTGCTGGCGACCGGAGGGGTCGCCTACGCCGTCGTCAATTCCAGTTATTTTGCCTCTGCCTGGGGAAACCATGGCAACGGAGAGTCCATTACCTGGACTCAAGGTGGCTCGTCGGGGACTAAATATACCTACACCAGAGAGTTTGGTGATGGTATCGCGCCCCAAAGCCTGGAGGGCACAGTCCAGAAGGTCAATCTGTCCGTCGAGGGCAACGGCTATACACTCGACATTCATGATATGGCTATCGATAAAAACGGTTGCGGTGCCGTGACGTTTACGTTGTCCAATCCAAATGGTGTTAACTGCTACAAGCCGGCAGCAGAGATCGGCGAACTTGTTCTTTATGGTGAAGAAGAACAGGGCATCGGCACGCCCGATATGAAGTTCGGCGAGGAATGGGCTGACACACGCTGCACCATTGATAAGGACACATCAAGCGATACTGTCATTAATGGCACGATGTACTTTGCTTCTATGGATCGCGAGCGAGGTTTTCAACATGCGGTCACCTGGAATATCTCGTGGACCGAGGGCGAAGGCGAGGATGCGAAGCCGTTCGAGGCATCGACGCCCGAGTTTAGCGTTGGAGCGTACGTCGATACAAAGGAACTCCGCTCCGATGACTCGACTCTTGAGATTAGCCCGTTTTCCATCCAGACGCACATCGATGATCTGGGCTATGAAGCAGTTGATAATAAGCTGACCGTCAGCTACAAGGATGGATCGGAGCAGACTATCGAAGATGACGACGCAGGGGTGTTCAACTTATATTTTTCTTATGCGCGCAATAGCGGAGAGAACATCTGGGTGCCAACGAAGTTGATTGATGTCGACCAGGTGGTCTCAGTAACGCTTGAGGGCACGAGGTGCACGTCAACAGGAGAGACCGAAACAGAAGTACCCTTTACCATCGTCTATTCGTAAGATTTGGGGCCGCTTCCTACTAGGGGAAGCGGCCTCTTTTGCGTTAAATGGAAACGCCGCCGATTTCCATGCGACAGATGAGAGCAGATTACCGCTGGAGCGCGACGTTTCCCCAGATAAAACCGACCAAAATAAACCTGTCCCTTTTTGGTAGGGAACGTTGCCCCGACGAGCACGTCGGATTCCCGGTCCGGGCGGCCCGCTGTTTAAGTTTGTCGCGAGTTCCGCACGCAAAGGAAAGCACTTAATGTGCTTTCCGTCTTGCGCAGGACTGTAGAGCAGCAAACTTAAACAGCGGGCCGCCCGGACCGGGAATCCGCCCCCGCGCACAGAAGGGGATTCCTTTTGTGTAGGCTTTGCAGAAATGTGCCTATTTTGGGATACGCCCGGCGGCGTGGTCTGTTGACGGCACAGCTAACGCCACGTATCCTATCGAACTGCGTGTTTCGTAGGGGGATGCTGACCCCTCGATTCAAGCCGTTGCACTTTACAGAAAGCTGGAATCATTCGAGAAGGAGTACGCTTTGCCTACTATTAACCAGCTGGTTCGCCAGGGCCGTCGTTCCGTGCCCAAGAAGTCCAAGAACGCTGCTCTGCAGCACAACTCCCAGAAGCGCGGCGTGTGCACCCGCGTCTTCACCACGAGCCCCAAGAAGCCGAACTCGGCTCTTCGTAAGGTTGCCCGTGTTCGCCTCGTCAACGGCATCGAAGTTACTGCTTACATCCCGGGTGAGGGCCACAACCTGCAGGAGCACTCCATCGTGCTCGTCCGCGGCGGTCGTGTCCGTGACCTCCCTGGTGTCCGTTATCACGTCATCCGTGGCGCCTACGACGCTGCTCCGGTCCAGAACCGTATGCAGGCCCGTTCCAAGTACGGTGCTAAGCGCCCCAAGGCTAAATAAGCCAGATAACGTTTTGATACTTTCGCCGTGTGCCGCCTAAGCGCCGCACGGTAGACACTTAAGGAGATTTCACATGCCGCGTCGTGCAGCAGCTAATCGTCGTGAGGTTCAGCCTGACGCCGTTTACAACAACCGCCTGGTGACTCAGCTCATCAACAAGGTCCTTCTTGACGGCAAGAAGGCCACCGCTGAGCGCATCGTTTACACCGCTTTCGAGATCGTTGCCGAGAAGTCCGAGGGTGGCGACGCTCTCGCTACCTTCAAGAAGGCTATGGACAACGTCAAGCCCACGCTCGAGGTTAAGCCCAAGCGTGTCGGTGGCGCTACCTATCAGGTCCCGATGGAGGTCAACTCCCGTCGTTCCACCGCTCTGGGCATCCGCTGGATCGTCAACTTCTCCCGCGCTCGCAAGGAGAAGACCATGGCCGAGCGTCTCGCCAACGAGATCCTCGACGCTTCCAACGGCCTGGGCGCTTCCGTCAAGAAGCGTGAGGACGTCTTCAAGATGGCCGAGGCCAACCGCGCGTTCTCTCACTATCGTTGGTAAGTTAAGGTAAGGAACTAACATGGCTAAGCCTAAGTACAAGCTTTCCGATACCCGTAACATCGGCATCATGGCCCACATCGATGCCGGTAAGACCACCACGACCGAGCGTATTCTTTACTACACCGGTAAGACCCACAAGATCGGTGAGGTCCATGAGGGCGCTGCCACCATGGACTGGATGGTTCAGGAGCAGGAGCGCGGCGTAACCATTACCTCCGCTGCTACCACTTGCTTCTGGAACAAGGACGGTAAGGACTACCGCATCCAGATCATCGACACCCCGGGCCACGTTGACTTCACCGCCGAGGTCGAGCGCTGCCTGCGCGTCCTCGATGGCGCTGTCGCCGTCTTCGACGCCGTTGCCGGCGTTCAGCCCCAGTCTGAGACCGTTTGGCGTCAGGCTTCCACCTTCAACGTCCCCCGCATCGCCTTCATCAACAAGTATGACCGCGTGGGCGCTGACTTCTTCAACGCTATCGAGACCATGAAGGATCGTCTCGACGCTAACGCCGTGGCCGCTCAGGTCCCGATGGGCGCCGAGGACAACTTCTGGGGCGTCATCGACCTGGTCACCATGACTGCATGGGACTTCAAGGCCGACGAGAAGGGCATGACCTACCCCGAGCCGATGGACGAGATCCCGGCTGAGTTTGCCGACATCGCTGCCACCAAGCGCGAGGAGCTCCTTGACGCTGCTGCCAGCTTTGACGACGAGCTCATGGAGAAGATCCTCATGGAGGAGGACTTCACCGTCGAGGAGCTCAAGGCTGCTCTGCGTAAGGGCGTTCTGGCCAACGAGCTCAACCTCGTCTTCGTGGGCTCCGCCTACAAGAACAAGGGCGTTCAGGAGCTGCTCGACGCTGTCGTCGACTACCTGCCCAGCCCGCTCGACGTTGAGGCCGTCACCGGTACCGATCCGGACACCGGCGAGGAGATTCAGCGTCATCCTTCCTTCGACGAGCCCTTCTCCGGCCTGGTCTTCAAGATCATGACCGACCCGTTCGTCGGTAAGCTCACCTACGTCCGCGTTTACTCCGGCCGCGCCGAGTCCGGCTCCTACGTTGTCAACGCTTCCAACGGTCAGCGCGAGCGCCTCGGCCGCATCCTCGAGATGAACGCCGCCGAGCGTATCGACCGTGACGACGCTGCCGCCGGCGACATCGTCGCTTGCGTCGGCTTCAAGAACTCCACCACCGGCGACACCCTGTGCGCCGAGGGCAAGGAGATCGTCCTCGAGAAGATCGAGTTCGCTAAGCCCGTTATCGACGTTGCCATCGAGCCCAAGACCAAGGCCGAGCAGGACAAGATGTCCCTGGCTCTGACCAAGCTCGCCGAGGAGGACCCGACCTTCCAGGTGTCCACCAACCACGAGACCGGCCAGACCATCATCGCCGGCATGGGCGAGCTGCACCTCGAGATCATCGTCGACCGTCTGCTCCGTGAGTTCAAGGTTGACGCTAACGTTGGTAAGCCCCAGGTTGCCTACCGCGAGACCGCTGGTCACGACGTCGAGAAGGCTGAGGGCAAGTTCGTCCGTCAGTCCGGCGGTCGCGGTCAGTACGGCCACGCCGTCATCAAGCTCGAGAAGATGGAGGAGGGCTTCGGCTACGAGTTCGTCAACGCTATCGTCGGCGGCGTCGTGCCCAAGGAGTACATCCCGTCCATCGACAAGGGCATCCAGGAGGCCCTGAACACCGGTGTTATCGCCGGCTTCCCGGTCCTCGACGTTAAGGTCACCCTGTTCGACGGTTCTTACCACGAGGTCGACTCCTCCGAGGCCGCCTTCAAGATCGCCGGTTCCATGGCTATCAAGGACGCCCTCAAGAAGTCCGACCCGCAGCTGCTCGAGCCGATCATGGCTGTCGAGGTCGAGACCCCCGAGCAGTACATGGGCGACGTTATGGGCAACCTCTCCGGTCGCCGCGGCAAGATCGAGGGCATGGAGGATCGCAAGAACAGTAAGCTCATCCGTGCCAAGGTGCCGCTGGGCGAGATGTTCGGTTACGCTACCGACCTTCGCTCCCAGACCCAGGGCCGTGCATCCTACACGATGCAGTTCGACTCTTATGAGCCTGCGCCCAAGTCCATCGTGGACGAGGTCATGAGCAAGAACGCCTAAGTTCGAGCTCCCTGTTACGTAATCCTGCGAGAACATCTCTCGCACTCTTTGGAGGTTTAAGTTGGCTACCCAGAAGATCCGCATTCGCCTCAAGGGCTATGATCACGAGGTCGTCGATCAGTCCGCGAAGCTCATCGTCGAGACCGCTCAGAAGACCGGCGCTCGCGTTTCCGGTCCTGTCCCCCTGCCCACCGAGCGCAACCTGTACACGGTTATCCGCTCGCCGCACGTGAACAAGGACTCCCGTGAGCAGTTCGAGATGCGCACCCACAAGCGCCTCATCGACATCCTCGACCCCACCTCGGGCACCGTTGATTCGCTCATGCGTCTCGACCTCCCCGCTGGCGTCGACATCGACATCAAGCTCTAAGCGATATCGCTCATAGCTTAAAGGGCCCCGCTGCCGTTACGGTAGCGGGGCCCTTTTGTTTTGAGTTTAGATTTTGGGATAGCGAATTCGTCTGCCGAGCCGACGGCTGCGGCGCCCTATTCGCTCAGGGGGCGCAAGGATGCTTCTTCGAAGTGGAAGACGCACAAGCCGCTCTCGGTCTCAATGCATGCGCGGCCGCAATCGTCGACCGTTCTAAATATGCCTCGTGCCAGCTCGTCTCCAGCGGGGGAGCGGGCGATAACGTGCTCCCCGATCCAATTGAGGTGACCGACATAGTCATCGCGGACGGGCGCGAGCGGTCCGGCGTCTTCTTCCATGGCGTTGAGGCGTTCTGCCCACGCATCTACAGCGTTCACGACTGCGTGATAGACCTCATCGAGGAGCATGTCGACGGCAGGAACGTTTTCGTTAAGGTCCGAGAGACCGATTGCCGGCAGGCCGCCATCGGGCACCTCTTGGGGCACATAGTTCACATTGACGCCAATGCCGCAGACGGCGAAAGGTTTGCCTTCGTTATCGCGTGCGGCCTCGACCAGAATGCCGCCGAGCTTGCGTCCTCGCGCGACAAGGTCGTTGGGCCATTTAAGGCGAATCTCGTTTGCAAGACCCTGCTTTTCGAGTGCTTCGAGCACCGCTAGGCCGCTGACGGCGGCAAGACCAGAGAACTTTGCAGGATTAACGCATGGGCGCAGGACAAGCGAAAGCAATAAGTTGCCGACGGTTGAGTCCCACTTGTGCCCGCGCCGGCCGCGCCCTGCTGTTTGAGCCCGGGCGGCAAGTCCTGTGCCGTGCGGCGCTCCCTGTTTTCCTGCTTCGAGCAGGTCATCGTTGGTCGATCCGGTTACGTCGACTATCGTTAAACGAGAATCCATAACAGCTGCTACCTCCTAAGTAAATAAGGCAATCGCGCAATGGTGTCGAGAGATAGACACAATGTGAAGCCTTTGTCGCATTTGGACAATTTAATGTTAACACGTCAACAAAGACTGAAATGCGTTATCCTCTCTTGGTCGATGTAAACACGTCAACAACTCAAAGGAGGTTAGTGATGGGTTTCACGATTCTTGGAACAGGCTCGGCGCTTCCTGAGCGCAGCGTTTCCAATGACGAGCTGTCTGAGTTCCTCGATACCTCGGATGAGTGGATTTTTACTCGCACAGGTATCAAGAGCCGCCACGTCTGCACCACCGAGTCACTTGACGACCTTGCCGTAGCGGCGAGCGAGCGGGCACTCCAGGTGTCCGGAATCGACGCGAGCCAGCTGGATCTGATCGTCTGCTCGACGACGACGGGTGACCACCTTGTTCCCGCCGAGGCGTGTGCCGTTGCTGAGCGACTTGGCGCGACGTGCCCTGCCTTCGATGTCTCGGCGGCTTGTGCCGGCTTCGTATTTGCGCTCGATGTCGCCGAGGGCTATATCGCCCGCAGCCGTGCCGAGCGCGTGCTTGTTGTTGCTGCCGAGCAGATGACGCGCGCGCTCGACTGGACCGACCGTGCCACCTGCGTGCTTTTTGGCGATGGGGCAGGCGCCGCAGTGATTGAAGCTGGGGGAGACAACCCCCTTGCCGTTGAGCTTTCGACGGCGCCCGACGTCGAGACGTTGCGCGTTCCCGGTCTGGTCGGTATCTCGCCGTTTAAGGCTTCCGCAGATAGCGCGAGCGTGCTGTCCATGAACGGCCGCCGCGTGTTCAAGTTCGGCGTCAACGCCATCTGCGACACGGTCCATAAGCTTGCGATCGATGCGGGCATTTTGGTCGAAGACATCGATCATTTTGTATTCCATCAGGCTAACGAACGAATCCTGAGCCAGGCGGTCAAGCGCCTGGGCGTGCCGGACGAGCGCGTGGTTCGCACGTTGCGCGAGACCGGCAACATTTCGAGCGCATGCATTCCGCTTGCCCTCGACCGGCTGGCAAACGCCGGTGCACTTCACACAGGCGACACCATCGCCTTGGTTGGATTTGGCGCCGGTCTGGATATAGGTGGCTATCTGCTTCGTTGGAAGTAGTCGCACATAGGAAATAAAAACGCCCCTAGGGCACAAACAAAGGAGAACTACCATGGCAGATCAGAAGACCTTCGAGCGCGTTTGCGACGTTATCCGCGAGACCGCCGGTCTTGACGATGTCGAGATGAAGCCCGAGTCCACGCTCGAGGAGATTGGTCTCGACAGCCTGGGCACCGTCGAGATCCTCGTTGCCGTCGAGGACGAGTTTGGCATCCAGCTCGATACCGAGGAGAACCCCAAGACGGTCGGCGAGTTCGCCGATACGGTCGAGGCGGCATTGGAGAAGTAGAGATGCTCAAGACTCCTCTCTGCAATCTGCTCGGCATCGAAAAGCCCGTGTTCCAGGGCGGTATGGCCTGGATTGCCGATGCCTCGCTGGCGTCCGCAGTGTCCGAGGCGGGTGGCTTAGGCATCATCGCGGCCATGAACGCCGACGCCAACTGGCTTCGCGACCAGATTCATGAGCTGCGCGCCAAGACGGATAAGCCCTTTGGCGTCAACGTCATGCTCATGAGCCCGTTTGCCGACGAGGTCGCGCAGGTCGTGATTGACGAGCGAGTGCCGGTCGTCGTGACGGGCGCCGGCAATCCCGCCAAGTACATGAAGGCGTGGAACGAGGCGGGCATCAAGGTCATCCCGGTCGTTGCCTCGGTGGCGCTGGCGCGCCTCGTGGCACGTCGTGGAGCCACGGCGGTTGTTGCCGAGGGTACCGAATCGGGCGGCCATATTGGCGAGACCTCGACGATGGCACTGGTGCCGCAGGTCGTCGATGCGGTTGACATTCCCGTCGTGGCCGCCGGCGGTATTGCCGACGGCCGCGGCGTGGCGGCCGCCTTTATGCTGGGCGCCGAAGGCGTGCAAGTGGGTACGCGCTTTCTGGTTGCAGACGAGTGCACCGTCTCGGAGCAGTACAAAGAGATGGTCCTGAAGGCCAACGACACTTCGACGCGTGCGACCGGTCGCTCGACGGGACATCCAGTGCGCGCCCTCAAGAGCCCCTTCACCAACGCCTATGCCAAGAGCGAGGGTTCCGGCGCGAGTGCCGAGGAGCTCGGTGCTATGGGAACCGGTGCGCTGCGTAAGGCCGCCAAGGACGGCAACTACGAAGAGGGTTCGTTTTTGTGTGGACAGATTGCCGGCATGGTCAACGAGCGCCAGAGCGCACGCGAAATCGTTGACGACCTGGTCGATGGCGCCGAGCACGTCCTGAAGGGTGCGTGCGCATGGGTGGCGTAGCGTTTTTGTTTGCCGGCCAGGGTGCCCAGCACCCCGCGATGGGCGTCGACCTGATCGAGACATCGCCGGCGGCTGCTGAGGTGTTCGCCATTGCCGATGAGGTGCGCCCGGGGACGAGCGAGCAGTGCCGGAGCGCCTCCAAGGAGGAGCTCTCGCAGACCGAGAACACGCAGCCTTGCGTGTTCGTGCACGACTTGGCTGTCGCCGTCGCCCTGCGCGAGCGCGGCGTGGTGCCTGCCGCCTGTGCGGGATTCTCGCTGGGCGAGGTCGCTGCACTCACCTTTGCGGGGGCATTCGATACGCGAGCGGGTTTTGAGGTCGTGTGTGAGCGCGCGGCATTGATGGCCACGGCGGCCGAGCGTCACCCCGGCGGCATGCGCGCCGTCATCAAACTTGATGCTGCGCAAGTCGAGAACCTGGCTGCGCAGGCCGGCGAGGACTGCTGGCCGGTCAACTACAACAGTCCCCAGCAGACGGTTGTGGCCGGAGCGCCCGATGCGCTGCAGACCCTCGACGTCCTAGTAAAAGAGGCTGGCGGCCGCGCCATGAAGGTCGCGGTGTCGGGTGCATTTCATAGCCCCTATATGGCCGAGGCGGCCTGTGGCCTTGCCGCATATATTGAGGCCGGTCACGCGCCGTCCCCGTTGCTCATTCCTGTTTTGGCAAATATGACAGCGGCGCCCTATCCGGCGGACCCCCAGACGGCATCGGAGGTGCTGGCCAACCAGGTGAGTCATGCCGTGCGCTGGGTCGACACACTGCATGCTCTGCAGGATCAAGGCATCGACACGTTTATTGAGGTCGGCCCCGGCAAAACGCTGTCGGGCCTGGTCAAGCGTACGCTGAGCGACGTTCGTGTGTATTCGTGCGAAACGGTCGAGCAGGTCGCAGCTATTGCTGACGAGCTCGCATAGTTCACAGGGCTGTAACCCGAAAGGAATGACATGGGCAACTTGAACAACGGCGCGCTCGAGCGCAACGACTCACGTCGCGTGGCACTGGTCACGGGCGGCTCGCGGGGTATCGGTCGCGCCTGCGCTATCGGTCTGGCGGAGGATGGCTACGATATCGCCGTCGTCTATGCCGGCAGCGTCGATGCGGCGCGCGAGACGTGCGACGCCTGCGAGGCGGCTGGCGCCACGGCGCGCTCATATCAATGCGACGTGGCCGACCCCGCTGCCGTCAACGCGTGCATGGAAGCGGTCCTCAACGACTTTGGCTCCATTTGGGCGCTCGTCAACAACGCTGGCATCACCCGCGATGGCCTGCTCATGCGCATGGGCGATGACGCCTTCGACCGCGTGCTCGACGTCAATCTCAAGGGAACATTCAACATGACGCGCGCGCTCACCAAGACCTTTATGCGCCAGCGCGGCGGTTGCGTCGTCAACATGAGCTCGGTCGTGGGCCTGATGGGCAATGCCGGGCAAGCCAACTACGCTGCCTCCAAGGCGGGCGTGATCGGCCTGACCAAGGCGGTGGCGCGCGAGCTTGCGCCCCGCGGCGTACGAGTGAACGCGGTTGCCCCCGGGTTTGTCGAGACGGATATGACGGCAAAGCTCTCGGAGAAGGTGCGTACGGTAACCGAGGAGCAGATTCCCCTTAAGCGTATGGCGCAGCCCGAAGAGGTGGCCGGTGTGGTGCGATTTTTAGTGAGCGATGCGGCTGCCTACATTACGGGCGAAGTCGTACGCGTCGACGGCGGAATGGCGATGTAGAAACCAGGGCCGAAGAACGGCTTGGATGAGGAGACCATGATGGAACAGAGAGTTGCAATCACCGGTATCGGTGCCGTGTCGCCGCTCGGCAACACCGCGCTTGCCACCTGGGCGGCAATGTGTGCTGGCACGTGCGGCATCGGCCCGATCACGCACTTCGATACCGATGCGTTTGCCGTCAAGGTGGCAGCCGAGGTCAAGGGCTTTGACGGCAACGAGTACTTTGGCAAGCGTGACGCCAAGCATCTCGACCCCTGCGTTCAGTTTGCGATGGCGGCTTCGGACGAAGCCATGCACGATGCGGGCTTTGATGTCGAAGGCGCCATCGATCGCGAGCGCCTGGGCGTCTACGTGGGCTCGGGCGTGGGCGGCATGACGACGCTCGTCGACAACGTCCATACGATTGCCGAACGTGGTCCCCGCCGCGCATCGCCCTATATGATCGCGATGATGATCCCCAACATGGCATCGGGCAATATCGCAATCCGCCACAAGGCAAAGGGCCCGACCCTGCCCGTGGTGACCGCGTGCGCAACCTCGGCCCATGCGGTGGGCGAGGCGTTCCGCGCCATCAAGCACGGCTATGCCGACGCGATCCTCGCGGGCGGCGCCGAGGCTGCAATTATCCCCGATGCCGTTGCGGGCTTTACGTCCTGCCGCGCATTGACCACCAACCCCGATCCCGCGACGGCCTGCCGTCCGTTCGATGCAGACCGCGACGGCTTTGTGATGGGCGAGGGCGCCTGCGTGCTGGTACTCGAGAGCATGGAACATGCGCAGGCGCGCGGTGCGCACATTTATGCCGAGGTCGTGGGCTACGGCAACACCGATGATGCCTATCACATCACGAGTCCTGATCCCGAGGCTGCCGGCATTGCCCGCGCGATATCGCTGGCGGTGACCGAGGGCGACGTCAAGCCTTCCGAGGGTCTCTACATCAATGCCCACGGCACATCGACCAAGCTCAACGATTCGTCCGAGACGACGGGCATTAAGCGTGCGCTCGGCGAGGACGCGGCGCGCGCCGCGCACGTCTCGTCGACTAAGTCGATGACCGGCCACATGATCGGTGCCACGGGCGCCATCGAGGTCATGGCCTGCGCCATGGCGCTCGAGCAGGGCGTGGTGCCGCCGACCATTAACTACCACACGCCCGATCCCGCCTGCGATCTTGACTACACGCCCAATCGCGCGGTTCGCGCCGACCTTACCTGGGCGCTTTCGACCAACCTGGGCTTTGGCGGACACAACGCCGCCATCGCGCTGCGTAGATATACGAGGAGCTAGAGCATGGATTCCAAAAGACTTGCCGAGATAGCCGATGTTATGGAGAACCGCGGCCTCACGCGCGTACGCGTTGAGGAGCCCGATGGCACCGCGGTCGAACTCGAGCGCGCGAGCGCCGCACAGCCGGTTGCCGTGCCCATGCCCATGCCGAGCGCTATGGCCGCTCCAGTTGCAGCTCCCACAGTCGCGCCTGCCGCACCGGAGCCCGCCGCGCAGACACCTGCCGCCGCACCGGAGCCCAAGGGCACCGAGGTGACCGCTCCCATGGTCGGCGTGTTCTATGCTGCCCCGGCGCCGGGCGACGAGCCGTTTGTGCACGTGGGCTCCAAGGTCAAGGCCGGCGAGACCCTCTGCATCATCGAGGCCATGAAGGTTCTCAACGAGGTGACGGCCGAGGCGGATGGCGAGGTGCTCGAGATCTGCGTGGCCGACGGCGACCTCGTGGAGTTCGGCAGCTGCCTCATGAGGATCGGATAGGTGATATCCATGAACAAAGAAGAGCTCAAGAAGCTGTTACCGCATCGCGAGCCGATGCTTTTGCTCGACGAAGCCGAGCTGGTGGGCGACGAGGCCCACGGCAAGATCACGATTACGGGCGACGAATACTTTTTGCAGGGGCATTTTCCGGGAAACCCGGTGGTCCCCGGCGTGATCCAGTGCGAGATGCTCGCCCAAAACTGCTGCGTGCTGCTGATGGGCGATGAGGAGGCGCGCGGCGCGACGCCGTTCTACACGAGTCTGGACAAGGTGCGCTTTAAGCGTCCGGTGCGCCCGGGCGACACGGTGGATCTGGTGTGCTCCATCACGCGTGCGCGCGGGCCGTTCCGCTTTGCGACGGGTACCGCGAGCGTCAACGGTGAGGTTTGCTGCCGCGCCGATATGTCTTTTGCACTCATGCACGAAAGTTAAGGAAGGCTCCATGTTCGACAAAGTGCTCATCGCCAACCGCGGCGAAGTCGCGGTCCGTGTTATCCGCGCGTGCCGCGATATGGGCATCAAGACCGTCGCTGTTTATTCCACGGCCGATGCGGACGCGCTGCACGTGCAGCTTGCCGACGAGGCGTATTGCATCGGTGGCCCGCGTCTTGCCGAGAGCTACCTCAACGACGATGCCGTGCTCACCTGTGCCGTAAAGTCGGGAGCTAAGGCAATTCATCCCGGCTATGGCTTCTTTTCCGAGAAGGCGAGCTTCGTGCGCGACTGCGACAAGTATGGCCTGGCGTTTGTTGGTCCTTCGGCCAAGGTGATCGACAGCATGGGCGACAAGGACGCCGCACGTCGAACGGCTGCCGCGGCGGGCGTGCCCATCGTGCCGGGCTGCGATTTGCTCAAAAGCCCCGAGGAGGCAACGGCCGAGGCCGAGCGCATTGGCTGTCCCGTGCTCATTAAGGCGCGTGCAGGTGGCGGCGGTCGCGGTATTCGCAAGGTCGAGCGCGTGGAAGATGCGGCAAAGGCGTTCATCGAGGCGCGTGCCGAGGGCGAGGCCGTCTTTGGCGACGGCGAGTGCTACATGGAGAAGTTCGTCGCGCCGGCGCACCATGTCGAGGTGCAGATTATGGCCGATAAGCAGGGCCATGTGTTTTCGCTTGGCGAGCGCGAGTGCTCGGTGCAGCGTCGCAACCAAAAGCTGATCGAGGAGAGCCCCGCGCCGTGCCTCGACGGACACGACGACATTCGTGCTCGCATGCACAAGGCAGCGCGTGACCTGGCTCGTGCCGTCGGCTACGAAGGAGCCGGTACCATCGAGTTCCTGTATTCGGACGACGGCAATTTCTACTTTATGGAAATGAACACGCGCTTGCAGGTGGAGCATCCGGTTACGGAGTTTGTGACCGATACCGACTTGGTCAAGTGGCAGCTGCGCGTGGCAGCCGGCCAGCCTCTGCCCTTTGAGCAGGAGGATATGCCGGTCCGCAACCACGCCATGGAGTGCCGCATCAATGCCGAAACGCCGGACTTTCTGCCGTCATGCGGAACGGTCACCGCGTTGCGTGTGCCGGGTGGTCCGCGCGTGCGCTGGGATTCCGCCATGTTTACCGGTGCGAACGTTCCGCCGTACTACGACTCCATGCTTGGCAAGCTCATCGTGTGTGCGCCCACGCGTGACGGCGCCATTCGCAAGATGCGCTCGGCCCTGGGCGAGCTCGTGATTGAGGGCGTGAGCGAAAACAGCGAACTGCAGCTCGACGTGCTGGCAAACGATGAGTTCTTGTCGGGCATGTACCACACCGATCTGATGGGGCATCTCTATGCTGATGAATAGAAAAGCGAAGACGGTCAACGTCCTCGAGGGGCCGATGACCGAGTCGTGCGCCGAGCTTCCCGCGCGCCACGTGTTTATCAAGTGTCCGGAGTGCCGCCGCGTGATCGATGAGGCACGCCTGCACGACAACCTCGAGGTCTGCCCTCGTTGCGGCAAACACTTTCGCGTGAGCGGTCGCGCGCGCATGCGCATGACGGTCGACGAGGGCACGTTTGAGGAATGGGATGCCAATCTGGCGTCGGAGGATTTCCTCTCGTTTCCCGGCTATGTCGACAAGCTCAAGAGCGTGAGCGAACGTTCGGGCGAGCGCGATGCCGTTGTGTGCGGCAAGGGCAAAATCTGCGGTTGCGATACGGCGCTCTTCTTTATGGACGCCAACTTTATGATGGGCTCGATGGGTTCCGTGGTGGGCGAGAAGATCTGCCGCACATTTGAGCGTGCGACCGAGCTGGGACTGCCGGTCGTTGGCTTTACCGTATCGGGTGGCGCTCGCATGCAGGAAGGCGTGACCTCGCTCATGCAGATGGCCAAAATCTCTGCGGCGGTTAGGCGCCATAGCGAGGCGGGCGGCCTGTATATCACGGTGCTCACTGACCCCACGACCGGAGGCGTAACCGCGAGCTTTGCCATGGAGGGCGATATTATCCTGGCCGAGCCCGATGCCCTGACGGCATTTGCCGGCCCGCGCGTGATCGAGCAGAACATGCACAAGCGCCTGCCCAAGGGATTCCAGCGCTCCGAGTTTTTGCTGGAGCACGGCTTTTGCGATGCCGTTGTTCCGCGTGGCGAGATTGCGCTCACGGTAGGCGAGCTGCTGGCGCTGCACGAAGGGCACGCGCCCGGCCTGGGGGCACCGCATGAGATCGTGCATACGGGTCGCCGCGGCAAAAAGCTGGGACACTTGTTCAAGCGCTCGGCCGCACCAAAAACCGCGCTCGAGATTGTCAAGCAGACCCGCTCGGCAGATCGCGCCACGGCAGGCGAGATGATCTCGCTGGGCCTGGATGGATTTGTGGAGCTGCACGGCGACCGCTACTTTGGCGACGACGCCGCTGTGGTGGCTGGCATTGGCTGGAAAGACGGGCGCCCCGTAACGGTCATCGCCATCGAGCGCGGCACCACGACCAAAGAGCGCATGCGTCGCAACTTTGGCATGGCACATCCCGAGGGCTACCGCAAAGCGCGTCGCCTTATGCGCCAGGCCGAAAAGTTTGGTCGACCGGTTCTGTGCCTGGTCGATACTTCGGGCGCGTTTTGCGGCATCGGTGCCGAGGAGCGCGGCCAGGGCGAGGCGATTGCTCAGAATCTCATGGAGATGAGCGGCCTTAAGACACCGATTGTCTCGGTGGTGACAGGCGAGGGCGGCTCTGGTGGCGCGCTGGCGCTGTCCGTGGCCGACCGCATCCTGATGCTCTCGAGCTCGGCCTATTCAGTCGTGAGCCCCGAGGCCTGTGCGTCGATCCTGTGGAAGGATACCGAGCGTGCGGATGAGGCCGCCGAGGCGCTTAAGCTCACGGCCCCCGATCTGCTGGCGCTCGGCATCATCGACGGCATTGTTGACGATAAGGGCCTGTCGCATGAGGAGATCGCCGGTGCCGTCATGTCCTCGGCATTTGATGCCTTCGATACGCTTGGGCAGCTCGACGACGCGACCCTCACAAACCTCCGCTACGAAAAGTACCGCGCAATCGGTCGATACCGCACGATGTGACAAAGGGACAGCCCGCATGTCATATTGGGAAAGGCGTTCCATGCTACAAGTTTCTAACACCTCGTTTACAACGTCGGTTTCATCAAACGCCATGGCCGTGGTGGACTATCTGTCCAAAAGCATGATGTCGGCGCTGCCGTTTATTGTCTGCGCGGCGTTGTTCCGCACCGTCGCTGTCATTATGGGCGAAGGCATGCTGGGCCTGTGGTCTGCCGATTCCGATATCTATCGCCTGTTCTACAGTTGGCTCTATAACGCCGGCTACTACTTTTTGCCCATTTATCTTGGTTGGGCGGCCGCCCGCCAGCTCGGTTGCTCGGAGCAGCTGGGCATGATGCTGGGCGGCGTATTGATTGCACCCGATTTACTCAAGCTTGTCGATGCCGCATCGACGACGGGGGCATCGATGACTTCCGTGTATGGTCTGCTTCCTGCGCCGGTCAACGATTACACGACGACTGTTATTCCGGTTCTCATCTCGGTGCCTGTGCTATGGCGAGTGGAGTGTTTCTTTCAGCGCGTTATCCCTAGGGCCGTGGCGTTTTCGTTTGTTCCGTTTGCGACCATGCTCGTCATGGTTCCGGTTTCGCTGTGTATTACGGCACCGGCGGGCAGCTATCTGGGCATGCTGTTGGGCCAGCTTATGTTTATGCTTGGCAATTCCGGTGGCATCGTGTCGCTGCTCACGCTCATGGGGCTTGCCGCGGGCTGGGAGTTCCTAAAGATAGCGGGCGTCAGCAACGTCGTTCTATCGCTTGCGTACGCGCAGTTTATGAGTGTGGGAACGGATTCGTGCATCCTGATTGCCGCGACGATGGCGACGTTCGCCGTTTGGGGCATGCCCTTTGGCGCGTCGCTCCGCGTTGCGGATAAGGACGAGAAGGCGCTCATGCTGGGCTACTCAATCTCGGGTGTTCTTGGCGGCGTAAGCGAGCCGGCGCTGTACGGTTGCGGCTTTAAATATGGCAGGTGCCTGACGTGCATGGCCATTGGCGGCGCCGTCGGAGGCCTTGTTGCAGCCGTGGGCCACGTTACGGCCTATACCATCGGCATGACGAATGTCCTCATGGTCATTGGCTTTGCCACGGGCGGCATCTCGAACCTGCTGTGGTGCTGCGCTGCCGGCGGTGTGGCATTTGCGGTGTCTGCGGCGCTGAGCTACTGCTTTGGCGTGGTGCCGGCGAAGGGACAGACGACGGGGGACGGAGCCGATTCACCCGAAACCTCGAAGAGCGTGGCCGAAGTAAGCGCGTAAACCTGTGCGACACAAGGACGATTCCTTTGCCATGCTCCAAGGCCGTGGCCCGTGTGGGTCGCGGCCTTTTTTGTATCTGGGGGACAAAGTGGCTACACTACAATCCGTTTGAGCAATAGATATATAGGTAGTACCGTGGGGGCGGATGTAGATGGTCGAGTGGATTGTTAAGCGTGCGCAGGGCGACCGTGCGCGCGTGGGCACGTTGACGGGCGTGGTGTGTATTCTCGCCAATGTGGCACTATGCGCTGCGAAGGGCGTAATTGGCGTGCTGTCGGGATCGGTTTCGATTGTGGCGGATGCCATGAACAACCTGTCCGATGCCAGCTCGAACATCGTGAGCGTGCTGGGCTTTAAGCTGGCGAGCAAGCCGGCCGACCCCGAGCATCCTTACGGCCACGGTCGCTACGAGTATCTCTCGGGTCTGGTCGTGGCGGCGCTCGTGCTGCTGATCGGCCTTGAGCTTATTAAGTCCTCGTTTGAGCGCATCATCCACCCCGAACCTGTCGAGTTCTCGCTTGCCCTGGTGGCAGTTCTAATGCTTTCGATGGTCGTAAAGCTGTGGATGGCGGCCCTCAACCAAAAGCTCGGCGATCGCATTGAGTCCGAGACGCTGCATGCGACCGCGCAGGATTCCAAGAACGATGTCCTTGCCACAGGCGCCGTGCTGGCATGTGCGATTGTTTCGCAGGTGACGCACATCAATCTTGACGCATGGGTCGGCCTTGCCGTTGGCGCCTATATTGGCTGGAGCGGTTTTGAGCTCATCCAGGATACGGTGAGCCCGCTTTTGGGCCAGTCGCCCGATCCTAAGCTGGTCAAGCACATTCGAGACAAGATCATGAGCTATCCCGGCGTTTTGGGCGTTCACGATTTGATGGTTCACGACTACGGCCCGGGCAGGAAGTTTGCAAGTGCGCATGCCGAGATGGCGGCCGAGGACAGCCCGTTGGAAAGTCACGACACGCTCGATAACATCGAGCAGTCGTTTAGGGACGAAGACGGCATGATCGTTACGCTTCACTACGATCCCATCGTGACCGATGACCCCAAGGTGGCGAGCATGCGCTTGCGCATTCACGCCATGGCCCAGGAGATCGATAGCCGCCTCTCGATTCATGACCTGCGCTGCGTGCCGGGTCCTACGCACACCAACGTGATCTTTGACTGCGTGCGTCCCTCGGATCTGCAGATGAGTGCCGAAGACGTAAAGCACGCGCTGGCACAACGGGTCGAATCGGAATATCCCAAGTCGATTGCCAAGATTACGATCGACGAAGACTACGTAGGGCATACCCACGAGTAAGGCTATGCCGGCAAAGCAGGTTATGCAGAAGGGGAGAGCATGAAGAAGCTGTATCTACTCCGCCACGGTCAGACGGAGTTCAACGTCAAAAAGCTGGTCCAGGGCTGCTGCGATTCACCGCTGACCGACCTGGGCCGCAAACAAGCGGGAATGGCAGCCGCATGGCTCAAGAGCCACGACGTTGTCCCCGACAAAGTGGTCTCTTCGCCCTTAGGCCGAGCCATGGACACAGCTCAGCTCGTCGCATGCGAGCTCCTCGGCCCGGACGCAGCAGCCGAGCCCTGCGAAGGCATCATCGAGCGCTGCTACGGCACCTTCGAAGAAGGCCCGCACGACGCTCTGCCCACCGACGTCTGGGATCCAGGCGAGGATCTGGTCCCCTTCGGAGGAGAAGGAAGCCGCGCACTGCAAGAACGCATGGTAGGCACCCTCACTAATCTCATGGACTCCGAGGACACCGAAACCCTCCTAGCAGTAAGCCACGGCAGCGCCAGCCGCCAATTTATCAAGGCCGCAGCCCCAGAGGGCTTTGAGCTCCCAACAAAACTCCCCAACTGCGCCATCATGATCTTCGGTTTTGAGGATTCGCAAGAAGAATGCGACGCGTCCCAAGGTAAGTTCACCTTGCAGCAAATCATCGATCCCCAGCAAAGTCTATAGCCTGAGCGAGCAAAGTTAAGCAGACATCAACGTGTCGTCTCCCGAGCTTTGGCTTGACACGCTGAACATCTACAAGGATAACCTTGAGGCCGTCGAGGCGTTCCTGGCCGACGCCCGCGCCATGGGCGACGGTCGCCTCAATGCGGTGCTCACCGGTGCCGGCACCTCCGATTACGTGGGTGAGGTTGTCGTCCTCAACCCCGACCTATCCCTCGTCGAGACCTATCTCGGTGGCGGGAGCGTCTACACTGAGAAGTAGCTGCTGACCTATTTGCGATTTGATGCGAATAATGAGACCCCGATTCGGCTTTATCGAATCGGGGTCTTTGCTGTGGTGTCCAGCTAAATCAAAACAGGCCTATTCTGCGACGATGATGCGAGTTGATTCGAGAACCATGGAACGCTGTTTGTCGTTGACATTTGCATCGGTGATGAGTGCGTCCATTTGATCGAGATTGTAGAAGCCGAAGAAGTCCATCTGTCCGATCTTGCTTGAATCGCAGACAAGGTAACGCTTGGCGGCGCGATCGCAAGCGAGCGCCTGTAAGCGTCCTTCCTCAAGGTTAGAACAGGAGATGGATTGGGCAAGTACGCCGTTGGTGCCGATAAAGCAAGTGTCGATACCGAGCGGGGCGAGAGCATCTTCGGCGATGGGCCCGACGAAAGAACCCGATCGTTTGCGATACTGTCCTCCCAGGGCCCAGATCTCCACATCGTTTCGCGTCTGGAGCATGTTCAGCACGATGATGCTGTTTGTGATGACGCGCAGCCGCATGCGCGGCAGCGCACGGGCGATGAGAGCGCAAGTCGAACCGGGTCCGAGGAAGATGGTGTCGCGCTCTCTGATGAGGTTGACAGCGGTGCGTGCGATATGCTCTTTTTCAGGGGAGCGGATTGAGAGCTTTTCAAAAAACGGGACCTCTTCGGCAGTGGGGGAGCCGCTTGAAAGTCGGATGCCACCGTACTCGCGGATGACGCCAGCGCGTCGCGAGAGCTCATCGAAGTCTCTTCGAGCGGTCATTTCAGATATACCAAAGATTGTTGCGGCTTGGGCAACAGTGACCATTCCGCGCTGAGCGCACAGCTCAAGTAATTGTTCGTGACGTTCGGGTTTAAGCATGGCTTGCCAATTGGATTATGCGGTAATGACGGAGGTATAGGCGCGGAGGGCCTCGATGGTCCGGGGGTCTGCGTCCTCGTTAATGAATGCCGCGGTCATATCCTCCAGTGTGGTGAAAAGGCAGAAGTCGCGCCTTCCGACTTTTTCAGCATCTACAACAAGATAACGCTCCTGAGCTCGAGAAAGAGCGTCTGAGAGGACCATGGCTGCATCGGGACGAGAGCCAAAGACCTCGTTTCCAAAAATACCGGTTGCCGAGACGTAGGCCTTGGGAGCGGATAGACCGTAGGGGCCGCGGCCGTTGTATGGCATGGTGAAAACTCGCGTGTCGTGACGCATCATGCCACCAACAAAGAATAGATCTATATGTGGATTGTCGGCTAGCAGGTTCAGCACGGGAAGACTGTTGGTGACGACGCGTATGTCCTCCTGGGGCAAATACGAACACATGAGCTCGAGAGTGGAGCCTCCACCGAGAAAGATCGTATCGCCGGCTGAGACGGTTTGGGCGGCGGCCATAGCGGCGGCACGTTTCTGATCAACTTGAAAACGACGTTTCTCCTCATGCGGGGTCAAACGTGAAAGGGCTGTTCCGTGGGCGGAGTGTGGAAGCTGAGCCCCTCCGTGTACGCGCACAAGAAGGCCCTTGTCGGCAAGCTCGGCCAGGTCACGCCTGATGGTCATATCCGAAACAGATAGGGTATTAGATATCTCGTTTACCGATACCGAATGATGTTGGTCGAGCAAGTCGAGAATGGCCTGCTGGCGTTCGGATTTCATGAGTGCCGACTCCCTCATCGAGCGTTTGTTCTTATTTCAATGTAAACGAACAACATTAATAAACGCAAATCGTTCACGAAGGCACATTACCTTTCACCGGTCAAAACATAACGCTCACGGAAAAAACCATCAAATAGGAGGTAAATAAAGCTCATTCCAAAAATCATCTCTTGACCAATAAACAAATATAGACGAACATAAACGAACAGAACGAACAGAACGAACAGAACGAACAGAACGAACAGAACGAAGAGAATTAATAAGTATGAAAGGACAGAAGATGCGTATCGGTGTCATCCTTGCAAGTCACGGAGAGTTCGCTCAGGCCGCCCTCGGCGCCGTCGAGATGATTGCGGGCAAGCAGCCTGATGTCATCGCTCTTGGTCTCACCGCCGAGAAGAGCCTGGAGTCTTTCGAGTCCGAGATGCGCGAGGCCTACGAGACCCTCAGCGCCGAGTGCGAACTCGTCGTCACCCTATGCGACATCTACGGCGGCACCCCATTCAACGTGACCACCCGCTGCCTGCTCAACGGCATGAACATGGTCGCCTACACCGGCCTGTCTATGCCCGTTGCGGTCGAGCTCCTGCTCACCCGCGATGGCCTCGATTCCGCCGACGCGGTCCGTGCCCAGCTCACCGCCGCTCACGCCGGGGCCCAGCAGGAGATCAAGGCTCCCGCTCCGGCCGTGGAGGCAGACGAGGACGATTTGGACCTCTAGGCTCGTTAGCCCGTCGATTCGAGTGGCGCTCACCCGTATCCCCCCGAGTGGGCGTCTCGATCGAGTAGAGCATTCGTAAACGGTACTGAAGGAACGTGCAAACGAAAAGGAGAACAACATGGCACTCAAACTCGTCGACATCGATGACCGCCTGATTCACGGTCAGGTCGCCACCACCTGGATTCCCGACTTCGGCATCGAATCGGCAATCATTGTCTCGGATAAGGTCGCCAACGACCCCGTCCAGAAGTCCGTCGCCGGCCTCGCCGCCCCCGACATCAAGGTCTCCGTCTTCGGCGTCGAGAAGTTTATCGAGGTCCTCAAGAAGACCGAGCTCAAGAAAGCCACGATGGTGCTCTTCACCAACCCCATCGACGCCCTCAAGCTGCACGAGAACGGCTTGCCGTTCGACTACCTGAACGTCTCCGGCATGCGCTTCAACGAGCAGCGTCATCGCCTGCACAAGAACATGTCCGTCACCGCCGAGGAAAAGGCCGCCTTCGAGGAGCTCATTGGCCTCGGCGTCGACTGCTGGATGCAGACCACCACGCGCGATTCCAAGGAGCCCGTGTCCGAGCTCCTCAAGAACTACTAAGTAGGTAACCATCTCCGGGCATGTGAGCCCGGGGCGTGCCCATCGGAGGGAACGATGGGCGAATAGGGAAGGAGAGGCTTATGCTTCAGGCACTTCTGCTCGCCATCTGGGCGGGTCTGTGCACTTGGGACCAGTTCGGTCCCCACCTGGGCTTCCGCAAGCCCCTGCTGGCATCCGTCGGCGTCGGCATCATCCTCGGTGACATGACGACCGCCATCATGATCGGCGCGACCATGGAGCTCATGTGGCTCGGCGTCAATAACATCGGTGCCTACGTTCCGCCCGATGTCATCTCCGGCACCATCGTCGGTGCCGCCTTGGGCATTATGGGTTCCACCGACACCGCCAGCGCCATCGCCCTGGCAGTCGCCATCGGCATCCCCACCGCCACCTTGGTTCAGCAGCTGAACATCCTGGTCATGACCACCAACGTCTCGCTTGTTCACGGTGCCGACAAGGCCATCGAGTCCGGTAAGTTCAACGCTGTCAACAAGTTCTTCTGGACCGGTGCTCTGTGCTTCTTCCTGACCCGCGCCGTCCCCGTCTTCATCGCCACGGGTATCGGCTCCTTCGTGATCGAGGACATCATGGCCTTCCTACAGAACCAGGTTCCGTGGGTTCTCACCGGCTTCTCCACTGCCGGTGGCATGATGCCCGCCGTCGGCCTGGCCATGCTCCTCACCATGATGATGAAGAAGAACATGTGGATCTTCCTGCTGCTCGGCTTTATCATGGCCGCCTTCCTCAACGTCCCGACCGTGGGCATCGCGCTCGCCGCTTGCGCCGCCGCCGGCGTGTGGGACGTCATTACCGAGGGCCAGAAGAATCAACCCGCCCCTGCCGCCGCCTCTGCCGCCGGCTCCGATGATGACGAGGAGTACGATCTCTAATGGGTAAGATCTCCAACTCCACCCTGAACAAGGTCCTGCTGCGCACCCAGGGTTGCCAATTCGCGCACAACTACGAGCGCATGCAGTCGCTGTCCCTGACCTACTGCTTTGCCCCTGTCCTCGAGGAGCTCTACAAGGACGCCCCCAAGGAGGAGCGCGTTAACGCCATGAAGCGCCACCTCGAGTACTTCAACACCCACCCGCTCGCGATCCCCTTCATCCTTGGCATCACCGCCGCCCTGGAGGAGACCACGGATGAGGATCAGAAGGACACCGTCGTCGGCATCAAGACCTCCCTCATGGGTCCCTTCGCCGGCCTTGGTGACTCCCTGCTGAACCTCACCTGGTTCCCGATCGCCGGCTCCATCGGCGCATCTATGTGCGTCGACAACGGCTCCATTGTGGGTCCGCTCGTGATGTTCTTGCTCATCAACCTGCTGTACTGGCCGCTGAAGTACTTCGGCCTGCACAAGGGTTACGAGATGGGCATGGAGCTCGTCGAGAAGGCGGGCGTCCAGGTCTTCGACCGTCTGGGCAACCTCGCCAACGTGCTGGGCGTCATGGTCACCGGCGGCCTGATCGCCACGACCGTTAAGCTCAAGCTTGCCGTGCAGTTCGCCTTCGGTGAGGGTGACCCGCTGGTGCTCCAGGACCAGCTCGACAAGGTGTTGCCCTTCCTGCTGCCTGTCGTTCTGACTTTCATCTGCTATCGCCTGCTCAAGAAGGGCCAGGGCAAGAACTCCGCCCAAATCATCATCGGTCTGATTGTGTTCTCCCTTGTGTTCGCCGCTATCGGTTTCTACTTCCCGGCGTTCAAGATCTTCGCCTAATCGCGAGCTTATCAAAAGGCAAATCGTTTGATGCCCGCGCCCCGCATGCCGGGCGCGGGCCTCGTTGTCTCATGTGCTCTCCATCGTGCGCGATCGGGGTGCGCTCCATTATGCCCATGTGCCTTTGGCGTATCGCCATCTGGCAATTCCAACTATCGAAAGGATGCCAATGAGAACCGTCCTCGTGCTCATGGATACTCTGCGTCGCGACGTCCTGTCGTGCTACAACCCCGCAACCGACGTCCAGACCCCCAATCTCGATGCCTTTGCCGAGCGTTCCTGCGTGTTCGACAACCACTGGATCGGTTCGGCTCCCTGCATGCCTGCCCGCCGCGACATCCTCACCGGTCGCTACAACTTCCTCGAGCGCCCCTGGGGCCCCATCGAGCCCTTCGATGTGACGCTGCCGGCCTGCCTGCGCGCGAACGGCAACTTCTGCCACATCACCACCGACCACTGCCACTACCTACGCACCGGTGGCGAGGGCTACCTCCAGGAGTTCAACACCTGGGATTACTACCGCGGCCAGGAGGGCGACCCGTGGGTCAGCCGCATCGATGAGCCGAATAACATGCCCGAGACCTTCTACGGGCGCGTGCGCGAGCAGTACCAGAAGAACCGTCAGCTCTGGCCCAACGAAGAGGACATGCCGAGCCCCAAGACCTTCCAGTCCGCCTGCGACTGGATCGACGGCAATGCTGGGGCCGACGACTTCTTCCTTATGGTTGAGGCCTTCGACCCGCACGAGCCCTTCGATGTGCCCGACAAGTACATGGAGATGTACGGCGGCACTGGCGAGCTCGACCGCGACTACTTCGAGATTCCTGAGTACAAGCGCGTCTCCGCCACCGACGTCAACAAGGGCGCGGAGGACTACCTGCAGCGCCGCTACAAGGCCCTCGTCACCATGACCGACCGCTGGTTTGGTAGGCTCATCGACAAGCTCGAGGAGCGCGGGATGCTGGACGATACCATGGTCATGGTCACCACCGACCACGGCTATTTCCTGGGCGAGCGCGACTACATGGGCAAAAACTACATGCACCTGTATAACGAGCTCGCGCATCTGCCGTTCATTGTGCACTTCCCGGGTAACGCCCGCGCCGGCGAGCATGCCCGCCAGCTCACTCAGGCCATCGACATCATGCCCACGGTGCTTGAGGCCCACGGCTGCGAGATTCCCGCAGATGTGTGCGGCACCTCCCTCGTGCCGCTCATGACGGATGCCGACGCGCCCACGCGTGGCTACGCCCTGTACGGCGTGCACGCCATGACCGTCAACGTCACCGACGGCCGCTACACCTACTTCCGCGCGCCGGTCGCCGGCAACCAGCCGTGCTTCGAGTACACCGCACTGCCGCACACCATCCGCAAAAAGATGGGTTCGGACTGCCCGGAGGAGATTGAGTGTGGCCGCTACTTCAAACGCACCAAGTACCCGCTGTTCAAGATCCCCTGTAAGAAGCCGGCCCAGATCGAGGGAGCCACGCCGCTCGCCGAGGTCGAGCAGACGATGCTGTTCGACCTTGAGAGTGACTACGGCCAGGTTAATAATCTCGCCGGCAAGGACGACCACGCCGAACAGCGCATGATTGACCTGCTGCTGCGCGGCCTGGAGGAGCATGAGTCCCCGGCCGAGCAAAAGGAGCGCCTGGGCTTGGCCTAAGATTCATGCGGTGATTGTGCGGGCCGGATGCGCCGCCTCGGGTAAGGAGGTGGTTTCCGGCCCGATGAGTGAGGGCTAGCCTGTGCGAAGGGGGTATGTGCCATGTGCGCGAAGCATATTGGCTTTTTGATAAAACCGGCATCGAGTGCTTGCAACATGCGGTGCAGGTACTGCTTTTACTGCGATGTCGCTGCTCATCGCGAGGAGCGGAGCGCCCGCGTCATGGGCGAAGACGTGGCAAGTGCCATCATCGACCGTGCACTCGCCGTGGCGAGTGATGCGCACATTTCTTTCGCCTTCCAGGGCGGCGAGCCCACCCTGGCCGGCCTTGACTTCTTCCATTCGTTCGTCGCGCGGGTGGAGGAGCGCCGTGAGAACCAGCGGGTGAGCTGGGCGTTGCAGACCAACGGCTACCTGATCGAAGAGGAATGGGCCGAGTTCTTCCGCGAGCACGGGTTCCTCATCGGAGTCTCGGTTGACGCTTATCGCGACCTGCACGATTCGATGCGTCCCGATGCGCACGGTGCCGCCACGTACGCGCGCGTCATGAGCGGCGTTCGCCTGCTGCGCGAGCGCGGCGTGGACGTCAACATACTCTCGGTCCTCACCTCGCAGATGGCGGCGCATCCACAGCGCGTCTTCTCCTTCATCAAGCAGGAGAAGATCACCCATATCCAGTTCATCCCGTGCCTGCCGGGCCTCGACGATGAGCGGGACACGTTCTCGCTCGACCCGCGTGCCTTCTCCTCGTTCTACCGCCGCTTGTTCGACTTGTGGTGGCGCGAGCTCGGTGCTGGGCGCTATGTGAGCATCTGGCTGTTCGAGAACGTCATGCAGATGGCGCTCGGGCAGTTTCCGTCGCAGTGCGGTATGCTCGGCCGCTGCGCTCCGCAGTTCGTGGTGGAAAGCGACGGTTCGGTGTATCCGTGCGACTTCTATGCGCTGGATGAGTACCGCGTGGGCGATATTCGCGTCGATTCCCTTGAGGCAATGGCGACCTGTGAGACCATGCGCATGTTTTTGAACGAGCCGCGTCGCGATTGCGCGCGGTGCGCCGATTGCCCCTTTGAGGGCATTTGCCATCGCAACTGCAAGCGCCTGAACATCGCCTATTACGATGCGGGCTACTGCGGGCTGCGTGAGTTTTTGGAGTACGCCTATCCCGGCCTGCAGCGCGTGGCTCGCATGTTCACGCGGCGCTGATCCTGCCCGGGTTTTGCCTCGTCGTAGTTGTGTGGGGCTCTGCGCCCCTCCCGCCTTGACCACTCAATCTTCATCCCGTTCCCGTGAGTTTGGAGTTCCCTATGCCCCAGCAACCCAACGTTCTCCTTATCATGTGCGACCAGATGCGCGGCGACTGCCTGGGTATCGACGGCCATCCGGACGTGCAGACGCCCTACTTGGACACGCTCGCCGCCGACGGCATGCTGTTCGAGAACGCCTACTCCGCCTGCCCGAGTTGCATCCCGGCGCGCGCCGCCCTCTTTTGCGGCAAGACGCCCGCGGGCACGGGCCGCGTGGGTTACCAGGACGGTATCGCGTGGGAGTACGACCATATGCTCGCGCAGGAGATGCGCGACGGCGGCTACCAGACCGCCGTGGTAGGCAAGATGCACGTGCATCCGCCGCGTTTGGGCTGCGGCTTCGAGCACATGCGCCTGCATGACGGCTACATCGGCCACTACCGCAAGGCGAACCTGCCGTACTGGATGCACCAGAACGTCTCCGACGACTACATGCGCTTCCTCAAAAATGAACTGGGCGAATTCGCCGACGTGAACGGTTCGGGCGTTGAGAACAACTCCTGGATCACCCATCCCTGGGCCTACGAGGAGCGCCTGCACCCCACCAACTGGGTGGTGGACGAGTCCATCCGCTTTTTGGAGACCCGCGATCGCACGCGCCCGTTCTTCCTCATGACGAGCTTCGTGCGGCCCCACCCGCCCTTCGACGCGCCGCAGACCTACTTCGATCTGTACCGCGACATGGAGCTGCGCGCGCCTGCCGCTGGCGATTGGGATGACGCCGATGCCACCGAGCGCGATGGCATGATCTTGGACAGCGTGCACGGCTGCCGCGACGCCGAGCTGCGCCGCGAGGCCATGGCGGGCTATTATGCCTGCATCACACATATGGACCACCAGATCGGCCGGCTCATCACGGCGCTCGAGAACGACGAGACCTACCACGACACCGTGATCGTGTTCTGCTCCGACCACGGCGAGATGCTCTTTGACCACAGTCTCTTTCGCAAGGTGTTGCCCTACGAGGGCTCCGCGCGCATCCCCTTCATCGTGCACGTGGGCAAAAACGTCGATGTGCCGGGCGGCGAGCGCGTTCGCGGCGTGAGCGAGAGCACGGTGGAACTCATGGACCTTATGCCCACCATCCTCGAGGCGTGCGACCTACCCGTGCCCGAGGGCGTGGAGGGCGCCTCGCTCATGGGCGAGCTTACCGGCGCCGCGCCGCTGAACCGTGCATACCTGCACGGCGAGCACAGCGGCAGCCGCGAGCAGTCCAACCAGTGGATCGTGACCCCGCATGACAAGTACATCTGGTTCACACGGACCGGGGTGGAGCAGTATTTCGACCTGGACGCCGATCCGCGTGAGGAGCACGACCTCATCGACGCTCCGGAGCGCGCCGCGCGCATCGCCGTGCTCCGTGCCTGCCTGATTGAGGAGCTCGCTGGTCGCGAAGAGGGATATGTTCGTGACGGCGAGTTGGTGGCGGGACGTGCGCCCGCCGTTATGCTTGAGCGCCCCCGGCCCTCGCGCCTCCAACGTTAAGAGAAAGGCCTATCCATGGATATGAAGACGATCGGCATTGTGGTCGTAGTGGTTGCGGTCGGGTTCACCATTTACATGGAGGTCCAAAAGCGCACAACCTTCGCCAAGCTCGAGGCGTACCTGCGCGAGGGCGACCTCAACAACTACCTCAAGGTCCTGAACCGCCCGCTCACTAGCGTGCTGTACCCCAAGTACAACGTGCTTTTCATGCGCTTGAACGCAGCTCTTGCCATGGATGACGTCGAGGCATCCGAGCGCATCATCCGCGAGATGGGTTCGCTCAAGATGAGCGAGGAGCAGACACTCGCGCTGGCGGCAAAGGCGTTCTCCTTCTACGTGGAGATCGGGGATGAGCCCCACGCACGCGAGGTGCTCTCCTACCTCGAGGAGCACGGTGATCGCGAGGCTGCGCGTGCCGACCGTCGCACCTATGACGTCTTCCTCAAGGGCTCGTATGCCTATATCGACGAGATGGAGCGCGCGTTGTCGGAGGCGGCTGGCATGGAAGAGGCCCTGCTCTGCCAGATGCTCTCGGTTCAGTACGAGAACAAGGGTGACGAGGGGCGCGCCGCGTCCTATTGCGAGCGCGCTGAGCGGACGCTCGCAGCAGCCATGCCTGACAAGTAGGGAAGAGTCTAGGCGCTTCATATGCTAGCAATCGTATTCGCCATTGCGTTTTTCGCCTCTACCATCAGTGCCATCTGCGGTGTCGGCGGGGCATCATCATTAAGCCCGTGATGGACGCCGTGGGTGTCGCCGACGTGGCGACCATCAACTTCCTGTCCGGATGCACCGCGAGGACAACATCGGGCACTTCGCCATGAGCGTTTCCACCGCGCTGCTGCTCGACGTCGTCTACGCGTGCATCTTCAACCAGGATTACTTCGCTAACTACTAGCGGCGTGTCGAGACGGTGCGCGGGCCATTGAGGGACTCGGCAGGCAGATTGGCGGGGACGCCTAGCCCTTGGCGCAACGGTGCTCCGCATGAGCGGCGTAAATAGGGACATATCGCGCAGCAGCGTTCGAGATATGTAAAAGTCCACAACCATACGCTGCGGTTTTGAATGATACGAACGCTTGCAATTCGTTGCATAGGGTGTTGCTCGATCGATAGGAGCTTGTTCGGATGGGTCCTCAATACATCTTGGTCTTCGCGGTATGCTTCCTGGCGTCGCTTCTGGGGCCGCTCTGTGGCATCGGCGGCGGCGTGATCATCAAGCCCGTGGTCGACGCGATGAACGTCATGAGCGTGAGCACGGTGAGCTTCCTCTCGAGCATGTCGGTGCTCATCATGTCGCTCTCCACGCTCGCGCAGAACGCGGCGAGCGGGCAGTCTGATATCGACGCGCGGGCGATGTCGCCCATCGCCGTCAGCTCCGCGGTGGGCGGCGTGATCGGCAAGATGTTGTTCAACCGGCTGGGGTCCGTGTTCCCCGACGCCGAGCTCGTCGGCGCGGTCCAGGCCGCCGTGCTCATCGTGCTCGCCGTCCTCGTGCTGGCCTACACGCTCAACAAGGCGCGCATCAAGGGCCTCAAGCTCGAGAATGCGTGGGCGCAGGCGCTCATAGGGTTCTGCGCCGGGGCGTGCTGGTCCTTCCTCGGCATCGGCGGCGGCCCCTTCAACCTGGCCATCCTCGTCTTCTTCTTCGCCATGGAGAGCAAGCCCGCCGCGCAGGCGTCGCTGTTCATCATCGCGTTCTCGCAGACGGCGAGCCTCATCTACACGCTGGCCACGGGCAGCGTGCCCGCGTTCCTCTCCGTGGTCCTGCTGGGCATGGCGGCGATGGCGGTGCTTGGGTCGGTCGTGGGGCGCCGTCTGCTGCGCCGGATGGACTCGGCGGCGGTCGATAAGCTCTACGTGTTCGCCCTCGTGCTCATCATCGTGATCTGCACGTACAATTTCATCCGGTTCTCGGTGCTCTAGTTCTTCGCCCCGAAACGGGATGCCGCGATAATGGAGCTGGAGCGCGGGCCTTCCTCTTCTGCCTTGAGGAGGTCGCCGTGTCCCGCTCGTCTCATGAGCGCCGATGGTGTTGAAGTCCTCTTGGCAATAAGTCGCGGCAGCGTCAGCCGCCAATTCAAAAAAGCCACAAGCGGAAGGCAAACCGCTTCAAAGCAAATTCACCCTCCAACAAATAGTGGATCCCCAACAAAGTCTTTAGCCTGAGCGAGCAGAGTTAAGCAGACATCAGCGTGTCGTCTCCCGAGCACGGCGAGGGCCGGAGAAATATATTAAGGTCATCGCGAGTTCCGCACGCAAAGGAGAGCACTTAATGTGCTCTCCGTCTTGCGCAG
>CBCSNQ010000016.1:0-32076 GCA_965141565.1 uncultured Collinsella sp. | reverse complement strand
ACTCCTTTGGTTTTAGGTTTAACGAGCAGGATATCGGACCCGAACTGCTCGGACGGCCCGGTCTTGAGACGACGGTGGGTATGATAGCCGCTCACACGGCATCAGGCAAGCAAACGGCGCGGCAGCCCCGCAGGACCACCGCGCCGATGCGTTAAAAGGCTACGTTGCCAAACTCCGACAGGATAAGGTCGGGGTTGTGGTCGGTTGCCCAATCCACGTTCCACGGGCTCGTGAACAGCAGCAGCTTGCCGCCGCGCATATCCTCGACGCGCAGGGTGTCGCGCGTGAGCGAAAGGCCCGGGATATCGATGGTATCGGGGTCATTCTGGATCCAGCGGATGTCTGTATAGGGCAGCGGCTGGCGACGAACCTCAACACGATACTCGGCCTTGAGACGGCGCTCGAGTACCTCAAACTGCAACACGCCGACCACGCCCACAATAACGCTCTCCATGCCGGCACCCAGCTCGCGGAAGATCTGGATAGCACCCTCCTGGGCAAGCTCCTCCATGCCCTTGACGAACTGCTTGCGCTTGAGCGTGTCGACCTGCGTAATGCGAGCGAACATCTCGGGGGCAAACGTCGGGATCTGCGGATACTGCACGTGGCGCTTGCCGGAGCACACGGTGTCGCCGATGCTAAAGATACCCGGATCGAACAGGCCCACGATATCGCCCGCGTACGCCTCGTCCACGATGGCACGGTCATCGGCCATCATCGACGTGCCCGTGGCAAGCTTGAGCTTGCGGTTGCCCTGCACGTGGAAGGCGTCCATGCCGCGCTCGAACTTGCCCGAGCAAATACGCACAAAGGCGATGCGGTCGCGGTGGTTCTTGTCCATATTGGCCTGGATCTTAAACACAAAGCCGCTAAAGTCGTCGCGGCAGGGATCGACAGGCTCGCTGGTGAGCGTATCGGTATAGGCGCGCGGCGTCGGGGCCAGACGCAGGAACTCCTTGAGGAAGGGCTCCACGCCAAAGTTGGTGAGCGCCGAGCCAAAGAACGCCGGGCTCAGCTTGCCGCAGGCCACGGCATCCAAGTCGAGCTCGTCGCCGGCGCCATCGAGCAGCTCGATGTCGTCCATCAGGTTCTTATGGTTCTCCTCGCCGATGAGCTCGTCCATGGAAGGGTCGCCCAGCTCGGCCTCGACCTCGGCGACCTTTTTGGTGGCGTTGGCGTGGCCGTCGCCCTCAAAGGCGATAACGCGACGAGTCTGACGGTCGAACACGCCACGGAAATTGCGGCCGCTGCCGATCGGCCAGTTCATGGGATACGTATTAATGCCCAGAACGTTCTCGATCTCTTCCATGAGCTCAAACGGATCGCGAGCCTCGTGGTCGAGCTTGTTCACAAAGGTGAAGATGGGAATGTGGCGCAGCGTACAGACCTTAAAGAGCTTTTTGGTCTGGGCCTCGACGCCCTTGGCGCCGTCGATGACCATGACTGCGGCGTCGGCGGCCATAAGGGTACGGTAGGTATCCTCCGAGAAGTCCTGGTGGCCGGGGGTATCGAGGATGTTGACGCAGGCGCCGTTGTAGGTGAACTGCAGCACCGAGGAGGTAACGGAAATACCGCGCTCCTTCTCGATGTCCATCCAGTCCGAGACGGCATGCTTGGCCGAGCTCTTGCCCTTGACCGAGCCGGCAGTCTGGATGCTGCCGGTATAGAGCAGCAGCTTCTCGGTAAGCGTGGTCTTACCGGCGTCCGGGTGGCTGATGATCGCGAATGTGCGGCGCGACGAGATTTCATCCGACAGGCTTGCCATGCGGATCCTTTCTTGCATTGAGTGCATTACGTCGTTGTAACCGCACTATTGTAGCCGCGAAATCCCGCTCTAGGGCGCCTATCAGGACAAATTCATCAGTTGGGGCCTGGGTAGCCGGGCCAATCGGTATTTGTCTCTTGCACAACTGTGCATAGTGTGTATATACTGTGCTTACCGGTTATATACACGTGTAGCCCAACAGCTAAGGAGCCGCTGTGGACATCATCCTATCCAATTCGAGCGACAAGCCCATCTACGAGCAGATAACCTCACAAGTCAAAGCTCAGATCTTATCGGGCACGCTCGCTGCGGGAGCCAAACTCCCCAGCATCCGTGCACTCGCGAGCGATCTTGGCGTGAGCGTCATCACCACCAAGCGCGCCTACGCCGACCTGGAGCAGCTTGGGTTTATCTGCACCGTGCAGGGCAAAGGCTGTTTTGTCGCCGAGGGCAACCAAGAACTCTTGCGCGAAAGTCAGCTCTGCCATATCGAAGAGTTGCTTGCGAAAGCGGCGAGCCAAGCCGAAACCCTGGGCGTCACGCGCGACAAACTGCACGAGATGCTCGACCTGGTAGCCCCCGAAACCATGCAGTAGCCATCTGCAAGAAAGGCTATACCATGCAAAACTTGCTAGAACTCAAAGGCATCTCACGCCGCGTGAGCGACCGTTTTTCACTGCGCGACGTCACGCTTGCCGTGGAGCCTGGCCAGATCGTCGGCTTTGTTGGTGCCAACGGTGCTGGCAAAACAACGACGATTCGAGCTGCTCTCGGGCTTATAAAGCTCGATGCCGGCGAGGTGCGCCTGTTTGGGCAGCGCTGTGGCGCCGATGCGCCCGATGAGACACAGCGTTGTCTACGTGCCCGTGTCGGCCTCGTGCTGGACACGTGCCCCTTCCCTTCCACGCTCAAGGTGACCGAAGTTGAGGCACTCGTAAGCCCGGCGTACCCCACCTGGAGCCACGACACCTTCGCTAGCCTCATCAACCGATTTGGCCTCGATCCCAAGGCAAAGGTCAAGGACCTCTCCCGCGGTATGGGCATGAAGCTGCAACTTGTCTGCGCACTCAGTCACAAGGCCGAACTGCTCGTTTTGGACGAAGCCACCGCGGGCCTCGATCCCATGGCGCGCGAGGAACTGCTCGATGAGCTGCTTGCTTTTGTCGCCGACGGTCAGCACAGCGTGCTGCTCTCGAGCCACATTACGTCCGACCTCGATCGCGCCGCCGACCGCGTCATCTGCATCGATAACGGCTCGATTGTGTTTGACCTGCCGCGCGAGGACATTACCGACCGCGCCGGCATCGCCCACTGCACCCAAGCGCTGGCCGCCGAGCTTATGGCTTGCGTCGAAGGTGCCCATGCCGCCCGCCACGCCTACAGCGTGGACGTGCTCGTGCCCAACCGTCGCGAAACGCTCGAGGCCTTTCCCGAGATTCCCTGCGATCGGGCAACCATTGACGACTATCTTCGCCTCACGTTGAAAGGGGCTTCGAAATGAAACGCGCCTTTATGTCCGAGCTCGCCATCGCTCGCACGCTCATCCCGAGCATTGCGGGCGTCGGCCTGTTCATCTTCGTCGTGCTAACCCTTGCCAACGCATCGGACGGCGATTCCGGTATGAGCGCCGGCGCCTGCGCGGTCAGCGCCATGTCGCCCATCATAATCATGAACTCACTGGCTGGTTACGATAACCAAAACGGCTGGGAGCGCTATCGGGCAACGCTGCCGTTCTCGCGCAAAGACATCATCTGCGCACGCTACCTGTGCATTATTGCTTTCTCGGCCGTCATGGCATGCGCCGCCGTGCTTTTGAACATCATCGCCCTTCCGTTCTTCGATCCCACGGGCATTCTCGCCCTTCCGTTCTTCGATCACACGGGCATTCCCTCGACGGGACAGACCGTCTTTGAGATCACAATAGCCTCCGCCGCATCGATGCTCATCTCCCTCATGATGGTGTTTTTGGCACAGCCGCTGTTCTTTCGATTTGGACACATGGAGGCGCTGCGCTTTTCCGTCGGCCTGTTTGCCCTGATGGGCTGCGGTACCATGGCAATGCTGAGCTCTTCCAACCCCATTAGCAACTGGCTCATGTCGATTGCCGGAGCGAATCCCGATCCTGCCGTCCTTGGCGGTCTGTGCGCAGGAATTGCCGTACTGGCCCTCGTGCTATGCGCAATCAGCTGCACCGTCAGCACCAAGGTTTATCGAGTACGCGACCTGTAGTCACGCGAGTCTCAATCCACGAAGGACGCAATCGCCCATCCGTAAATCCGTGACAAAGGGCATGTCCCCGGCGCGCGCTACCGTGCTACTTGCGCAGCGGCTTGGGCAGTGGAATGCCAGCGGCAATGGCTGCGGCGATGATCATGCAGACGATACCCTTGAGTGGGAAACACATAAGCAGCAGGCCCACAACCATGACAGGCTGGCGCATGACGGCGCCCATCGTCGATGCCGTGCAGACGGCGACGCAAAAGACCGGATCTGCGCCGGTGAGGATGGCAAGGCCATAGCCCAGGCTTACGCCCGAGAAGATAACGGGGAAGAAGTGGCCGCCGCGCCAACCAAGGTTGATGAGGGCGGGCGTCAGCATGGCCTTAACAAGACCGGTCGCGATAAGCACGCCGGCGGGAATGGTGAGGTAGGTCTCCATAAGTACATCGGCCTGGGTCTCGCCGGCAAACATGGTGTAGGGCAAGACCGTGCCGCAGATGGCGAGCGCCAGACCGGTCAGCATGGCCTTGACGACAGGACGCTCCCCTATTGCATGGGACAGCGCCTCGCTCGCGTGCTCCGAGACAAAGTACAGCCAGCCGCAAACGGTGCCAACCAACGCCAGCGGGATGAGCCAGGCAAGCTCCAGGTTGCCCACCTCGGCGGCCTCGAACCTGGGCATGCCCATGCCGCCGCCCATAACCTGGCCGAGCAGCAGATAGGTGCCCAGGCCGCCGGCAATCGCAATACCGTAGACCACAGTCTTCTGTGCCTTGGGCAGTTTGATGGTGATCTCGCCGGACGCGGACCCATCGCCGGCGTCTTCGCCCTGGCCGTCGGCGCTACCGGCGAGCGGCGCCACAAAGCCAAAGACGGGCGCGGTAAAGAGCGCCGTCAGCGCGGCCTGGGTGCCCAACAGCGTGAGCTCCCTGAACTCGGCGCCAAAGCGGCGCATGCGGTCGCCGACCCAGCTGCACAGACCCGCGATAACGCCGGTCAGGCCGGCCTCCGGTCCAATACTTCCGCCAAACAGCAGCGGCAGCAATGCCGCGAGCGAAAGCTTGCCCAGGTTGTCGTACGGGTAGCGCCCGTCTTGCTTAACCTTAGCCATCACCTGGTTGAGGTCGTCGGTCTTGGTGCCCGTAAGCTTTTCGTACAGGCCGATCAGCAGGCCGCCCAGCAGGCAGACGAAAAACGGATACGGCAGAAAACCGAACGGGCCGCTGGCGAGTTCGGGCGACGCCGCGCCCAGCATGTGGGGGATCTCGGTCCACAGATAGTCGATACCGTGCTCCATCGCAAAAAAGAACAGCCAGACCGCGGCACCTGCGAACGCACCGGTCACGGCAACGCTAACTAAAAACAGCACGCGGTTTGTGGGTTTGGCAAGGTTGTCCATCGGGTCCTCCCGCGGTCAAAGTCGACATAGTTATGTTTTATTGTAGAGCGAGCGTTGCCCAGACAAGCCAACCATCTGCGCCACAAACGGCACCATTGGGAGTCATAGTGGGGCAGGCTCAAGACTTATCCGTTGATAATCGAGACAATCTCGCGCAAATCGTCGGCAAAGTAGATGCCTTGCTGGCGCCTCGGGCTCGAAAGCCCCTTATCAATCATGTGCCCGAGCAGCGCCTTGAGGTCGTTGTAGTAACCGTCAAGGTTATACAGGATGCACGGAGCACTCAGGTGCCCCAACGACACCGCGGACATGGCCTCGGCAATCTCCTCGAGCGTGCCCGTCCCACCGGGAAAGGCGATGAACGCATCGCCGAGCTCAATCATCTTGGCTTTGCGCTCGGCCATATCGCTCGTCACGATGAGGTCATCGATGCCGTCGTGCTGAAACTCGGCCTCTATAAAAAAGCTCGGCTCAACGCCCGTCACGTGTCCACCTGCCTCGAGTACGCTATCGGCGAGCGCGCCCATCAGGCCCGATTTGGACCCGCCGTATACCAGCGCGTGCCCGTTGGAGCCAATCCAGTTGCCCAGCTCTTGCACCGCAGGCAGAAACGCCGGGTCATTGCCGACGCTGGCGCCCAGGTATACCGTGATATTCATATTCAGTCCCCCTCGTCGTGACGCGCGGCGCCCGTTCTAGCGTTGGCGTCGGCGATATTCGCGCACACGGCGCGACAGGTCGGCGAGCTCGTCACGATCGAGCTCTTCCAAATGCTCCAGATCGTCCATAAAGCGCGCCATGGTGTCCTTTTGGCGCAGCTTGATGAGCATATTGCAGTAGTTCACCGCCACACCCGTGAGCATGGCGATGTAGAAGATGCTGATGACGCTCAGGACGACGGTAATAGCGCGAGCGACCGGCGTTTCGGCCGGGATATCGCCAAAGCCGATGGTCGAGACCGTCTCAAAGCTAAACCAGAGACCATCGCCAAACGTGAGGGTCGTGGGCTCGGACAGCCAGACAGCCGTCGAGCACAGCAGATAGAAGACGAGGAACAGGCCCGTGATACGCACGAAACCGGCCTGGCGCAAAACATCGGCAAGCGTCCTCAGCTTTTTCATCGCGACCCCTTTTCTCAGACGTCCAATCACATTCGCTCGGTATTGTCCCACGCCTCTCCCGCAAACGAAACTAGTCATTGGGGACGTTCTTAAATGACTAGTCAAACAAGAACGTCCCCAATGACTAGTCGTTTAAGAACGTCCCCAATGACTACCAGCTGCCGCCTGGGCAGGCTGGGCTGGTATCCTTATGCGGTAATGTCTCGATTCGTTAGGATTGCATGTGAGAGCTGCCACTGTCCTTCGTTCAGTTATATGTCGCGCCCTGGCCATTGTGCTCGCCGCGCTTGCCGTGCTGAGTTCTATCGCGCCTGTCCAGGCTTTTGCCGCTGACTCTAGCCAGCCAGTCAAGACGGTCCGCGTTGGTTGGCTCGTCAACAACGAGGGCTTCCAGGACGGCACCCCCGGCGAGCGTCTATCGGGATGGGGTTACGAGTACCTCCAGACCCTGTCGTACTACACGCCCGGCTGGCGGTACGAATACGTCTCCGGCACCTTCACCGAGCTTATGGACATGCTCGAGGCAGGCGAAATCGACCTCATGCCCAACATCTCCTACTCCGAGGAACGCACCCAAAAGCTGCTCTTTTCCTCGAACCCCGAGGGCACCGAGCGCTACTACATCTACGCCAAGCCCGATCGCGACGACCTGGCCAAGGGTGACCTCCAAGCGCTCCAGGGCCTTACCATCGGTTGCAACTCCGGTGTTATGCAAACCTTCGTTGGCCAGCAGTGGCTCGCCAACGAAGGAATCACCTGCACATACAGGGAGTATGACGGAGGCTCCATGCTCTTTGACGCACTCGCAAACGACGAAGTCGACGCCGTCATCATGAACGACACCATCTCGTCACCCGATGCGTCGCCCATGTTCTACGTTGGCTCGAGTGACTACTATTTTGCCGTCCCCAAAAGCCGCCCCGACCTGATGAACGATATCAATGCCGCCATGACGGCAATCGCCCGCGTCAACCCACGTTATAACGACGAGGTCAAGGCGAATTACTCGGCCCAAAACAGCGGCTCATCATCGCTCACCGGCCCCGAGCGCTCCTGGCTCAAAGCAAACGACAACACCATCACGATCGGCTATCTTAAAAACAAACTCCCCTACTGCACGCAAAATGACGACGGCGAAATGGAAGGGTCGCTCGCCTCGCTTGCAACGACGTTGCACGACAAGTTTGGCATTACGGTTGCAACAGTAGCGTTCTCGAACAACGAGCAAATGACCAAAGCCCTTTCCACAGGGACCATCGATGTCGCCCTACCGTTGTTTCGCGACTACTGGCTTGCCGAGCAGGCAGGGGTCATCCTGTCAAACCCGATGGGAACGGTTTCCCTAGCCGCCATTCACAGCAGCAGCAACCTGAACAGTGACCTTAAGAACATCGCTTGCACAGCAGACGCGATCGTCAACCGTTTTGAGCTCGAAAACCTATTCCCCGACGCAAAGGTAACCGAGCATCCGAATGACAACGAGGCACGCGAAGCCCTCAATAAGGGGGAGGCAAGTTGCATCATTGTCCCCAGCACGCGCTTGAAAACCATCCGCGACACCTACGATATCGAGGATTTCCAAACACAGGAGCTCACCGACACGGCACAGCTATCGTGTTTGATTTCGCGCGGCAAGCCCGTGCTGTTGGGAATCATTAATAAGGGCATCGTCAATGCTGGCGAATCGCTCTCTGCAAGCAGTTATTCCCCCACATCGTACTCGGCGCAAGAATCGGATGCGTTTCGACTTCTCTACCGCAACCGCATCGTCATTGCGGCAGTCGTCATCTGCATTTTGCTCACCGGCATCGTCATCCTTGTCTGGTCGCTTCACCGCGCGCAGAAAGAACAGCAGAAAGCCGATGCTGCCAACGCCGCTAAGACGGCATTCCTCACGCGCATGAGCCACGACATCCGAACGCCGCTCAACGGTATCCTGGGCCTTATCGAGATCGAGGAATTGAAGGAAGGCGATATCCAGGTCGCCCGCGAGAGCCGTGCCAAGGCGCGCGTTGCCGCCAATCACCTGCTCTCGCTGATCAACGACATCCTCGAGATGGGCAAAATCGAAGACCGCAAGCTAACACTGGAGCATACGCCTTTTAACCTCAAAGAGCTCTGTGATAATACGCTGGTGCTGTGCAAGCTCCGCGCGTCCAGTAACGGCATCACCATGCAGGACAATAGTCTGCCGTACGCCACGGGGCCATACATGATCGGCAGTCCCACCCATATCCGACAGATCATGATCAACCTATTAGACAACAGCATTAAGTACAACAAGCACGGCGGCTCCGTCACCTTTAGCTCAAAGACCAAGCCACTCGATAACGGGCGCGCGCTCTTTTGCTTTAGCGTTTCGGATACCGGCATTGGCATGACTCCCAAGTTTTTAAAGCATATCTATGAGCCGTTTGCCCAAGAAGGTGACGATGCGCGCAGCAAGTTCCAAGGAACCGGCATGGGCATGCCAATCGTCAAGTCGCTTATTGAACTGATGGGCGGTACGATTGAGATTTCGAGTGAGGTTGGCGTGGGGAGTACGTTCAACGTCCAGATTCCGCTCGATATCGACAAGAACCCTCAGGCGCGGGCAGATACGGTCGAGAGGGTGCTCGACTGCTCGCTCGCCGACATGAACGTGTTGCTCGCCGAAGACAACGAATTGAATGCCGAGATTGCCCAGACGCTGCTAGAATCCGAGGGCGTCGTGGTCACCTGCGCCGCCAATGGCAACGAAGTCGTCGATCTGTACCTGTCACATCCCGCCGGCAGCTTCGATGCGATTCTGATGGACATCATGATGCCGGGCATGGACGGCTATGAGGCAACCCGCGCGATTCGTCTGAGCGAGAAGGTCGATGCAGCCGATATCCCCATCATCGCGCTCACCGCCAACGCCTTTGCCGAGGACGCCAAGGCGGCACACGATGCCGGCATGAACGCCCATCTGTCCAAACCGCTCGACTTTAACAAGCTCAAAAACATACTCGCCCGCATCAAGAAAAACGGATCCGTTTCGCTATAGTTTGTGCTCAACCACCACGCACGACCAGAAAGGAAACCAACGATGTTTAGGCCCTTACGTCGAAAGAAACGCGCCATCACTGACGAGGAAGCGCGCGAACTGCTCGCTACCTGCAAGCGCGGCGTCTTTGCCGTCAACGGCGACGATGGCTACCCGTACGCCATTCCCGTCAACTACTTCTTTGACGCCGAGCACGACAAGATTTATTTCCATGGCGCCAAGGCTGGCCACAAGGTCGACGCACTCAAGCGCGATGACAAGGTCTGCTTTACCGTTTACGGCAACGAGTGGTACAAGGACGGTGACTGGGCTCCCTACGTTATGAGTACCGTAGTCTTTGGCCGTTGTCGCCTGGCGAATGACACCCCCGCGTTTATCGAGGATAAAGTTCGCCAGCTCGCGCTTAAGTACTACCCTTCTGCCGAAGAAGTCGAAGAGGAAATCGCCAAGGACATTAAGGGCGTCCAGCTCTACGAGATTACGATTGAGCATCTTTGCGGCAAGCAGATTCAAGAAAAATAAACCTCCGCAGCAGGTCTGCGCCCAATGGTTACAGACGTTTTACCATGCGGGACCTTCCAGCCGGCTTGGCAGAAGGCCCCGCATGCAGTGCTCACTTACCGTGCATTAAAAACGTAGCGGTCCAAGCGGTCGCACGCTTCCCTTACGCGCGAAAGCGGCAGCGCCAGATTCACGCGAATGTGGCAGGGCCCGTGAAACGGACGGCCGTCCTGATATCCCACGCCCACGCGCGCCCCCTCGTCGAGCAGCCACTGAATATCGCGGCCATGTTCGCGACACCACTCGGTGCAGTCCAGAAACACCATGTACGTGCCCTGCGGACGCGAATAGGACACACCCTCAAAATGCTCGTCCACGTAATCGCAGAAGTACTCGATATTGCCGGCAAGCACCTGGTTGAGCTCGTCCACCCACTCGTAGCCCTGCGGCTGGTAGGCACCGATAAGCGCATGCATGGAGAGGACGTTCATCTCGTTGTAGTGGGTCTTGTTGGACACGGCGCACACGCGGTCGCGCAGCGTCTCGTTATAGATGATGTGATAGCTGCCGACCAGACCCGCCAGGTTGAACGTCTTGCTGGGCGCATAGAGGGCAACCGTGCGCATGCGGGCATCCTCGCTCACCGACTGCGTCGGGATGTGCTTGTGCCCCGGCAGGATGATATCGGACCAAATCTCGTCCGAGATCACCACGCAATCGTGCTGGCGATAGATGTCCATGGCGCGCTCGATCTCGTCACGCTCCCATACGCGGCCGCAGGGATTGTGCGGCGAGCAGAATACCGCGGCATGGATGTGGTTTTGGGCGAGTTTGCACTCCATGTCCTCAAAGTCCATGCGCCACACGCCCTGGTCGTCGAACTTAAGCGGGCTGTGGACAATGCGATAGCCCGCGGCCTCAATGGACTTGGTAAAGCCGATGTAGGTAGGGCTGTGGACCAGCACCGCATCGCCTGGCTGAACATACGCACGCAGCGTCGACACGACACCGCCCAGCACGCCGTTTTCGTAGCCGATATGTTCAGGGCGCAGACCCTCGACGCCATTGCGGCGGCTCTGCCATTCGATGATGCGGTCGAAATACTCGGAGCGCGGGTTAAAGTAGCCAAACATGGGATGCTGAGCGCGCTGAATGATGTGCTCCTGGACCGTGGGCACCGTGGCAAAATTCATGTCGGCCACCCACATGGGAATGCGGTCGAAGCCCTCGTCGGGTGCGTTCGGAGCCATACCGGGGATCTCGCCCCAGGAGTCAACGGCGATGGAGTCCATGCCGTGGCGATCGATTAGCGAGCTAAAGTCGTATTTCATGCTGAGCTCCCGTGCAAAGTAGACTGTTTCGATAGGCGTTATTGTCCACCAGCGTGGGCGGTTTTGGCATGGGGTTTGGCGCTTAATTTGACGGGTGCGGACGAATGGCCGGTTAGTCTCGCGCGTCGTTGACGGCGACTACGGTTAGCTGGGTTTCATCGACCGTAAACGATATGTCGAGCCCGGCGTAAGCCAGATGATAGACGCGGTGTGGCTCGTGCTTGCTGCCCGCGCGGCGCGGGTCTTGGCGAAGGACCTCGACCAAGCCGAGGAGCTTTGCGGGCGGGACCATATCCTGCAGTGCTTGCGGAAACTCAACATCGAGCTCTTGCCACGGAGCATCCTCGATCCAGCCTCCGGTCGCATCCGGGTGGCAGTCCGCAAACGGAATGTAGGGCTTGATGTCGTAGATGGGCGTACCGTCGCGCAGGTCGGCCCCCAACACATGGATGATGGGGCCATCGTCGGTGAGCTCGACACGATCAAGCTTGACGCAGGTGAGCCCGATGGGATTAGGGCGAAACGGACTGCGCGTGGCAAACACTCCCACACGTTCGGCTCCGCCCAGACGCGGCGGGCGCACGGTTTTCGACCATTTTGCGTTGGTGCCGGACCTGTCCTGCGTTTTAGCGTCGACGGCAATATCCTTAGCCGTGCCGCCGGGCGTTCCGTTTTCGAAGCGCCACAGCAGCCACAGGTGAGAGAAGGAGTCCAGGCCCTCAACCGCTGCATTGGAGGCAAATTCCGGCTCAAAAAAGATTCGTCCCTGCAGATGGGGCGCCAAAAAGCTGTTGCGCGGGATGCCGAACTTCTGCGGCAGGTCGGTATGTATGCGTGCGATAGGTTCCATGCCGGTCATTGTACGGCATGGAGGCGTGGGGCGTTGCGCGCAATTCTTCGCCGCGGTCCCCCGTCGTGCAACCAACGGTTGCTTGGAAGGGCGCCTGCCGCCGCGTATGCTTAAGCCATCAACCAGCAGAAAGGAGCCGCTATGGCCTTTGCAGAAAAGCTCATTGCTGTCCGTCGCGCCCATCACCTTACCCAAGAGCAGCTTGCCGCTAAGCTCTTCGTCACACGCCAGGCCATCAGCCGGTGGGAGCGCGGCGAGGTCACACCGGGCATCGACATGATGAAGCTCATCGCCGCCGTAACCGGAGAACCGCTGTCCCACCTGCTCGAAATGCCTGAGCACTATTGCCAGAGCTGCGGCATGATACTCACGCCCGACGACTGCGGCACCGATGCCACGGGCACCGCGACCGATCATTACTGCAAGTGGTGCTACGACCACGGCAAGTACACCTATGACACCACCATGGAGGCAATGATTGAGGATTGTGCCCCGCGCCTGGCACAAAACACCGGCATGTCGCTCGACGAAGCCGTCTCGCTCATGGGCGCCGTCCTGCCGCAACTGGAGCGCTGGCACACCGTGCAGGAAAACGAGGCGCGCTACGGTGCCGAGGCGCGGGCGCGCTACGGCGACGAGGCGATCGACGCAGCAAACGAAGCACTGCTGGACATGAACCCCGAGACATGGAACGACATGAAGGAACTTGAACGCGCTATTCTGGGCCAGCTCTCGATTGCCATGGGCATTGGCGACCCAGAGAGCAACGAGGCTCGTAAGCTTGTCGCGATGCATCGTCGCTGGATTGCTCTCAACTGGGGATGCGAGCCCCAAGACGAGGCGTACCTGGGCCTCGCCCACGGTTATCTTGCCGACCAGCGCTTTGTTGACTACTACGACAAGCCCTGCGCCACCGGAGCCACGGCGTTTCTGGTCCAGGCCATCGAGTCTTCGTTGACGCGCGCATAGACCGCGGCGGCTTTGGGTATTTCAATCAAAACCTCAACCGATTGGAGACCTATGGCTACTAATCACGAGCTCGCGCTGTACGTTATAACCGGCTGCCCGTATTGCTTAAAGGTCAAGCACTTTTTGGCCGATAACGGCGTGACCATTCCCGAGCGCAATATCTCGACCGATTCCGATGCCGAACAGACACTCATCGCCGTCGGCGGAAAACGCCAGGTTCCCTGCTTGTTCATCGACGGCAAGCCGCTCTACGAGTCAAGCGACATCATCGCATGGGTGCAGAAAAACCTGCTCTAGTGCAACATAGTCATTGGGGACGTTCATAAATGACTAGTCGTTAAAGAACGTCCCCAACGACTAACTAGTCGTTGAAGCGAGCTGTGGGTGCAAGCGGCTGTTCGCGAAAGACGCGCTCGACGGCAGCGCGGTATTCGTCGACCTTTTTGGTCTTGCGTACGATCTTGTGGACGGTAGCGGGATCAGCGAAAGCGCACTTGGCGTAGAACCACCACTCCTTCATGCGGAAGACCGCATTGCCGCCAATCTCTTCTGCATATGCCGCAAACAGCGTGTCGTGGAAGCGCTGCAGCTCAGCAGCCGTTGCAGCAGGGCCGCCCTTGACCATGCGAGCCAGAGCGGGGTTCGCGAGCAGGCCACGCCCCAACATCACATGGCGCGTGCCGGGATAGGCCTCCACCAGCGCGTCCATATCCTCAAGATCAAAAATGTCACCGTTATAGGCCACGGGGAACGGCACACGCTCCAGCGTCTCGCCATAAAACTCTTTGCGCGGCGAACCCGTATAGCGGTCCTTTTGCACGCGCGGATGCACAATGAGCTCTGCCAACGGCATGCGGCAATACAGATCGAGCACACGTTCATACTCGTCATCGCGTTCCAACCCCAGCCTGGTCTTTACCGATACCGGCAACGGCGACCGCTCGCACACATCGCTTAAGAACGCCTCGAGCTCGTCGAGATTGCGCAAGAAACCCGAGCCCTTGCCCTTGGCGACAACCGTTCCCGAAGGGCAACCCAAGTTGAGATTGACCTCGCGGTAGCCCATATCGGCGAGCACCTGTGCCGCCCACACAAACTCGTCCGCGTTCTTGGACATCAGCTGAGGCACTACGTTGAGCCCCTGGTTATTGGCAGGATCGATCTCCTTAAACGCCTTGCCGCCAAAGCGGTTTCCCACCCGCGGCGGCGGCAAAAACGGCGTGTAATAGCAATCGAGCGCACCGAAGCACTCCGCATGCACGCGACGGAACACATGCCCGGTAATCCCCTCCATAGGGGCCAACGATAGAATCATCTACTCTTCTCTCATATCAACGAACGTGACAAAGTGACTGTCCCTTTGTCACATTATTCGGAGCGCAGGGCTTCGACGGGGTCCTTCTTGGATGCGCTACGGGCCGGCAGCAGGCCGGCAACAACCGTCAGCAGCACCGAAATTGCAATGAGCACCAGCGCATCCTGCACGGGCAGACTCATCAGGTTGGGGACCTTTTTGGCCGCAAGCGCCCAGGCATTGACCGGGAAACTCACGAGCACCACGACGACAATGGCAAAGACGCCGGCAATGAGGCCCTCGATAAAGGTCTCGGCGTTGAACACGTTTGCCACGTTACGCTTCGACGCGCCAATCGCGCGCAGGATGCCAATCTCCTTTTTGCGCTCCAGCACGCTGATGTACGTGATGATGCCGATCATGATGGAGCTCACCACCAGGCTGATACTCACGAATGCGATGAGCACCAAGCTGATGGTATTCACGATATCAGTCACCGAGCCCATGATGATGCCCATGTAGTCGGTGTACGAGATTGCCTGCTCGTCGTGGCCGGCGGCTTTGACCTGCTTGTTGTACGCATCGATATGGTCGAGTACGCGCTCCTTGGCCTCAAAGTCACGCGGGAAAATCTTGACCGAGATGGGGTCCGCCTCGTCCGCATAACCCAGTGTGGTCAGGTTGTTGTCATAGGTAAGCTGCGATACCTTGGCATAACTCATCATGAGCGAACTCAGATCCTCGGCGTCCATGTTGAAATGGATGGCACGAGCAAAGGCGCTCGCATCCACGTGCATGGCGCTCGCCAAGTTGGCAAAACTCGAAGACATCTGCGTCGCCATCTGGTCCATAAGCCCCGCTGCGCCCGCCTTGAGCTGGGACGATACCGTCGACGCTATCTGCTCGCTAATTGTTTTCATCATCTGATCCATAGCCCGCTGCAGATACGGAGCCAGCTGCTTTTGCACATAGTCGGTCATCACCTGCTGCAGGCGCTCGGCCAGGGCATCGCCGCCGAGCGCTTTTAGCTGGGCAAGGATTTGCTGGGCCGTGGCATCATTCTCAAGATACGCCGAGAACGCGGCGGCAAGCTTTGACGCGTCCTTAAGATCATCGGGTGTCAGCGCCTTAAACTGATCAGACTGCAAAAAGCCCTCAAACAGCTGGTTGGCTAGCGTTCCCACCTGCTGCATTTGCTCGGGCGTGAGTTCCAGACCGTCAAAGATACCCGAGAAATCTGGGGCCGGCGCTTTGGCCATGATGTCGCTGAAGTCGATGTCCTTACCAACGCCCGAAAGGTCAATATCCAGCCCGGACAAATCAAGACCCGACAGGTCCATACCGCCGGCAACACCCGAGAGCGCAGACGCATCGAACGAGAACGCGCTCTTGAGCGCCGCCTCGTCCACACTAAACATGCTGCCCAGATCCACGCCTTGCTTGGCCTCGCCCTGCAGTTCATCGAAAGACTTGCCCGTAAAGACATCCGTCTCGGGATGCGCAAGCTGCTCTTGCACAATCTGCGAATCGGCGGCGCGCTCCATAAGCCGGCGAGTCAGCGCATGCGTATAGGCAATGCCCGGAGACAACGCGCTCGCATTGGCCGTCTCGTTAGGTCGCACCACGCCCACAATGTGCACGTCGATACCGTCGGCAACCTTGGCAGCCATAAAGTCGGCGTCGCCAGACATGTCGGTCCATATGCCGGTCTCTTCGTTTTTGCGATACGCATCGGCCGGCGACAACACCTTAAACGTCGTGGACAGCGCATCGTCGTAGGTAAAGTCGGTACCGGTCTCGGGCGCTTCAACCCCACCGTCAGCCGTCATAGCGCTGTTAACCAGATTGTTAAGCTCATTGATATCCAGCGCACCGATGCTGTAGAGCGTGTAGTCGCCCACCGTACCGCGGCTCGAAAGCACCATCACGGCTTCGTTGGCAGACGTGGGCCAATGACCGGCGACGACATCGTACTGGCTGTCGAGCAGGCTCTGGTCGTCAATCATCTCGTTAAAGACCGAGGTTCCCATGGATTCCATGCTCACCGTTGCCGCCGAACTCGCACCTCCGCTCATGGCCTCGGTCATGGCGTTGGGCACCAGCCGGACAGGCTTCTCATCGCCCTTGCCGGCACGATAGACAACCGGCGATACACCGTAGCCGTACTGGATGGCGTTGACTTCTTTATCGATGCCGTCGCCACCGGCATCGAGCCACGCCTTAAAGCTCGTCATGTCGTTGGACTTAACGCTTGCAAACATGTCCTTTACGGCCGTGACCACGGAAATCTTATCGGTTCCCTTAGCTTTGCCGCCGGCGCTGTCGTCGGACGAATCCACGTTTTCAGGCGAGCCATCGTCCACAGCCCCCTGCCCACCCATCATGGACGACAGGTCGTAGTCCTGCTTGGAGATCGTAAGCGGGTAACTCGAGAGCGTATCCTCCTCGACCTTTTTGATGTAATTGTTCACGCCATTGGACAGCGCCAGAATCGCCGCGATACCGATAATGCCAATCGAGCCCGCAAAGGCAGTCATGGCCGTACGGCCCTTTTTGGTCATAAGGTTGCGGGCAGAAAGCCCCAGCGCCGTCACAAAGCTCATCGAGGTTTTGCGCGTAGGCTTGGCCTCGCGGCGCGTGGCGTCAGCGACATCGAAAGAATCGGAATCGTCGGTGATCTTGCCGTCCGCCAGGTTAACAATGCGCGTGGCGTACTGGTACGCCAGCTCGGGATTGTGCGTGACCATGATGACCAGGCGGTCGCGCGCCACGTCCTTGAGCAGGTCCATGACCTGTACGGATGTCGTTGAATCCAAAGCGCCGGTCGGCTCGTCTGCCAGCACAATCTCGGGATCGTTGATCAGGGCGCGGGCGATGGCCACGCGCTGCATCTGCCCGCCCGATAGCTGACTCGGGCGCTTGTTAACGTGCTCGCCCAGGCCGACTTTCTCCAACGCCTCGCGCGCACGCTGGCGGCGCTCGGCATGCCCCACGCCCGTGAGCGTGAGCGCCAGCTCCACGTTTTCCAAAATGGTCTGATGCGGAATGAGGTTATAGCTTTGGAACACAAAGCCGATGCGGTTGTTGCGGTAGGCATCCCAATCGCGATCGTGAAAGTCCTTGGTCGAGATGCCGTCGATCAGCAGGTCGCCAGAATCGAAATGATCCAGTCCGCCGATAACGTTGAGCATCGTAGTCTTGCCCGAGCCCGAAGGGCCCAGAATGGCCACGAACTCGTTATCGCGAAAAGACAGGCTTACGCTGTCGAGTGCCACCTGCGTAAACGACTGCGTGACGTACCTTTTGCAAATACCTTTGAGCTCCAGCATGGACGGCAACCTCTCCCGCGCGGGCACGTTCACCCGCTCTCCCCCGCCGTTCGTATTCGACGCGTTTGTCCTACTCTATCCCCAATTTTTGCCGGCGCCAGTGAGGAATGTAGGGAACCGCGCCAAAAAACGAACGGGACGGCGCCCAAAAGAAGAGGTCCCGAGCGGGACCTCTATATGGTGGAGCTTATCTTGAAAGGTAGCGGACTACTTCGCACAGCGACACACGATCCTCGCGATGCTTTACGCGTTTTTTACTGCTCGCTATTCGCAATCGCCTGGTCGATAAGCTTGTCGAGTGCTGCGCGCTGCTCGGCGGAGCTGATGGCTCCCACGATTGGATCCCCTACGATGTTGCCATTCTGATCGATGACATACGTTGTCGGGAACGAGAACAAATTTGACGTAAACTTACCGGCCTCGCTATCCGACTTGAACCAGATGTTCTTATACGTCACGCCCTTCTTGCTCAGCACGTCCTTGGCATCTGCAATCTCGCCCTTGTTGCCATCGAGCGTAAAGGAATTGACACCCACGACCTGGCCGCCCTTCTTGGCAAGCTCCTTATTCAGGTCCTCAAGGTCGCCCAACTCGCCCACGCACGGCTTGCAAGTAGTGAACCAGAAGTTCATGACGGTGACCTTGTTCTTAGAGAACAGCTCGTCGCTGCTCACGTCGTTGCCATCCAGGTCCTTGCCCGTAAAGCTGGGGAACTTCGTCGCCTCGCTCGAAGCATTGGCACCAGCCGTCATGCCAGCGGTCGAAGCGTCGACGCTCTCGCCTGCGCTCGGCGTGCTTCCACAGCCGGGAAACTCCTTCTCCAAGCTCTCGAGCTTGTCCTCGATCTCCTTGATCCGCTGTGCACCGGTCTTGAGCGTCTTAAGCTCATCCGCCGTGAACTCATCCTTGGCACCGTCGATGGTCTTGAGCAGAAAATCGCCGTAATTGCTGCCGTCCTCAATCATTGCCGAGTCTTTATTTGCCGCATTGAATACCTTTTCCCACAGCGCGTTATCACTCGAAAAGATCTCGTTCTCCTTCTGCATGAGCTTCGCATACAGCTCGGCGGCCTCGTCGGCATTGGCCGGCTTCTGCGCAGTGAGTTCTGCGATCTTAGGGTCGGAGCTCGCAGATTCGCTCGCATTGCCACCGGGCGCCGAACATGCCACAAGGCATAAGGCCAATACCGGCACCATAAACAGGGCCGCAATCTTAGAAAGCTTCATAGTCATTCCTCCGTTTTGTCGAAGCTTGTTTACTTTTTATCGGCGGGCAAGGGAAGCTTTTCCGCCGACATATCCAGGCCATAGCGATAGCTGATGGCATCGACGGGACAGGCCCCGATGCACTTTCCGCACCGGATACATTCGGCATGATTGGGCGCGCGGACCACATCAACGTCCATCTGACAAACCCTTGAACACTTGCCGCACGAGACACATTTGCATGCGTCAACCCGAATCCCCAGTAGGGACACCCTATTCATGAGCGCATAGAATGCGCCAAGTGGACAAATCCATTTGCAGAAGGGGCGATAGAACAAAACGCTCAGCACTACCACGGCAATGAGAACGGCAAGTTTCCAGGTAAAGAGCTGCCCCAGCGCAGATCGAATGCCGGCGTTGGCAATGGCCAGCGGAATGGCGCCCTCGAGCACACCCTGTGGACAGATGTACTTACAAAAGAACGGGTCGCCCATGCCCACGTCGTTAACCACCAAGACGGGCAGCAGCACCACGGCAAACAGCAGCACGACGTACTTGATGTACGTGAGCGGCTTGAGCTTTTTCGTGGAGAACTTTTTGCCGGGAATCTTATGAAGCAGCTCCTGCAGCCAGCCAAACGGGCACAGAAAGCCGCATACAAAGCGTCCCAGCAGCACGCCGAGCAAAATGAGCGTACCGGTAACATAGTAAGAAAAGTTGAACTTGGATGAACCTACCACCGACTGGAACGACCCGATGGGGCACGCACCCGATGCCGCGGGGCACGAATAGCAATTAAGTCCAGGTACGCAGACTGTTTTTCCCGCGCCCTGATAGATGCCGCCTTTGGCAAAGTTTGGCAGGTGAATGTTGGTGACCAGCGTCGTCGCCGCCTGAATGAATCCGCGAAATCGGGCCAAAACATGCGACGCAGTGTTTTCTCTTTTATCCAATTCCGATACACTCCAAGCACAGCCTAATCGCTTTGGCCAGCACGGCATCCGCCTCGCCACGCATAACACCAAAGCACACCATGGCAATTCCGACGATCAACAAAGCGACCTGTACCACGGGCTTTACCGCTTTGAACAACCTGACCACTCCTTTCGTTACGCGACCATTGGACCATATCGACTATAAAATCCGTGTTAAGCGCGATTTGGAATGTGCAAGGAGACTGTTATGCGTATTTTGATCGTCGAAGACGAGCGAGCGCTGTGCGATGCAATCGCGCGCAGCTTGCGAAACTTGGCGTACAGCGTCGACTGCTGCCACGACGGACAGGAGGCGCTCGACCTGCTGGGCGTCGAAGTCTTTGACCTCGTGGTACTCGACCTCAACCTTCCCCGTATCGATGGCATGACCGTGCTCAGGGAACTTAGGAAAACCGACTGCGAGACCAAGGTACTGATTCTGTCCGCACGCGGCGAGGTCGCCGACAAGGTCGCCGGACTCGATGCCGGCGCCAACGATTACCTTACCAAGCCGTTTCATCTTGACGAGCTTGCGGCAAGGATCCGCAGCCTTACCCTCAGGCGCTTTGCACAAAGCGACATAGTATTAACCTGCGGAAAGCTCCGCTTTGACACCAAGGCGCGCATCGCTTCCGTGGACAGCGAGGCTTTATCTCTTACGCGCAAGGAAACGGGAATCTTGGAATACCTGATGCTTAATCAGGGGCGTCCGGTAAGTCAAGAGGAGCTTATCGAGCACGTTTGGGATAGCAGCGTGAACAGCTTTAGCAACGCAATCCGCGTTCACATCTCGTCACTCCGCAAAAAGCTACGCATCGCTTTGGGGTACGACCCGATTCGCAATCGGATTGGAGAGGGCTACGTTATGGAGGATAGCGAATGAAAAGGTTTTCGCTGCAATGGCGCATAACGATTATGACGGCACTGCTCACGTGTGCAGCATGCGTGCTGACAAACTGCCTGGTCGGCTATACGGGCATGCGCTACATGGATGCCATCGGCAGTGACATCTCGGCCCTTAACGCGACCGGCGAAGATTCGCCCCAGGCGTTCGACCCAACGAAAGCGACCCCCGATGACAAGGTCACGATCGTCGTAAACGACGCACAGGAGTCTTTTGGCACGACAACCTGGTACATCACGGCTGGAGTCACACTCCTTGGCGGCGCGCTGGCATACTTTGTGAGCGGCCGTGCACTCAAACCGCTACGGGCTTTTGCCGCCCAGGTAGAGCGCGTGCAGCCTGACAACCTAAGCGAAATCAGACTCAGTGAAGATGTGCCCACCGAGCTACAGCGATGCAGCGCCTCTTTCAACGACATGATCGCCCGTCTTGGCGAAGGGTTCTCTGCGCAGCGTCAGTTTACCGGCAACGCCGCACACGAGCTGCGCACCCCGCTCGCCCTTATGCAAGCACAGATTGAACTATTCATCTCTGAGCACTCCGGTTTGCAACCCGAAACAGCCGAGCTGCTCGGCCTGCTACAAGAACAAACCGAGCGCATGTCTCGAATGACCAAGGTATTACTCGAGATGAGTGAGCTCCGCAGCGTTCCTTGCGAGGACGATGTTGAACTCGGTCCCTTGTCCGAAGAGGTCCTCACCGACCTTGCGCCACTTGCCGAAAATAAGGGCATAGCCCTCAATTGTGCTGGAGACGCTTTAGTAATCGGGAACGATGCGCTCCTCTATCGGCTGGTGTTCAACCTGGTCGAAAACGCCATCCGCTATAGCCGCGCCGACTCGAGCGTTACCGTCTCCATCTGCGACAACGACAGCCACGTGTTCCTGCGAGTCGAGGACCAGGGCCCGGGAATACCCAAGCAGTACCGTGAGAGCATCTTCCAACCGTTCTTTCGCCTGGATAAATCCCGCAGCAGGGCATACGGCGGCGCAGGACTCGGGCTAGCGCTTGTTTGGGAGATTGCAGCGCTTCACGGTGGCACGGTAGAGGTCGAAGCAAATTCCGAGAACGGAACCGTGATGCTCGTGACCCTCTCAAAGGGGGCCACCACGTGATCCGACTGTCCAGGAGTCCCACTCGACATTGTGAAACGCGTCCCAAAACTTGGACATGAGAAATGGGAGACAGTTCGCATCTATGCCGAGGACGAAGTCCTGGCGGGGATTCAGGATGCGCAGAGGAAGCTTGCGGCAGAAAACCCCGACAGAATCGTGACCGTCGGCGGCAACTGTATGGTGTCGCCTGCCCTCTTCGATTACCTGCACGGGAAATACGAGAACGTTGGAATCGTCTGGATCTATGCGCATCCGGATGTATCCACGCTGAATGATGGCTACCCCAACGCTCACGCCATGGTACTTGGCAGCCTTTTGGAACAGGGTGCACCGCAACTCGTTTCGCGGATGCGGCATCCGGTGTTTAAGCCGAGCGATGTCCTGCATGTCGGGCTACAGCAGCTCCACGACTATCAGGAAGTTTGCTTAAACAAGCATAGGTGTTGCGGTTTTAGCCGATGTCCTCATGGAGGAAAACGACATGCTGGGTCTGTCTGATTAAAGTCCAACAGTTTCCATGAGGCATCTAGCACGGTAAAAGCTAAAGACCCGGGAGACCCCAAACTGTCAACCATCTTTACGGGTGCAAGGGAAACGGGCAAGACAGCCCCCTCTCGCTCCTATCCGAAACGGCGCTTGAACACGGCTGGATTGCAGCGAATGTCTCCGCCATGCCCGGCATGCTCGAAGATATCATCGAGCACACAAAGGAGGCCGCAGGCCGTTACCTCTCGCAGCCCCATACACGCGTGAGCGGAGTTCAAGTTGGGCAGCGGGGCGGTTTAGCGCGCCAATATAATCAAATCGTGCACTTCCATAGCCTCTCGTCTACGTGGTGTACCGTCGTCTCCCCTTTTATCAGAGTTGGGCGATTTTCAGGCACCCGAGCTGAACTCAAATTGAACTCAACGATGCCTTATCGGTCGAGGGCGTCCTAGCGAGAATATACAGAGGCGCACATTTCGCAGGGAACCTCCCATTCGTTATCATATCGGGATGCTGTCAAGGCAGCGTCAATGCGTTCGACCTACACCTTCTCGCTTTTCGAGGCCTCGTCTGCAGGACCATCGGAATCGATACGGAATCGATCGGCATACCATTCATCCGAAGCAATCACCTTATGGAGCATCTGGAGATGCAGGTCGACATAGTGGCAGAACGCCTTGCCGCATTCCACGAGAGGCGCATTGTTTCTCTCGTTGGGCTCGGCTCCAAAATTAAACTCGACCTCATAGCCCTCCCCAGGCACACCCATGCTCGGCAGAATATCAATGGAGAAGTGGACGAATCCAGACGTCACCTTGTATACATCTTTTACCTTTGGATCGAACTTCTCGAGTAAGTCTTGAAGTCTTCCATCGGACATCTTCTCACCCGAGAAATCTTTCAGCTTGTTCACAGGCACACCTTGGAACACCTGCTTGAGAAAGTCATCCTGGTCTTCGGCGGCGAATAACGCGAATGTCCGCAGGCAGACTCCAACCTGTGCGCGGAGAAGCTGGGCGACGCAAACAAGATTCCTCGACTCGAGCATGGAGATGAATCCGTCTATCAGTCTCATCGCATACTCAGAGGAGGATGCCAGATATAGATCCCATTGGGTAAAGTCGCCGTTCATGAAGGGAATCACTGCATTGCGCTCGGCGACTCTCAAGGCACTCAGGCTTTGTTCTATTTTCTCAGCTTCTTGTTTGAACTGTTCGCTATCCAAAATGCCCCCAAATGCCGGCTTCTCAACAAATCAAAAAAGCAAGAGAGACAGAGATTAGGTTCCTGCTCCACTGAACCCACGCTTCCAGTCGAGACACTCCTCCTCGAAGATCTCCCCAGAGTCCCGCCTCTCGCGCCCCTCACGGAACTGTCCATATCAGTGTAGCCAATCCAAGCACAGCCCCACCGCACGGCCCAGTCGCTTCCGGTCCTGCGTGGCCCCGTGAAGGCGGAAGGGCGTGGTTGTCGTCATCGCGTTCCTTTCTCCTCGTACCTTTTTGGGCATGCGTCACGGGCCCCCGCGCGGCGCTGAGAGCGAATCGGCGCAGGCTTGGGGCCAGTTGCGTAGAGGTTGAGGTTCGGGTTTCGCCGGCTTACGCAGCTTGGCGGGCAGAGCGCCCGGGCTCGCTGCGCCTAGGGCGCGGCGGGATCCGCGACGCCGGAGGTGTCGATCTCGCCCAGATTGGCGAGCTGCTCGATGAGGGGGAGGCCCATCGGGTCGTCCACCTCGACGCCGCCGAGCACGATGGTGCTGTCGCGTGTGTCTATATGGGTTGTGAACACGGCCGGGTCGAAACCCGAAGCGATAAAGCCAATGCCCGCGAGGACAACACCCGCGGCAACGAGCCCGCCCGCCACGGCGAGGTAGATCTTCTTCGCACTGGTCATGGTACTCACTCCTTTCTACGCCGCGAGATGCGCGGCAGCGCCGCCCTTCTCGCCCTTACCCTTCCAGAAGGGCGAGGCGGCCTTCCTCGCCCAGAGCGCCGAGAGGCGCGCAATTTGTTTTGAGGCTGCCCAAGCGCCAGCACCAACGAAGAGCGCCACGCCGACGAGGCCGAGCCCCACGCCCGCCGAGGCGAGGGCGTACGGGAAGTGGCCGATGATGACGCCGCTTACGGCAAGCAGGAGCCCAACTACGCCCACGCCCCCGAGTGCCACCGCGACGATCCACACGCAGAGCGCCAGCACCCAGATGCAGATATAGACCGTGACGGCCACGGCGGCGAAGGCGGCGAGCAGCGGCACCCACACCGGGGAGCCCACGATGGCCAGCACCCACAGCAGCGCGGTGCTGCGCCGGCGCGTCCTCGCGATCGCGCGCGGCACGGCGGGCAGGTCGTCGAGCGTGGCCTCCGCCACCTCGCCGGGCGTGCCCATGGCGGCCACGGCCTCCTCCTCGCTCATACCGTCCTCCATGCGGTCGGCGATGGCCTCCGCATAGAACGCCTTGGTCTCCTCCACCTGCTCGGCCGGCAGGCAGGCGAGCAGCTCGCCCAACCGGCCCAGAAACTCATCGCGCGTCATGGTGCGCCTCCTCAACGTATGCGTAAATCTCCCGTACGGACGGCCACTCGGCCAGGAACTCCTCGATGCGCGCTCGCCCGTCGTCCGTGATGCGGTAGTACCGGCGCAGCCGCCCGTTGTGCTCGGCGGAGCGCGCCGTGATGCACCCGGCCTTCTCCAGGCGCTTGAGCAGCGGGTAGAGCGTCGACTCCGTGAGCCCCATGCTCGCCGGTACGTCCTTCACGATCTGGTAGCCGTAGGACTCCTCGCCGGAGACGGCCGCGAGCACGCAGGCCTCCAGGAAGCCGCGCTTCATCTGTGCCTCCATCCGCACACCTCCTCTCGTCATATACTGTGCTATACACACTATACGATGCAAGGTATTAAACGTCAACTCTCATCGCGAAGGTTCTCCGGCCCCTGCGCGCTGCGAACGTGATGTCGCGGGACGGTTGGCATTATGCATGAAACGTCAAGTAACGCTCTTTTGATCCACTTCCACTCGGCCCCATATGCCTTGCACAACGCCCCCTTCGACCTCGGAATCAAGAGAGCCGCTAGGCTGGACATGCCGGACGGTAAGGTCCTGGACGCCATGGTGGACTTCTCCGATGCCATGGGGGTCATGGGTCTACGCCGATGGAGGCCCACACACGCGGCAGGGCTCGCCCGTCACCGCTGGTCGCCGGACGGTCCCCACGCCTCGCTCGCCAACGCGCAGGCGACAGCAGCAGTCCAGCGCTGGCTGGAGACGCCGGAATGCCCAGAAGATGCGTTTCCCATCGCTGCGGCAGAGCTTTTTGTAGGGGCGGCAATTTTTCCTAATGTCGAGGCCAGCTAGGCTTCAGTAGCCACCTTGGGAGCATCGCCAATAGACTCTTCCTTTATACGTTCGGCATAATCGTAGGCGATACCCACAAATTCCGGTCCCGAGCAACAGGAGTACAATTGCTGCATTGTTGCCAGCTGTTGGGAGATGGAAGATGGACTGCGATGGCTACCCATGCGTTCCCATGCCGTTGATGTGCACCGCCTTTGTGCCGGGGCAGATTGACGCTGCGGTTGCAGGCATTTCCGACCCCGATTCACGCACCATCGCCACGGCAGAAGCGCTGTACTTTCGCGGACAGGCCACCCTCGCTGCCAAGACAGCACGCCCCTATCTTGACGCCACCGACCCCGCACTGCGCTATTCCGCATGCTTTATCTGCGGATATGCCAGTCTGTCGCTCAACCGTATCGCCGACGCCCGCCGGTGCCTTGCGGGCATCCTCGATACGCCGGCCGACGAGGAATCATCCGCTATCCACGCCACGCATATCCTGTTCGCCTCGGCCGCAAGCGTCCTGCTGCACTTGCCTTCCCCGTATTCTGCCGAAGAGTTTTATCCACTTGCGGCGCATCTGCCCGAAGGCCTGCGCCTGTTCGCCAGCTACGTGATGGCGCACGCCTTGTATCTGCGCGGCGAATACGGCCGCAGCCTGGGCATGGCGGAAAACGCCCTGATTATGAAACAGGGAAGTTATCCGATCTCGGAACTGTTCCTGCACCTGGCAGCCTCCATGGCATGCATGAGCCTCAAGGACATCGACGCCGCAAAGGCACACTTCGGAGCCGCTTGGGGCATTGCGCGCCCCGACGGCCTTATCGAGCTCATTGGCGAGCACCACGGCCTTTTACAGGGGCTCATCGAGGCGTGCCTAAAAACGCAATACCCAGACGACTTCGCGCGCATCATCGAGATCACGTACCGCTTCAGCTACGGCTGGCGGCGCATCCACAACCCTGATTCGGGCGAGGACGTGGCCGACGATCTAACGACCACGGAATTCACCATGGCCATGCTCGCCTGCCGCGGATGGACCAACGCCGAAATCGCACGCCACATGGAAGTATCGCCGGGCACTGTTAAAAACCGCCTATCAGGAGTGTATGCCAAGCTTGGTATCGGAACTCGCGCCGAGCTGGTTGCCCACATGTTGCGCTAGCGGCCAGACTGCCCGGCGTATCGAAAGCGCTCCGGGGGGCCTGACGCTTTCGCGCGCTCAAATTGGACATTTTGGCCATCGAACGGCACTACCGTGACAGGATGCCTTCTCGCAAAATTGGATTATTTCCACCGATGCCTGCGGGATGGGAGCCAAAGATGCTTGATCGCCGTTCGTTACTTGTTGCCGGAGCGTCCTCGCTGGCGAGCATTATGTTGCCGCGCGTGCCGGGAAGCGCAAACGCCTTCATATTGCCGTTCGCGCCCACCGAAGCCTATGCCGACGAAAAAGACCCTTTCAGGGTGCTCGTTCTCTCGCGCACCATGTTTGGTGTGGTCGTGGTCGACGTCGCCAACAAGAATACGCCCATCACGGGTGCCCAGGTCACGCTCACATCGCGCTATGCCGCAGGCAAGCAGCTCACCGCCACGACCGATGACGAAGGCACGGCCATCTTTGAGGTCGCGCCGCTTTCGGAAGGCTACGTGGACGAGACAACGCTTCTCGACGCGTACGATTTTAACGGCGGCATCTCCATTAGCATGGCAGGCTACCGCGATGTCGAGATTCCCCTCGCGCGTATCCAGGGTGGCACCGCCATAACCGCGCCAACGCGTCCGCTTTCTGACGGCAAGCCGTACTTTCGACAGCTCACGTTCGACGAATGGGACATCCAGTACGCCGACGCTACGTTCATGACATTGCCGAAGGACGACACGGCAAACGAACAGCCCGATACGCACGCCTTTACCGTGCAGGCACATCTGCCACAGGGTGGACAGGCAACGCTGTGCATCAACAAGGTAATGCCCGCCACGGGTAGCTCGCCCGAAACCGTCACGCAAATTGGCCAAGTCAAGGCCAGCGCATCGGGTTCGGATAATCTGGCGACGTTCACGCTCGAAGACACGTTCCTCGATGCAGCGTCAAACCTTCTGGAGGAAGGATGCAAGCTGCGCTTTGGCCTCGACTATCAGGGCAAAACCTACACGCTCTCATCCCCCATGGCCGTTGTCACCGCGCCGGCCGCAAAGGCGGAATCCGGATCGACCACTATCGTCCCCACTACCATGGACCAAGAGATTACTCCGTTTGATTTCCCCGCGGCGTTTCCCGGCATTGGCGGCAACAAGTTCACGTGCTGGATGCCCTCGTTCCCCATTTTGTTCGATTTCTCGTTTGCCGGGTACGTGCTGTTTGGCGGAGGATACAAACCGGTCGGCTACATGAACGATTCAGGCAATCCGGATCCAGAGTACTGGAAGAAATCGCCGCGCGAGTCGGGCGCCAAGCAGGCAAACCGCTACCTCGACGAGATGGAGGGGAAGTGGAATCAGTACAAGAGTATGAGTGCCGGTTCGGGCACCGATCCAAGAAACACTAAGCTCCTTCACCACCATTGCACGCCGCTGTTCACGATGGATATCGCCACACAGCTGTACGGCTCGCTCGCCTACGACTGGGTTGGCAAAACTTGGGGCAACAACAACGATCCGGCGTTTGGCAATATTAAGGCTCTCTTCCAAGTAAAAACCGACCTCAACTGGACCGAGCAGTTCACCTTGGGCCCGGTGCCGTTTTTCCTAAACGTCAACCCTTGGGTGCTGGCGAAGCTGGCGCTCGCCGTGGGTGCCCACACGCACGGCAGCGGCGCGGCGTTTTTTAAAAACATTTCGCTTGACTATTCAAACACATCGGGCTCGTTCACCATCCAGATTGGGCTTGCCGTTACCTTTGGAGCCGGCGTTGCGGGCGTCGCCTCGTCTGCCGTGCGCGGCGCCGCATCCCTCACGCTGTTCATTGGGTACGAGAAGGCGGACGGGCACCAGCTTCCGCGACTGCGCGTAGGTGCAGACGTCGATGTCGACGTGATACTCCAGTTCATCATGTTCAAGTGGACCACCAAGGCTTGGTCGGGGTCGTGGCCCACACTCCTCGATTCGTGGAATATGTCGGTGAACAACGGCGACCAGTATGTGCTCCAGCGCTCTGAGCTCGCATTGGGTGGAGATACGCCTTATACGCTAGATGCCCGCTTCGGCACGCCCGGCAACATCAAGGCGGGCGGCGTGCCGCAATTTATCGCATCGGCCACCATCGTCACCAACGCCGAGCTGCTCGCACGCGCCGAGGTTAAGGCCGCTGCCGTAAACGTCGCGCCCGTCGTGCGCGATTGGGACCGATCGGTTACGCGCATTGAGCTCGAGGCAGATGCAGAAAGCGACGACACGGGACAGGTTGAGCATTTCGTCCATGCGCTGATAGAGAACGACGAAAATGCCGCGCCGATGTATGAGTACACCTACATCGGTCAGGCAACGAACGCCGTTGCGGACCCCAACGCCAATTCTGCCGGTGTATCGGAGGACGAGCGTGGCGGCATCAAACCCTCGAGCGACAACGTGCTGTTTACTGGCGTGCTCAGCGAAGCCCACATGAAGCTGGCGATTATTGCCGGCGTAGAATGCCTGTTCCGTATCGCCTCGGTGCGCTACGGCGACAATGGCCGCTCGCGCCTGGTGGTACACACAAAGGCAAACGGCACGTGGTCTGCCCCCACGCCCGTGGACTTCCCCCTTGGCTTTGGCGAGGGCGACGTGGAGCGCGACGGCATATACGATTACGACTTCGACGTGGTGGAATATACGGACGGAAGAGGAAACCAGGACGCCTACGTGCTGCTGGTCTCGGGCGAGCGCCCCGACGGCGACAACACCCTTTTCGATACGGCAAGCACAGCCGGCATACTGTCCGTTGTGCGCCTGCGCATAAGCAACGACGGAGTTCGCGTGATATCGCACACGTCGTGGCGCAGCATCTCGCGCGGCCGCCTTCAGGAAGATGGCTACCATTGCCTGCAGTGCCCACGCATCACGGTGGGCAAGACACTTGTCGACGGGCGCCTGTCGGGCGCCTACCTCCACCGCCGCGGAACCACCGCAGAAAAGACGCTCGGCAGCGAGGCCGAGGTTGCGCTGGAGTGCTTTACCCTGTGGTCGGACGTTTCGGGCGACAGTCTCACGTTCCGTCAGGTCCTCCGCTTTCCGCAGGCACCGTCGAGCATCGAGCTCGGCGCGCCCGAGAATATCAACGGCAAAATGGTGGTGCCCGTTGCATACGAGACCGCAGGCGGTTGTGGCTGTGCATCGTACGCCGTGATCGGCCAGTCCATTGCGGGCTGGGGCGTTATGTCGCCAGATGCCACAGTACCCCACGCGGTGCCGTGGCCGCAGCACACGGGCTTTTTGGCTACCGTCAACGAGCAACTGCAGCATATTACTTGGACGCGAGGCGCATCGGCATTTGCAACGCAGCCCGTGGGTGCCGCAGGCTGTGGCCCGGCATCGTTTAGCGTAAGCAACAACGGCAGGTGCGTGCTCTATGTAGAGAACACCGATGGCAAGGTGGGGCAAACCTACGACGAAGAAGGCAACCCGGTAGCAGTGATGGGCAAGCACTTCCGCATCTTCGCCAGCACCTTGGCAGGCGATCTGTTTACGGAGCCGTTCGTGATGTGCGAGCTGGACCATCCCGTCGATCAGATAACGACATTTTTGACGTCGGGGAGCATGCTCTCCGCGCTCGCCACGCACATTGTGAGCACGGAGAAGAGCGAGGCAGAACTACACGGCATCGAAGTGCCCTTGGTGGCGTGTGCCACTCCGACGGGCGCGGTCGCTACCTCGGGCGCGGTGGTGCCCGGAGCAGCAGGCGAATCCTTCATGGTCACGGTGCGAAACGACGGTAACACCTTGCTGACCGCCGGCACGATCGATCTGTACCGAGAGGGCTCCAGCCAGCCGTTCTCCAGCGCATCCATCGGGTTCGGAGCAAACGCACGCATGGCTTCGATCTACGATCCAGAGCTTGCCGAGGATGCTTCGGCCAACGACATGGCACACGTGAAGTACGCGCTCGAGACGCTGGGCGCACGTTTTGCAACGCACCCGCTGGTAGCCGACAGCGGCAACGCCGTGCTGGCACCGGGTTGCACGGCACAGTTCCGCATGAGCTTCGCCATCCCCGAGAGTTGGAGCGACGAGGTGGGCAAACGCGTAACGCTATATGCGAAGGCGCGTAATCTGGTGGCGCTCGATCCCGTAACGCTCGAGGAAATTCGACCGGGCGCAAACTCGGCGCTGGGTGCCGTACTGCACGAGCTTCATGTGCCCGACGCGGCGTGCGAACGCTCAGAAGTTCAGGTCGGCGTATGCGACAACGCGGATACGACAGGACTTCACGACGCCCCGATGACGGTCGACGGCGATGGCGGCACGAGTGGCGGCGGTACTGACAAGGGCGGCGACTCCGGCGGAAGCAGCTCCAGCAGTGGCAAGGATCACGGCAATAACAAGCGCTCCGGAAAAGCGGGCGCGCTTGCGGGCACGGGCGACGTCAACGCTCCCCTTACGGCAGCCGCAGCAGCACTCGCCGCGGCAGGCGCCGGCCTCGTCGCCTACAGTGCCCGCCGCACGGCGCTCGAAAAAGACACCGCCAATGAGGTCAATTCTGATAAGCCTCACTAGCTCTCAGTTACCTTTGCGAGAGACGCCGACTCGGCTCATCGAACATCAAATGGGCTGGTTCTGGATACCCAGAGCCAGCCCATTACGCATTAGATGTCGTCAGAGGAGTTGAGTTCTGCCTCAAGCTTGGCACGGCGCTTTTTCGCCAACAATCCGCATGGCACGTTTTTGATAAACGCATCCAACCGCAAACGCAGCAGAACGCATTCGATCGCCTTCAATCTTACTCGGACAAAACCGACTCGGGTTTCTCCGAGTAAACGTGATTGATAGTCGATCGATGTGCCCGCTCGTGCGATCAGCATCGTTCGATTTTGTTTAGTAAAACTAGATCCCTATTAAATAAAATTCATCTGTATCCAAATTTGTTTAACAACGCCGCGCTACCACTAAACACTATCCCTGTTAATCCGAACGATTGTTCGATGGATTTCGTGTTGGGTGGAATCGTCTGTGGGCTGGGCTATGCTACCTTGACTATCTATATGACTTAAACGCAGCAAAGGAGCACCGAGAGAGCGAGTATGGCAAAAAACACCGCAAACTATGGTAACGACAGT
>CBCSNQ010000015.1:0-33351 GCA_965141565.1 uncultured Collinsella sp. | reverse complement strand
CCAGACCGGAGGGGCCCCGCGGGCGGGAATCTGGGCGTACACATTTCCTACACATTTTGTGATCCGACTAACGTTTGCCAGCCGTTACCTACCGCTCGCCGAGCATCTCTTCTATATAAGGCAGACTCATGGTTAAAGCGGATACGTCCCCCTAGCTAAAGCACAGCCAGCATCGAGCAACTCATCACGCTCTTCCACCGAGAACCCCTCGGCGTAGACGCGCACCACTGGTTCGGTCCCGCTAGGACGGACCAGCAGCCACGTGTCATCCTCGAATGCCAAACGCAAGCCATCCATATGACTAACGTTTTGCGGCACCTTGCCACAAATCGACTTGGGGTTTACGCCCGGCAGCAGGGTTCGCAACGTTTCGGCATCTTCGGCCTCAAGGCGTAAATCGCGTCGACCGTAACTCGTCTTACCAAAACTGTCCTCGAGTTGGTCGACCAGAACGCCCAAAGGCGCGTCCGTCTTTGCCATAAGCTCACACAGAATCAGACAGGCGAGGATTCCATCGCGCTCGGGCATATGCGCGGCGATGCCGATACCACCGGCTTCTTCGCCGCCTATGAGGACGCCGCCCTTCTTCATCTCCGCCGCTATATATTTGAAACCGACTGGTTTGACGGTCACGCGGCAGCCAAGCGCCTCGGCAATGCGACGCACGAGCGTCGAGCATGAAAGATTGACGACGACGCGCCCCTCCAAATTACGAAATTGAACCAAGTCGCCCAAAACGAGCGCCATGATCTGATGCGGATGTATATATCTGCCGCGCTCGTCAACCGCGCCGATACGATCGGCGTCGCCGTCGGTCACCAGGCCGGCGCAAGCTCCGTCCTCGATAACCGCGCGCTCGCAAGTGTCCACCCAAGGCTCAACGGGGTCGGGGCAGATATCTTCTTGGTCAGACGCCTGCCCGGCGTGAATCTCGTGCACCTCAACGCCAAGCTCGCGCAGCAAGTCGGCTAGATAACCCTGGGCTGCGCCGCCCATGGGATCGACAACCACGCGCAGGTGCGCGTCGCGGATGGCTTCGGCATCGACAAACGATGCCACCGCCTGCATATAGTCAGGAATGATATCCGCGGTGCGATATTGCCCCTCGATCCCCATTGGCTCGGGAGCCATGGTCTCTTCGAGCTCTTCGATGACATCCTGGTTGGCGGTCGAGCCGTCACCCATGCGAATCTTGAGGCACAGATAACCCTGCGGATGATGGGACCCCGTCACCATGAGCGCGCCGCACGCCCCACCGTCATAAGCCGCCGCCCACGTAAGGGCAGGGGTCGGAACAGGTCGCGAAGCGAGCACGGCGTCCAGCCCGTGCGCTGCTAGCACGCCCGCCGCAAGCTCAGCGAACTCGCTCGCCAGGGGCCGGGTGTCGAACCCTATATATACCGTTTTGCCCGGATTGGTCTTTTGCCACAACTCGCCGACGGCATCGGCGATACGGGCAACGTTATCGGCAGTGAAGTCCTCATCGACGCGAGCGCGCCAACCGTCAGTTCCAAAATGAATTATCGCGCACACGCGCAGACACCTCACAGTGTTTGGATCATGGTACGCGTGAGGTATACCCGCAACACGCACTCAGCAACCTGCCGGCACCAGCATTCACCATTTGGGCAAATGCTGCCGAGGACATGCAAGCAATAAAAAACCGCCCCGTATGGAGCGGTTTTGCCCTTTATATATCGAGCGCCTCGGCCATCGCTGCCGTAGTGATTGCCGTGGTTCCACAGCAACTGCCCACCATTGCGGCGCCGGCATGTCTCCATTCGATGCATGCGCGCGCGAAAGCTTCGGGATTCTCGTGCCATACGGGGCCATCCTGAGTCTGGACCGGATCGCCTACGTTGGGACGCACCGTAACGGGAGTAGTCGCCGATGCAACCATCCTGGGCACCGCCGCATTCGCGGCCGCAAGCGAACAGCAATTAACACCAACCGAGTTTGCGCCGTGTTTTTCGGCGTACAAAACGGCTGCCTCGATGTTGAGGCCATCGCCCAGCAGGTCGCCTTTATCGTCAACGACAAAACTCACCAGAACAGGCATGCCGTCGGCGGCATCTCGGGCGCCGGCAAGCATGGGCTGCAGATTACGGATAGACGTCACCGTCTCGATCAGCAGACCGTCAACACCAGCATTGAGCAAGGCGTGCGCCTGTTCGCGCGCAATGCCGCGAATTTCACGATACTCGACAGAGTCCTCGGCAAACCACTCAATACCGATCGGGCCCATCGAGCCCAGCAGTAGCTGAGGGTGCGCCTGGCGGGCATCGTCGACGGCCCCGCGATTGACCTCCGCCACGGACGGCGCAATCTGGTCGTGCTTGAGGGCATAGCTCGATGCCTGAAAGGTATTGGTAATGAGCACCTGCGCGCCGGCGGCGACATACAAGCGATGGATACGAGAAACGGTCTGCGGCTCTGCCAGATTCCAAAACGCCGGTGGAATGTCGGCGGCATCGTACTCACTCAACAAAACACTGCCCATGGGGCCCTGCGCCAACAAGGTCTCGCTCGACAAGCGGCGCGTAAGTTCCTCGGCACCAAAGCGGTTGTAATAACTCGTATCCATATATATCCCGCTATTCCTCGACGCTGATTCCCTGCTTTTCGAGATAGGCGAGCCAGCGGCTCATCGTGTCCTCGGATAGCGCATGCTCCATCATGCAGGCCTCGGAATCGGCTCGCTCAAATTCGACACCGAGCTCCTGAACCAAAAACGTGCGGATGAGGCGATGACGGTACCAGATAGCCGCGCCAACCTCGCGGCCGCGATCGGTCAGGATCACCTTGCCGTAGTGCGATTGCTCGACAAGCTCGGATGCCTTGAGAGCCGAAACCGCTTTATTGACCGATGCCTTGGAGACGCCAAGGCGCTGCGCGATGTCGACCGATCGAACGCCGTTGGTTTCCCCCTCTTCGCTTTCAATGCGAACCATGCACTCCAAGTAGTCTTCGTTCGCCACCGTCAGATGTAGTTCGCGCGAGCTATTTGTCGTATCCATGATCTTCCGTCCCTTCTGCATTCAATGGCTGATTCTACCCCATCCAAGCGTCGCGGTATGCCGTGGCATACCGTGCTAGAGTTCTTGTTGCACACGACGACCAAGATTGGAGCGGTCTTTATGGAAAACACCACCACGAACCCCGATGTCCTCGAGCGCTTTTTGCGCTACGTCCAGATCAACACGCAGTCCGAGGATGCAAACTGCGACCAGGTACCCTCGAGCGCCGTTCAGTTTGACCTTGCCAACGTGCTGGCTGAAGAGCTGCGCGAGCTTGGTGCGGAAGATGCCCACGTGACCGAGCACGCCTATGTCTGCGCGCATATCCCCGCAAGTGCGGGCGCTGAGGACAAGCCCGCCCTGGGCCTGATCGCCCATCTCGACACCACCGAAGTTGCACCGGGTGCCGGCGTGAAACCGCACATCGTACACTACGAAGGCGGCGACCTGGTCTGCGGCACGGTTGACGGTAAGCCCGTTGCCATGAGTACCGCCAAGCTTCCCGCCCTGAACGACCTCGCAGGTGAGGACCTGGTCTGCAGCGATGGCACCACGCTGCTGGGCGCGGACGACAAGGCAGGCGTCGCCGAGATCATGTCGCTTGTCGCGCGTATCGCTCAGGACCCTTCTCTGCCCCATCCCGCACTCGGCATTTGCTTCTGCCCTGACGAGGAGATCGGCCACGGAGCCGAGCTGTTGGATATCGATACCTTTGGCTGCAAGTACGCCTACACGGTCGACGGCGGCCCCATCGGCGAGCTGGAGTGGGAGTGCTTTAACGCCGCCGAGGCGACCGTCCGCTTTGAGGGCCAGTCCATCCACCCGGGCGACGCCAAGGGCCGTATGGTCAACGCAGGCAATCTGTTCTGCGACTTCAACGCGTTGCTCCCCTACGCGCAGCGCCCGGAGTATACGGAAGGCTACGAGGGCTTTTATCACCTTGAGGGTGTATCTGCGACCGTCGATCACGCCACAGCGCGCTATATCGTCCGCGACCATGACGCCGCCAAGTTCCAGCAGAAACTCGACCTTATTGATGCCGCCGCCTCGATGCTCAACCAGCGTCTGGGTGAGGAGCGCGTGACGGTCGAGATTAAGCAGCAGTATCGAAATATGGCCGAGATCGTTCGTGACTATCCCGAGCTTATTGATGTTGCCAAGGAAGCCTACCTTGCCTGCGGCGTTGAGCCCCAAGTGCTGTCAATTCGTGGCGGCACCGACGGCGCCCAGCTGTCGTTCCGCGGTCTGCCCTGCCCCAACCTTTCCACCGGCGGCTATTGCTACCACGGCGTCAACGAGTTCGTCCCGGTCAGTTCGCTCGTCAAGATGACCGACGTCCTGCAGGAACTCGTCGCCCGCTTTGCATAAGCCTGGCTGCATAAGCCCAAAAGACGAATCGCCCCGTCCTCAACCGAGAACGGGACGATTTTTTTGCTGCAACGAGAACAGGTTGACGCACGCCAGCCTCTTAACGCAAGGAGTGTCCCAAACTGCCGGCACATAAGAAACGTCCCCAAGTGCCAAGTGCATCAAGAGTGTCCCCTTTGACCAGTCGTTTAAGAACGTCCCCAATGACTAACGTCGCAGGTTGAGGACGGGCAGCGAGCGGGTCGCATTTGAGACAAGGTGACGTGAAACGAAAGGGCGCTGACCTTCTGGTCGCGCCCTTGAAGTTGAACGTCAGATTGTCCAAATGCGGCCCGCGCAGCGTCAAGCGGTTACGCGGTTTGGTAAAACCGCGTAACTTAGTAGTTGGCTTCGTAGCCGTTGCCGTCGCCGGTCGGCTCTTCGTAGTAGTCCGAATCGCTCGAATCGCTTGAGTCATCGGAATCGTCAGAGCTGACCGATGAGGTTGCGGTACCGTTTGCGTAGTCGTCAGACGTGTTGTTGTTCAGGTCGCCGATTGTAGAGCTGGAACCGTCGGAAAGACCCATGGTGTTGGGACCATTGGGATCCTTGCCGGCATCGACGCGCTCCATCATTTCCTTGAGCTCGTCCTCGTAGACAAAGACGTAGCTCACACCGTCGATCATGGTGCTGTCGTCGGCGTACGAGGGCAGGTTGGCCGAGTAGATACCGTCGACATCCATACCGCGCATGGCGTTGACCGTAGCCACGATATCCTGAACGCTCATATCGGTTACGAGCATATCGGACAGCGAATTAACCAGGCCAAAAATCTTCGTGGCATCGAAGTTATTGAGAATCTGGTTGGCAAGGGCGCCAAGCACCTGACGCTGGTGGCGCATGCGCGTGTAATCGCCGTCGGCATAGGTGTAGCGGCAGCGGGCATAGGTAAGGGCGGTGGCACCGTCCATATGCTGCTGGCCAGCGGTAATCTTAATATCCAGGTGCTCGGGGTCGTCAACATCATCGGTTGCGTTAATGTCGATACCGCCAACCGAATCAATCAGCGCCTGCATACCGTCGAAGCTGACCTCGGCATAGTGGGAAATCTGAACACCGCACAGCTCGTTGACCGCCTCGACCATGGCCTCGGCGCCGCCAACGGTATGGCAGGCGTTGATCTTCATGGTCTCGCCCTTGTACTCGACCTTGGTGTCGCGCGGAACGGAAATGAGCGTCGCCTGCTTTTGCGTGGGGTCGATGCGTGCCAGGATAATCGAGTCGGCACGGTACGTATCCTCGCCCGGACGGCCGTCGGTGCCAAGAAGCAGCACGTAGAACGGATCCTTTGCCTCATCGGTGTCAACCAGAACCCGACGCAGATTGTCGGTAATGACATTAGAATCGCCGAGCTTGCCCATAATGGTGGCAAACCACAGGCCGGCAGCGGTAGTGGCACTCAGCAGCACGCCAAGCACGACAATGAGCGCGACGTGACGAATCGTGTGGCTACGACGACGTTGGCGAGCGCGCTCGGAATAGCGAGCCACGTTATCGCGACTGTAGATCTTGGCCTGCGCACCAGTTGAGGGTCTTCGGGCGGTGGTATCCGCGAGGGGCTTTTTATTAAACATAGGCAACCTGTATTAGTAGATGACGGGATCGGGGACGGTAGCATGCTCGACATGCGCGCCGAGCGCCTGCAGCTTTTCGACAAACTGCTCGTAGCCGCGCTTGATGTGATGGATAGCCGAAACCTCGGTCGTCCCGTCAGCGATCAAGCCCGCTACGACGAGGGCCGCTCCGCCACGCAGATCGGGCGAGGTAACCTGTGCACCCGAGAAGCCCTTGACGCCATGAATCATGGCATGATGGCTCTCGATACGAATGTCGGCACCCATGCGCACCAGCTCAGAGGCAAACATAAAGCGATTCTCGAAGATGTTCTCGGTAATAACGGAACTGCCGTCGGCAAGGGCGGAGAGTACCATAATCTGCGCCTGCATGTCCGTCGGGAAGCCGGGGAACGGAAGCGTCTGGATGTCGACCGGCTTGATACGCTCGACACGGTTCACATGGACGCCATCCTCGACGCGCTCGCAGTCGATACCCATGAGCTCCATCTTCTTGAGCACCATGCCCAAGTGAATGGGGCAAAAGCCCGTGACATCGACACCGCGATCGTCGGCCATCAACGCACCGGCAACGATAAAGGTACCGGCCTCGATGCGGTCCCCCACCACGCGATGGGTAACAGGATGCAGCTCTTCCACGCCCTCGATGGTCACGACAGGCGTACCGGCGCCAACAATCTTGGCGCCCATCTCGTTGAGCATGTTGGCGAGATCGACGATCTCGGGCTCGCGGGCGGCATTGTCGATAACCGTGGTGCCCTGCGCGCGCACGGATGCCATAATGAGGTTCTCGGTCGCACCGACACTGGCGAACTCGAGCGTGACGGTGGTACCGCGCAGACCTTGGGGCGCATTAGCGTTGATGTAACCGTGGGCGGTATCGAACTCAACGCCCAGGGCCTCAAGACCAAGAATGTGCATATCGATCTTGCGAGCACCCAGGTTGCAGCCGCCCGGCATGGCGATCTTGGCGCGATGGAAGCGACCCAGCAGGGGTCCCATCACGGCGGTGGAAGCACGCATCTTGGCAACGAGCTCGTAGGGGGCCTCCCAAGAATCGACCTGAGAGGTATCAATCTCGAGCGTGTGCTCGTCGAGAACATCGATCGTAGCGCCCATGCCCTTGAGCACCTTGCCCATCACGTGGACATCGGAAATATCGGGCACGTTCTGCAGCGTCGTCTTGCCCGGCGCCAGAAGCGTTGCCGCCATGAGTTTGAGTGCGGAGTTCTTGGCACCCGAGACGGGCACGGAGCCTCCGATGGCGTGGCCACCCTCAACGCGGATAATATCCAAGGTCTACCCTTTCAAAAAGCATGCCCGGGATGGCTGGGCCATCCCGGGCATGATGTGTTCGCAAATGGTCGAACGCTAAATCGTTTGACTATTGGGCAAGCTTGAGCTTACACCATGCGATTTCATTATAGAGGTAGGCGCGGCGTGCATCATCCTCCGACAAATTACCCAGCTTCTCTTCAAAACCTTGAATATCAGCTTTAAGCTTGTCGGCATCGACGGTCGCCAAATCGCAAGCGCGCTCGGCGAGAACGGTCACGACATCGTCCGCAACCTGGGCATAGCCGCCGGCCACGGCAAACGTGTGGTCGACAGTGCCCATGGCCTTATCGGAAACGCGAACGTAACCGCGGTCGATCGTGCAGATCTCGCTGGAGTGAGCAGGCAGAACGCCAAACTCGCCATCCGTGGACGGAATCGACACAAACGCAGCGTCGCCCTCATAGGCGCAGCTCACGGGGCACACGATGCGGATACGCATAACCTACTTCTCCCCCATCTTGCGGGCGCGCTCGCGCACGTCCTCAATCGTGGAAGCATAGCGGAAAGCCTGCTCGGGCAGGTCATCGGCCTTGCCGTCGACAATCTCGGCAAAAGAGCGGACGGTATCCTCGACGCGGACGTAGACACCGGGGTTGCCGGTGAACTTCTCGGCGACGTGGAAGGACTGCGAGAGGAACTGCTGAATCTTACGGGCACGGTTGACCGTAAGGCGCTGCTCCTCGGACAGCTCGTCCATACCCAGAATTGCGATGATGTCCTGAAGGTCGGAGTACTCCTGCAGGAGCTCCTGGACCTTGACGGCGACACGGTAGTGCTCCTCGCCGACGATCGAGGGATCGAGAGCGTCGGAGGAAGACGCGAGCGGGTCGATAGCCGGGAACAGGCCGAGCGACGAAATGCTACGCGAAAGAACCGTGGTGGCATCGAGGTGAGTAAACGTCGTGGCAGGCGCCGGGTCGGTCAGGTCGTCTGCGGGAACGTAGACAGCCTGGACGGAGGTAATGGAGCCCGTCTTGGTCGAGGTAATGCGCTCCTGGAGGTCGCCCATCTCGGTTGCCAGCGTGGGCTGGTAACCAACGGCGGACGGCATACGGCCCAGCAGTGCGGAAACCTCGGAACCTGCCTGGGAGAAGCGGAAGATGTTGTCGATGAACAGCAGAACGTCCTGGCCACGATCACGGAAATACTCAGCGGTGGTAAGGCCGGCCAGACCGATGCGCAGACGCGCTCCGGGCGGCTCGTTCATCTGACCGTAGACCAAGCAGGTCTTGTCGATAACGCCAGACTCGCTCATCTCGAGGAACAGGTCGGTGCCCTCGCGGGTACGCTCGCCGACGCCGGTGAACACCGAGGTGCCGCCGTGCTCCTGGGCGAGGTTGTTGATGAGCTCCTGAATCAGAACGGTCTTGCCGACGCCGGCGCCGCCGAACAGGCCTGTCTTGCCGCCACGGATGTAGGGCTCGAGCAGGTCGACGGCCTTGATGCCGGTCTCGAAGATCTCGGTCTTGGTGGTGAGCTCGTCGAAACGGGGCGCTGCATGGTGGATGGGGTAGAACTCCTCCACCTCGGGCATGGGCTTGCCGTCGACGGGCTTGCCCATGACGTTCCAAATACGGCCAAGCGTCTTGGGGCCAACGGGCATCTTCATGGGCTCACCGGTATCGGTGGCGATGAGGCCGCGCTGCAGGCCGTCGGTCGAGGACATGGCGACCGTGCGGACGACGCCGCCCGGAAGCTGGCTCTCGACCTCGAGGATCGTGCTCAGATGACCGATCGGGGTCTCGGCCTCGACCGTGAGCGCGTTGTAGATCGGGGGCACCGCACCGTCAAACTTGACGTCGACGACAGGACCGATGATTCGCACGATGCGACCATCACCGGCAGTCGTCTTCTTGGTGGCTTCCTCGACCGCAAGCTTTACGGTGTTATTAGCCATTACTGTTCCTCCAATGCTGAGGCTCCGCCGACGATCTCGTTAATCTCGGTCGTGATCGAAGCCTGGCGCACGCGACTATACGTGCGGGTAAGGGTCGAGATGATCGCGGTGGCGTTTTCCGTCGCGGAGTGCATGGCCTTGCGGCGTGCACCCTGCTCGGCAGCCGCCGAATCGATCAGGGCCTGGTAGATGACCGTCAGGATATAAGACGGCACAAGCTTGCCGAGAACATGCTCGGGAGAGGGCACGAACTCGAACGTGGACGAGATGCGCTTAGGGGCGTCGGTCTCGTTCTTACGCGGACCGTGGGCCATAGCGATCATCTCGGGGTCGAGCGGCAACAGATGCTCGACGCGAAGCTCCTGATCCACGCGGTTCTTGGCGTGGTGGTAGACAAGCTCGACACGGTCAAGCTCACCGGCACGATACGCATCGCAGATATGAGAGGAGATCATGCGGGCCTGATTGAAATCGGGCTCAGAGGAGTTGCCCTCAAAGTGCATGACGACGTTTGCGCGGTCACGGAAATACGTGGCCGGCTTACGCCCGCACGCGATGATCTCGCACTCGATGCCGTCGTTCGCCCAAGAAGCGGCGAGCTTTTCGGCCGTGCGCTCCACCGTCGTATTGAAACCGCCGGCAAGGCCGCGGTCCGAGGCAATAACGACAATCAGGCCATGCTTGACGTTCTCATGCTTCTGCAGCATGGGATCGGTGCCCGAACAGGAAGCGTCGCCGGCGACCGTCAACATGACGTCGGTCAGCGCCTCCTTATAGGGCTCGGCCTGCTTGGAACGATCGAGGGCACGACGGATCTTGGCCGTAGAGACCATCTCCATCGTGCGCGTGATCTGCTTGGTCGTGGTAACCGAGGAGATTCGCTTCTTAATGTCGCGAAGGTTGGCCATGGGGCTTAGTTCTCCTCTGATCCAGAAACATCCGAATGGTGCTTGGCCATGAACTGCTGCTTGAAGTCGCCGATGACGCGCAAGAGCTCAGCCTTGGTGTCATCATCGATCTTCTTGGCGCGAACCTTGTCGAGCAGCGAGCCAAAGCCATTGTCCATGTACTCGATGAGCTCGGCACGGAAAGGCAGCACGTCGGCAATCTCCAGGTCATCCAGGAAGCCCTCGTTGCCAGCGAACAGCGTAACGATCTGCTCGCCAACCTCAAACGGCTTGTAGCGCGGCTGCTTAAGGAGCTCGGTCATGCGGGCACCATGGGTCAGCTGCTTCTGAGTAGCCTCGTCAAGGTCGGAGCCAAACTGCGTAAAGCCAGCGAGCTCCTGATAGGAAGCGAGGTCCAGACGGAGGTTGCCGGCGACCTGCTTCATGGCCTTGGTCTGCGCATCGCCACCGACGCGGGACACGGAAATGCCCACGTCGACTGCCGGGCGCTGGCCCTGGAAGAAGAGCTCGGACTGCAGGTAGATCTGACCATCGGTAATGGAAATGACGTTGGTCGGAATGTAGGCCGAGACGTCGCCGTCCTGGGTCTCGATGATCGGCAGAGCTGTCATGGAGCCGTAACCGTTCTTCTTGGACATCTTGACAGCACGCTCGAGCAGACGAGAGTGCAGGTAGAAGATGTCACCAGGATAGGCCTCGCGTCCGGGCGGACGATGCAGCGTCAGCGACATCTGACGGTAGGCCACAGCCTGCTTGGACAGGTCATCGTAGATGACGAGCACGTGACCGCCGGGGTTGGTCTCGCTGGCGGGCTTGCCGTCCTCGCCGTTGTACATGAAGAACTCGCCGATAGCGGCACCGGCCATAGGCGCGATGTACTGCATAGGGGCGGAATCGGCAGCGGTGGCCGAAACGATGATGGTGTAGTCGAGCGCACCGTGCTGAGCGAGGGTCTCGCGGATGTTGGCAACCGTGGAGGCCTTCTGGCCGATGGCGACATAGATGCAGACCATGCCCTTGCCGCGCTGGTTGAGGATAGCGTCGATGGCAATGGCGGTCTTACCGGTCTTACGGTCGCCGATGATGAGCTCTCGCTGACCGCGACCAATAGGCACCATGGAGTCGATGGCCAACAGGCCGGTCTGAACCGGCTCGCACACCGGGGTACGGTCGATGACGCCGGGGGCCTTGAACTCAATGGGACGACGGTGCGTGGCGACGATGTCGCCCAGGCCGTCGATGGGCTGGCCGAGCGGATTGACGACGCGGCCGAGCATGGCGCGGCTCACAGGGATATCCATAATGCGGCCAGTGGTGCGGCACTCGTCGCCTTCCTTGATGGAGTCGACGGCACCAAACAGAACGGCGCCGACCTCGTCACGGTCAAGGTTCTGGGCAAGGCCGAAGACGGTCTCACCGGTATCGGAGCTCTTGAACTCCAGAAGCTCGCCTGCCATGGCGCTCTTGAGGCCGGAGACGCGCGCGATGCCGTCGCCTACCTCGTCGACCGTTGAAACCTCATGCGTATCGACCGTCGCGGAGAGGCTCGTGAGCTGCTCCTGCAGTTTCTTGGCGATATCCTGGGCATTGAGGGTTTCGGACATTAGGCTTCACCTCCGTACGAATTAGCAGAGTTTGCGAGGGTCTCCTGCGCGATGCGCAGCTGCGTCTTGACGGTAATGTCACGACGCTCGCCGCGGGCCTCGAGCACCAGGCCGCCCACGATAGACGGGTCGACCTGCTCGATAAGGAATACTTTGCGGCCGAAGTCCTGCTCGCATTTCTTAGTGATGGTTTGACGCAGCTCGTCGTCGAGCGGGATCGCCGTGGTGACGGTCACGCCCACTACATCCTCGTCTTCCTCGGCAACATACTTAAAGGCAGCTGCCACCTTGGGAAGAAGGTCGAGCTGGTCGCGCTTGGACATGGTGTCGAGCACGGCGATGATCTCGGGGTTGGCAGAAGCCAAGCGCTCGATCATCTCGAGGTCCTCGAACACATGGTTCTCGGCCTTGGCGGCTTCCAGAAGGGAGCGCGCGTAGGTCTCGAGCACTTTGTCCTGATAGCGGCTAGTCGGCATTCAGGCTACCTGCTTCCTGGATGTAGCGCTCGATGAGCTTCTTCTGCTCGGCCTCGTTCTCGAGTGCCTCGCCCACGATCTTGGTGGCGACGGCAACGGACAGGTCGGCGATGGAGTTCGCGGCACCGGCGTAGATGGACTTGCGCTCGTCCTCGACGGTCGTATGGGCCTTGGCGATGATCTCCTCGGCCTCCTTGTGAGCAGCCTCGATGATACGGGCGCGCTCGGACTCGGCGTCCTTACGGGCCTCGAGAACGATGTCGGCAGCCTGACGACGGGCGTCGGTGACGATCGAGTCGGACTCAGCGCGCTTGGCGATAGCCTCCTGCTTGGTCTTCTCGGCCTCGTCGAGGCTCTCCTCGATCTTCTTGCCGCGCTCCTCCATGGTTTTCATGATGCCCGGCAGGGCGACCTTGGCCAGCACGATCCAGATAATCAGGAAGGCGATAAGCGCCGGGATGAACTCCGCCATCTTAGGGATGAGGATGTCCGCACCGGCGGCGCCGTCCTCGGCGAACGCGGAAACCGGCATGAGCAGCGCGGCCGCGGACGCGGAGAGTGCGATCGCGCTCTTCTGGGATGAAAGATTCATACTTGACGCTCCGTGCTATTTAACGATCAGCGCGACAACGAAGCCGATCAGAGCCAGAGCCTCGCCGAAGGCGGAGCCCATGATGAAGACGGTGAACACGCGGCCCTGGACCTCAGGCTGACGGGCCATAGCACCCGTAGCACCCAGAGCAGACAGGCCGATAGCAAGACCAGCGCCGATAACACCGAGACCGTAACCGATAACTCCCACGATTCCTCCTTTGTCGTGCGTGTCTTATTTCACGCAGGATAACCTTTTTATAACTGCCGGGCTCCATGGGTACGGGCACCGGCGGTTTAACGAATTGCCTTACCTTTAAGGCGCGAACGGAAGACTACTCCTCCTCCGCGACCTCCTCTGCCTCGGAGACATACACGGCGGTAAGGACCGTGAAGACGTAAGCCTGGATGGCGCCGACCACAAGCTCGATCGCATAGATCAGGATGAGGATGGCAAGCCAGGCCAGCGAAGGCAGGGCGCCGACGGCGTGGGCCGCGGAAACCTGCTGAAGCAGCGGCTGCATGAACATGCTCGCCATGATGGCGAACGAGCCCATGACCACGTGTCCTGCGAACATGTTGCAGAACAGACGGACGGCGAGCGTGATGAGGCGCAGGAAGGTCGAGAAAAGCTCGACGACCCACACGAGCACGTTCATCGGGAAGCTCACGCCCTGCGGGGCGAGGCTCTTGATGTAGCCGATCACGCCGTGAGCCTTGCATCCGTAGTAGATGAAGTACACGAAGGCGAAGATGGCGAGCGCGGCGGTGGAGCCGATTGCACCGGTGCCGGGCTTCATTCCCGGGATCAGGCCGATCATGTTATTGATCAGGATGAACAGGAAAAGCGAGCACAGGAACGGGAAGTGCTTCTTCCAGTTCTCACCCACGACGCCCTTGCCGATATCGTTCTCGACGTACTCGATGATGTACTCGAAACCGTTGACGAAGAAGCCCTTGGGAACCAGGGTCTGCTTCTTCTTGAACACGGCCAGGACGATCAGGAGCACGATCGTGGAGACGATCAGCCAAAACGAGTACTGCGTGATGCCGCAGCTCAGATCGCCCACGACAGGGGTGGAGCTGAACTCGCTGACCAGATGATTAATCTCATCAGGCAGCTTTTCAAAAATTTCCACGACTTACCTTTCGACCTCATGAGGATCTCGCAGCGCCTTGGCGACGCGAACCGTGCAGGCGGCCATAAAGGCCACGAAGCCGATCGCCTCGCCCAGGAGGAACATGCGAAATGCCTCTCCGAACAACACAAACACAACCAAGGTAAAGACGAGCAGGGCGATTGCCGAGACCGCCAGACTCACCATACCCTTGAGCATGTCCGCATTCTGTTTATCGTCAAGAACCGGCTTGAGGGTAAAGACAAAGGGAAGGAAGGCAATTGCACCCGCGATGGCGCCTGCAACGATAGCGAGCAGATCGGCTATCTGAAACACTGGCGTCCTCACTTTCCTTTTTAACGCTTCACAGAACAGTTCCCGCCAAACATTGGTGACTATTGTACGAGCCAATCGCTAAAGTACAACCGAAAAAGCATCGGTTAATACGCACCTGTTCGTTTTCTTAAGACCTTCTTTATGCCGCAGGTACGGTAATACGTTTTTCTCGAACCCTGCAGGGCAAAACGTCCGTTAACAGGAGTGCGCGCGGTCGCCTTTTGTTCGTCCGCGCGCACCGTTTCTTCGTATTTGCAGCCGCGGCCGTCTTAGCCCAGCGACTAGAGCGTGCCGTAGATGCGGTCACCGGCGTCGCCCAGGCCGGGAACGATGTAGGCGGCCTCGTTGAGATGGTCGTCGATGGCGCAGGTATAGATATGCACATCTGGGTCCTTCTCAGTCAGCGACTTGAGGCCCTCGGGGGCCGCGACGATGCACAGCATGCGGATGTCCTTGACACCGCGCTCGCGCAGGTAGCTAATGGCCATCTCGGCCGAACCGCCCGTGGCGAGCATGGGGTCGACGACCAGGCAGATGCGCTGGTCGATATCCTTGGGCATCTTGCAGTAATACTCGTGCGGCTCGTGGGCAACCTCGTCGCGCTCCATGCCGATGTGGCCCACGCGAGCGGAGGGCACCAGGTCGAGGATGCCGTCGACCATGCCAAGGCCCGCACGCAGGATGGGCACGATGGCGAGTTTCTTGCCAGCAAGCTGTTTGAACGTGGCGGTAGTGATGGGGGTCTCGACCTCGACGTCTTCCATAGGCAGGTCGCGCATGGCCTCGTAGCCGTCAAAAAGCGCGAGTTCGCGCACGAGCTGACGGAACTGGTTGGTGCCGGTGTTTTTGTCGCGCAGGATCGACAGCTTGTGCTGGACGAGCGGGTGATCGACAAGCGTCACACGGGACGCATCGTAGGTGACGGTCATGGATTGATTGCCCCTTTCGTTGCGGCCGCAAAACGGCCTTGCTGACAAGGCGTGCAGCAATGTTGCCGCCGCACGCCATGCATTAGTTTAGCGGTTTGTTGTATCGAGCAGCCCATCGCAGCCCTACTGCGCGGTGCTGAGCGAGCGCCTGACTGCATCACGCCAGCCCGCAAGGTTTTGCTCGCGGCGCTCGGCGGACATGTGGGGAAGGAAGGTCCTAACGATCTGGGCATTTTGCTCCAGCTCCTCCAGGTCTTCCCAATAGCCGACGGCAAGACCCGCCAAGTACGCGGCACCGATTGCCGTGGTCTCCACCGTCTCGCATTGCAGCACGGGGATATCCAGCAGGTCGGCCTGGAATTGCATGATGAACTCGTTGCGCGAGGCACCGCCATCGACAGACAGGCGCTCGATCGAAAGCCCCACGTCCTGCTCCATGGCGCGCAGCACGTCGTAGCTCTGATATGCCATGGATTCGCAGGCGGCACGTACGATGGTCGCACGGCTCGAGGCGCCGGTCAGACCGCACACGATACCGCGGGCATGCGGGTCCCACCAGGGAGCGCCCAAACCCGCAAAGGCGGGAACGAAGTAGCAGCCCTCGTTGTCGCTAATCGAAGCGGCGAGTTGTGCCGACTCGCTCACGCTCGAGATGATGCCCATGTTGTTGCGAAGCCAGTTCATCGTTGAACCGGCGGCAAAAATAGAGCCCTCGAGCGCATAGCTGACTTTGCCGTCCGCAGCGATACCGATGGTGGAGACCAGGCCATTCTTGGATTCGACGATCTCGTCGCCGGTGTTCATGAGCATAAAGCAGCCCGTGCCATAGGTGTTTTTGGTCTGGCCGGGATAGAAGCAGCAGTGACCGAACAGCGATGCCTGCTGGTCGCCCGCCACACCCATGATGGGCGGCATGTTGGTCATGATGTCGCTCGCGACGCGGCCGTAGTCGCCCGAGCTCCAGCGAACCTCGGGCATCATGGAACGTGGAACGTCAAAGAGCGCCAGCAGGTCGTCGTCCCAATCGAGCGTATGGATATTAAAGAGTGCCGTGCGGCTGGCATTGGTGTAGTCGGTGGCAAAGACCTGGCCGCCGGTGAGGTTGTAGATGAGCCAGGTGTCGATGGTGCCAAACATGAGGTCGCCCGCCGCCGCGCTCTCGCGTGCGCCGTCGACGTTGTCGAGAATCCACTGCACCTTAGAGGCCGAGAAATACGGGTCAAGCGTAAGTCCCGTGCGGGAGCGCACCAGCTCCTCGCAACCCTGTTCAACCAACGCGTCGATCGCCGGCGCGGTACGACGGCACTGCCATACGATGGCGTTATAGATGGGCTGGCCGCTCACGCGGTCCCAGACCACCGTGGTCTCGCGCTGGTTGGAGATGCCGATGGCGGCGATGCGATCGGAATGGATGCCGCTCTTAAACTGAACCTCCATCATCACGCCGATCTGGCTGGCAAGCACCTCCGTGGGATCCTGCTCCACCCAGCCGGGGCGCGGGAAGCTGGTTTTGACGCTACGACGCGCCTGGGCAACGATGCAGCCGTATTCGTCGACAATGGCCGCGAGTACCGAGGTAGTGCCGCAGTCGAGCGCCATGATGTAGGAACCGCCAAAGTTAAACGAGGCATCTTCCATGCCCAGGCTGCCCAGATTCAACGACATCGCTTACACCCTTCTATTGCATCGGGTCGGACAGGACCCGCTCGATCTCTGATGCGGGAAGTGCGCCTTGGCGCAGGATCTGGAGCCCGCCGTGCTGGAACGACACGATGGTCGAGGCGTCGCGACACGGGGTCTCACCGGCGTCGACGGCAACATCGACCCCCTCCAGGATGCGACCCTCGACGGCGGCAAAGCTTGCCGGCGAAGGCGCACCGTGCGTGTTGGCGCTCGTGCAGGCAAGGGGACTGCCGCAGGCGCGGATGAGCGCTTGGACCACGGGAGAGGCCGAAGCGCGCAGGGCCACGGTGTCGTCGGCAGCGCGCATAAAGGTCGGCACGCAGGGGGCTGCCTTGACCACGATAGTCAGGGCTCCCGGCCAGCATCGTCGCGCGAGTACGCGGGCATCTTCCGGGATATCCACGCCATAGCGGTCGAGTGCTTCGACGCCATCGACCAGCCAAGCGACGGTTTGCGTGAGCTCACGTTGCTTGAGAGTGAAGATACGGCGATAGCCGGTGCCGAGCGCAGGAACTGCGGCGCCATTGACGGCAGCCTGCGGATCGCGCGGCCACGATGGGAATTCGCTTGTATCTTGGGGCACGGCGTCCGAGAAGGCGTTGACTGCCACGGCGACACCGTAGACGGTCTCGGTCGGAATCAAGGCCAGGCCGCCGCGGCCGAGCACCTCGGCCGTGCGCTCGACGGCAAGCCGATGCGGCTCGCGCGTTCCCTCGTATACCCGATAGACCGTCTGCATGTGTATGCCAGCCCCTTACGCTCCGGTGCAAGTTTGTTTACTGTGGGGCATTCTCGCACGAAACATTCAACCTATTTGCCCAGAGCGCATGTTGGTTTGGTGAGCGGCTCTAGTAGTCGGTGAAAGTGAGGGGGTTAATTGAAGATTTTTAGCGCGCAAGCGTAACGGTACGATCGGGAAACTCGATGCTTGCAACCAGTTTTCCGCCGAGGCTCTCTGCGTACCTGCTCAGCGTGTCGAGCCTCATCGAACCCAACTCCCCACGCTCGAGCTCGGATACACGTTTTTGAGAAACGCCCATCGACTGGGCGACCGACGCCTGTGTTAGATCTTTTAACCTGCGAATCTGAGCAAGCTTATAGGCTTCGATACGATCGCGAGTCCTCTCCTGCTCGGCGGTAATGGAGTCGCGTGTTATCCCGCGAGATTCCATATACTCATGCAGTTCCATCTCGATCGAGCCTCCTTACGTGGCGACGGTATATTTGCTCGGCCCTTGGAATGTTGATCGCATACCAACCGTTCCATTTTGCCCTTGACGATCCCGCTCGCGACTTATCACCCGCCAATAGCAATACCGCCTGGCGCTTGGGGTCAAAGGCGAAGAGGATGCGAATCACCTGCCCACCACACGACGTCACTCTCAGCTCCTTTAAATGATGAAGCTTCGAGCCCTTTACGCGGTCAACCAGCGGACGACCAAGGCTGGGACCTTCCTTCTCGAGCACCAAAAGGTCTGCATAAATCTGCTTCAGCGTAGCTTCATCCTGCTCATCAAGCCAAGGTTCAATGTAATCAAGCACGATACGGTACCGATGCAGCTGATTTGACATACCTTTTTCCTTCTATAGTAGAAGTTTTACGGTATATTGCAAGGACAAACTTGCGCAAATGTCTATTTATTCAGCTTAAATACGCTGTTTGGGCTCGGTGACGATGGCTCGAACGATGCGGGGACGATCGGTGAGGTCGTGGACGATACGCACGTCCGAAAGGCCTGCTTGACGACAGAGCTCGGCCGCGGCGTCGAGCGCGCCCTCGTAGAGCTCGCAGGCAAACAGGCCGCCGGCACGCAGCATGTAGGGCGCCGCGTTGAGCAGGCGGCGGAAGATATCGAGACCGTCGGCACCGCCCTCGAGCGCCAGATCGGGCTCAAAGTCTTTGACCTCATGCGGCAGCGAGCGCATGACATCGGTGGGGATGTAGGGCGGGTTGGAGACGAGTACGTCAAAGGTGCCCCACTCTTCGCGGGGAATGGAGCTCACCAGGTTTGTGAGGCTGAAGGCGACCTCGTCGGACGTGAGGCCAAGCGCATCGCGGTTTTTGGTAGCAAGGTCGATGGCGCGCGGCTCGATATCGGTAGCAGTGCAGGTAACGTGCCCGCGGCGCTCCCAGGCAAGGGAGAGCGAAATGCAGCCCGTGCCGCAGCCGACCTCGAGAACGCGGGCAGTGCGGGGCTCGGCTGGGGCAGATACGTTGGCCTCGGCGGCATCTTGCGCGGGAGTCGCCTGTTGGTCGTTGTCCTCAATGGCGATGCCGTATTCGTCGAGCTCGGGCTCGGGGGTTTCCATGGCCTCTGCTTCTGCCGCTTCGGCTTCTGCTGCCTGCGCGGCGGCTTCCTCGGCCTCGCGGTCGGCCAGTTCCTCGGCATAGGCGCGGCTACCGAGCACGTCGCTACCCAGCGCAGCCTCATCGGCGGCCGTCAGGTTGGCGGCACGACGCTCGGCGGCCGCGCGTTCGTCAGCCAGCGCCGCCTCGGCTTTGCGGGCCTGCTCGACCTCATCGTTCCAAGGCAGCTCCACGCGCTGGCGGGCAGCGGCCTCGGGGCTCAGCACCTCGGCATCCAGATAGTTCAGAACTTCTTCGACGAGCATCTCGGTCTCGGGGCGCGGGATGAGCACACCGGGGGCGCACGCGACGTCGATCATGCGAAACTGCGTGCTACCGGTGATGTACTGCAGCGGCTCGCCCTTCGCGCGACGGACGACCGCCGCGTGCATGGTCTCGAGCTGCGCTGCGTCGAGCGTCTCGTCCATGCGCATATATAAGTCGATACGCGCCAGACCCGTAGCTGCGCACAGCAGCCACTCGGCAGAAAGACGGGGGTGCTCCTCGCCGCGCTCGGCCAGGTACTCCTTGGTCCACTCGAGACAACGCTTGATGGTCCAAATCTCGTTTGCCATGGGGCCCTCCCCTCTTAAGCGCCGGACGGCGCGCGAATGTCGGAGCAGATTGTACGCGAGGCCAGCGCTTGGCAAGGGACAATTGAAGGCGATTATCGAGAATCAGCCCAGAATTTTGCTTGAAACCTGCCTGAAATGTTCATTCGCCGACGTCTAGATTTGCATTCGTCAAGCTTTTGGCAAGGTTGCCCAAAACTGACCAATATCTAACCAAGAACTTGCCAAATCACTTGACGCGCGACGCGGTAAAAATCACCCCGCGACTTCTTGAACGATTTTTCGAGCAATATTTTCAATTGCAGATGAAGGCTGCTGATTACTTTAAGCAGTTAGACAGCTTAATTTCTAACAAAGCAGATTAAATAAACTTGAAAAGTAATTTACCCAACCTAGTCATTTAAGAACGTCCCCAATGACTACCCCGCATCCGGAGCAAGGCAACGCCGCAGGTAGAGGGCGGACAGCGAAAACGCCCCTAAGCGAGCAAGGTGACGTGAAAGAGGAGGGAAGCGTACTTCGGTACGCGACCGACGATTGAACGTCAGATTGCCGCTTAGGGGCGTTTGCAGCGTCGAGCAGTTACGGCGTTTGGTAAAACGCCGTAACTTAAACGGCCTGTGCCAGCTTCTCGGCTCGCTCGGCGGCGGCGAGCGCCTCGATGACGGTGCCGAGCTGATCGCCCAGAAGGACGCCGTTGTAGGTGGAGTTGAAACCGATGCGGTGATCGGTCACGCGGTCCTGGGGCTGGTTGTAGGTACGGATCTTCTCGGAACGGTTGCCGTGGCCGATCTGGCTCTGGCGCTCGGCACCGAGCTCGGCCTGCTGCTTCTCGAGTTCCATCTCGTACAGACGGGCGCGCAGCATCTGCATGCAGACCTCGCGGTTCTGGATCTGGGAACGCTGCTCCTGCGACTGCACCACGGTGTTGGTGGGCAGGTGGGTGATGCGCACGGCGGAGTAGGTGGTGTTAACGCACTGACCGCCAGGGCCGGAGGCGCAGTAGGTGTCGATGCGCAGGTCGGACTGGTTGATCTGGACGTCGATCTCCTCGGCCTCGGGAAGTACGGCGACGGTAGCCGTGGAGGTCTGAATGCGGCCCTGGGACTCAGTCTTGGGAACGCGCTGGACGCGGTGCACGCCGGACTCGAACTTCATGACGGAGTAGACGCGGTCGCCCTCGACCTTGAACTCGATGGACTTAAAGCCACCGGCCTCGCTGGGGCTGGAATCGAGCACGGTAGTCTTCCAGCCGCGCGACTCGCAAAAGCGCTGGTACATCTTGTACAGATCGCCGGCGAAGATGGCCGCCTCGTCGCCACCGGCGGCGGAGCGGATCTCGACGATGGTGTTCTTGTCGTCGTTGGGGTCGCTCGGGATGAGCATGTACTTGATGTCTTCCTCGAGCTGGGGAAGCTTGGCCTCGTTTTCGGAGATGTCCATCTGGAGCATCTCCTTCTCATCGGCATCGGTGGTATCGTGCAGCATTTCCTTGGCAGCCTCGATGTCATCGAGCGCGCCGATGTACTCGCGCGAGGCGGCAATGAGGTCGGACTGGTGCGCGTACTCCTTGTTGAGACGCGTGAACTCCTTGATATCGGAGGCGACGGCCGGGTCGGAAAGCTTCTTCTCGAGCTCCTCGTAGGCCTTGATGATCTTTTCGAGCTTGTCGCGCATGACGGACTCCTTTATATGCGTGAAGGCGAAAATCGGCAGAATTGATGGGGCGCGGGGCGCCGCTGCGGGGGTAAGTCCAGCTAGAGCATGTCGATCTTCAGATACATGCGCATCCCTTCGCGTATGGGGTACATAGTTGCGGTCTAACCCATATATGATAGCGTGCGCAGGCAAACCTGCATATAACCCGCACGGAATCCGACAAAGGGACAGTCCCTTTGTCGGATTCTAAAGCGTATGGAGTAGGGCGATGAGGAAGCGAACACCCTGGAGGTAGGCGCGGCGGGTGATGCGCTCGTTGGTGCCGTGGACGCCTCGGTCGCACTCGTCATCATCGACCACAAAGGCCGAGAAGCGAATGCACTCAGGGCAAATGTGCTGGTAGTTGGCAGCGTCGGTCGCACCGATCACGGTCGAGGGCACAATTGCCACTGGCTCGAATGATCCGTTTTCCTCCATCCCCTTTGGATCACGGAAATAGCGGACGGCGATGGAGCGAACCGCCTCGAGACCGGGACCACCGATGCGCGGGGACGGCGAGGGTTCGGAGCTGCCGGGGCCCAGCTCCACTTTGACACGACCGGCAAGGTCCGCCCCGGCAACCGCCTCACGGCAGCGCGCCACAACGTCGGCCACGCTCGTGCCCTCGAGCATGCGGAAGTTAATGTTGGCCCACATATCCTGCGGCATTACGTTGGCGCCGGTGCTGCCACCCTCGATCTGCGTGGGCGCGCAGGTGGTCGTCACCAGCGGATAGAGCTTTTTGCTGGCGAGGCAATCGCGGACAATGGCATCCCCGTTGGCGGCAATTTCATCGGCCGTGTAGAGCCCCAACTCGACGAGTTGGGCGGCAAGCAAGTCGGTCACGCGCGTCGGCCACTCGATATCGCAGATTGCGGTGATGGCACGGCTGAGCACCTCGAGTGAAGTGCCCCCGTAGGGGTTGGAGGAATGCCCGCCCTCGCTACGCGTCCTCAACACGATATCGGCGTAGCCCTTCTCCGCGAGATCGGCATGCATAAGCCAGCCCTCGCCCGCGCCGTACTCGGCAGCCGGAACGATGCGGTAGTCGCCCTCGTCGATCAGGTACTCAAGCTCAATGCCGCGCTCTTCGAGCACGCGGCCGATGGCACCCGCACCGAACTGCGTGGTTTCCTCGTCCTGGCCAAAAGCCAGCAGCAGGGTGCGCTCGTGCTCCCAGCCGTGTGCGAGCGCATACTCAACCGCCTCGAGAATGCCTGCGACCTGGTCTTTCATATCGATGGCGCCGCGACCCCAAATGTAGGTGTCGTCCACATGTCCGCTAAAGGGGACATGCGTCCAGTCAGCCTCGGTGCCGGGTACCACGGGAACCACGTCCATGTGGCCCATGAGCATAATGGGCTTGAGGGCAGGGTCGGAACCGCTAAGCGTCACCAATAGCGAATGGTCGATAAGCTCGACCTTACCCGCCGTAAATACGTGCGGCCAAGCCTGCTGCATATACGCGCGCAGGTCGTCGAACGGCTGCCAGTTCACCGCCTCGGCATCCATACTCGAGATGGTCGGAAACGACAGCACGCGGCCCAGGCGCTCGCACGCACCAGCCTCGTCCAGATCGGCAAAATCATCCTCATGCGCAAAAAAGCGCCAAACCTCGGCCATGACATCCTTTCGATTGTGACGACAAGGGCCGCCCCACCGGAGCGGCCCTGCCACATAAGCGTTTGCGGTCGGTTATTTGTCCTCGAGATAACGCGAGAGGAACTCGCGCGTGCGCTGGTGCTTGGGGTTGCCGAAGAGCTCGGCCGGCGCGGCATCCTCGAGCACCACGCCCTTGTCCATAAAGACCACGCGGTCGGACACCGTGCGGGCAAAGGCCATCTCGTGCGTGACGACGACCATGGTCATGCCGTCGGCAGCGAGCTTGCGCATGACCTCGAGCACCTCGCCCACGATCTCGGGGTCGAGTGCGGAGGTCGGCTCGTCGAACAGCATGATCTGCGGATTCATGCATAGGGCACGAGCGATGGCCACGCGCTGCTTTTGACCGCCGGACAGGCGACCCACGGCGGCGTGCGCGAACTTCTCGAGCCCCACACTCGTCAAATGCTCCATCGCGACCTTCTCGGCCTCGGCCTTGCTCATTTTTTTGAGCGTGACGGGCGCAAGCGTGCAGTTGTCGAGCACATCCATGTTGTTGAACAGGTTAAAGCCCTGGAACACCATGCCGATGTCCTCACGCAGCTTGTTAATGTTGCAGCGCTCGGCCGTGAGGTCCTGGCCGTGGAACCAGATGTGGCCCGCGTCCGGGGTCTCGAGCAGATTGAGGCAGCGCAGGAAGGTCGACTTGCCCGAGCCCGAGGCGCCGATAATGGTGACGACCTCGCCGGGGTTAACGGACAGGTCGATGCCCTTGAGTACCTCGAGCGAGCCGAAGCTCTTGCGCAGGCCCTCGACGCGGATGAGCGGCTCATTGGTCTGTGCGGCGGCCGCAACGCCGGTAGTGGCGGTATCTGCCATGATGATTCTCCTCGTCTTAAGCCTAGTTAGAGCTGGGCAGCGTGGCCGGAGCCTCGGCACCGAGCTTTTTGCCAAAGGCTTCGAGCAGGCGGCTCGCCACGAGCGTCAGGATCAGGTAGACCACGAGCGCCACGCAGTAGACCTCCATCTGGCGGTAGTACACGCCGGCGACCGTGGTAGTAGCGTACATAAGGTCGAACACGCCGATGACCGAGAGCACCGACGAATCCTTGATGTTGATGATGAGCTCGTTGGTGAGCGCCGGAATCGCATTTTTAATGCCCTGGGGGAACACGACTTTGCGCATGGCCTGCCACTGCGACAGGCCCAGCGATCGCGCCGCCTCGGCTTGGCCGGAATCGATGGACTCGATGCCGCCGCGCAGGACCTCCATCATGTAGGCGGTGGAGTTGAGCGAGATGGTGACGAGGCCGGCGGTGAAGGTGCTCCAGATCTGGTTGGCCTGGGCGGTCTCGAAGCCCATACCGCGCAAAACGGTGAAGCCCGCGTAATAGATGAGCAGGCCCTGGACCATCATGGGCGTGCCGCGCACGATGGTGGAGTAGACGGTCGCAAAGCCGCGGCCGATACTCTTAACGAAGCGCACCAGGTCGTTATCCACGCGGTCGAACGTCTGAATGCGTAGGAACACGAAGAGCAGCGCCAGGAAGAATGCGATGACGGTGCCGAAGGTGGCAAGCGCGATGGTGATCTCGATACCGCGAATGAAGAAGTCCCCGCTCTTGTAGGTCATGTAGACCAGGCTCGACAAAAAGTCGCTGGGGTTGGAATCCGAGACAATGCTCACCTGCACCAGGTCGATAAACGACATGACGCAGCGGTCGATAAAGAAAACTGCCGCGATGGCGACCATGACGTAGCTGCCCAGGCGTGCGCCACGACGGCAGCGCTCGGATGCGAACGGCGACTTTTCGCGATAGTCGTTCCAGTGCATGAGCTTGGTGACCAGCGCCGCCGCCGACACGACGAGCCAGGCCCAAAGGATTGCCCAGAGGCAGTCTTGGAAGATACCGGTGGGGGCCAAGAAGCTCAGCGGCATGGGGTTGCGTTGGCTAAACGCCAGGCCGAGCGCCGCGATAACACTCGTGCCCAGGTATACATAACGGTGGTCGGCCTTGATAAAGGAGGCCAGGCGATTAATGGTTTTCATGCTGCCTCCCTATGCCGGCTGACGGTCGAGGCACGCGTCCCACATTTGGTCGCGCTCCTCTTGGCTAATGCCCTTGAGTGTCTTGTCGATGAGCTTAAGCAGCTTGTCCGAGCCCTTGCGGCAACCGACATTTGCCGTGACCTCCTGCTTAAAGCCCTCGCCCTCGGCAAACTGGATGGGGACGATACCGGGATTTTGGGCCATATAGCCCTTCTCATTCTCGGTGTTGTAAGTCACGGCGTCGCAGGTGCCCTGCAGCAGATTCGAAAACACCGTGGGGACCGAGTCGACCGGGTTTTTGTGGACAACGCCCGGGATCTCGTCGATGACGGTATCGAGCATGGTGTCCTTTTGCCCGAGCACCGTAGCGCCGCTAAAGTCGCTGAGCTTGGTCGCGTTTTGGTAGGGGGAACCCTCTTTTACGAACAGGCCAAAGTAGCCAATGAAGTACGGATCGGAAAAGCCGACGGACTCCTCGCGCTCGGGCGTGGCGCTCATGCCGGCAATGATGAGGTCGATCTGGCCGTTGTTGAGCGAATCGATAAGACCCGAGAAGCTCTGTTTGACGGCAACGGGCTCGCCGCCGAGGGCCTTGCAGACGATCTTGGCGATCTGCACGTCGTAACCATCGGCATAGGCGCCCTGCACGTTGTCGATGGGGATGGTGTACTCGCTGGCTTCGGAGACCTGCCAGTTGTACGGGGCGTAGGCCGCCTCCATGCCAATGCGGATCTTGTCCTTGCCGATCACGGAATCGGACAGGTCGTCGCGACCGCCGCCCGTCGTGGGCCGAACCACCTTGAGCGTTGACGGGCGCTGACAGCCGGCAAGCGCGCCGGCGACGACGGAAGCGCTCGCAGCGAGAGCGCTACCCAAAAAGATGCGACGGCTGCATACCGGCTGTGGATGCGCGTCGCGTTGATGGGGAGAATGCATAATCTGCCTTCCCTGTTGAATCGTATGCTGACGACTTAACAGGATATACGCCAGCAACTAGCAGCGCAGCACAAGCTCGAAAAATTAATAGACACGCGGTAGTCATTGGGGACGCCGATGTTTTGGCAATGCCGGCGAGCGACGTCCAGAGCGAACAAGTGGCATGAAAAAGGCAAGGCATGACCAGAAGGTCTATGCCTTGCCTTTTGAATGACAACTTGTCGCTCTGGACGACGCGCAGCATCGACCGAGCGGCGGAACCTCTAGAGCAAGGTAACGCTAAAACTGCGCTTGTCCGTCTCGCCCGGGGCCAGGGTGATGGTGTTGACCTTGTGCTCAAAGACATCGTCCTCGGTGTCCATGGTGGTGTGACCGGTCCAGGGCTCGAGCGCCACAAACGGAGCGTCGTTGGCGGCAGACCACACGCCAATGTACTTAAAGCCCTCAAAGTCGATCTTGACGCCGTGACCCGACTTGCGGCCGCGCAGCGTGAGCGTGGAGCCCGGGGTATCGGTGAACATGATGGCGTCGTTATCGAAGCTGCGGTGCGTGATGGGCAGCACGTCCGAGTTATCGGGAGCCTTGTAGCTGCCCTCGAACGTCATAAGACCGTCGGGCGTGATGATGGGAGCCTCGTTAGTCCAAGCCTCGGTAAACGCCAGCTCGTAATCCTCGAATGCCTCGTCCTCGGCACCGGGAGCCGGTACGTTAAACGCAGGGTGGCCGCCCACCGAGAACGGCAGGTCCACGTCGCCGGTATTGGTGACGGCAAAGGTCTGCGTGAGGATGGCGTCGCCGGTCAGGGCATAGGTCATGTTGAGCTTAAAGTGGAACGGAAAGGCCTTGAGCGACTCGGACGTGTCGGTGATCTCGTACGTTACCGAGGAGCCGTCCTCCGAAACCTCGACCAGCTTGTGCTCGACGATGCGCGCGAGTCCGTGGCGCGGCATCTCGCAGGTGCCGGCCGCAGACGTTGCCGTGTTGTTGCGCAGCGAACCCACAATGGGGAACAGGATGGGCGCATGCTTGCCCCAAAAGGCGGGGTCGCCCTGCCACAGATACTCGTTGCCGTTGAGAGCAAGGCTCGTGAGCTGGGCGCCCATGGAATCGATGGCCGCGGTGAGGCCGCCGCGCTTGATGGTAGTGACGGTAGACATGCTACTTCCTCCAAAAGTAAACAATAGTGTCGAGGGCTATTGTCCCACTCTTGGCGGCGGGACGGGACGGCAGGCGATTATTGAGTAGCCATAGCGGAATGAGCGGCGAGCGCCTACTGGGTATCTACGTAAAGGTCAAACCCGCCCTGTGGCGTGGTGTCGACCGTATCGGGCGCCTGCGAGTTAAAGCTCACGGGAACCATGCGCTTTGAGGCACGGAAGCGCGTGCCGTCGGTGGCGACGGGCGGTTCATCGACGGTGAGCTCGTAGTCGCCGGGCTTAAGTTCGATGCCGTCACCAGCGGAATTGACGTATTGATACTCGTCAATCGTCTGCCCTTTGAGCGTGCGCCCCACGATATGGATGAGCATTTGGCTGTCGCCGCGCGCGGTGTCCCACGTCGCGCCGTCCTTGACCTCGACCGACACATGTACCGAGCGCGTGCGGCCGAGCGATTGCTCGACAGACATCTCGACCCTGGCGGCGTCTTTTCGCTGCTGCTCGACATGGCTCCAGACGTTTCCAATTACCGAGCATGCGATAACGCCGGCCATGAAGGCGATAAGGATGGGGCCAAGCGGAGAGCGACGTCCTGCATCTTCCTCGCGAGACAGATTGGGGCGACGTGTGGGTGCGGGCGCCTGAGCGCCCTGCGAGGGCACGTCGAGAATACTGAAGGATGCCGTGCTGTCGGGATCGATGGTGTGACGCGGCTGCGGGGTCTTTGCCGGCGAGATCGACATGTCGGCTGGCTCGCCGAGCGTGGCCGTAGCGTCGGCCTTGGCCTCGTCTGCCTCGGCCTGGGCCCAAGCTTGTTCGAAGGTCAGGGGCTCGACGGGATCGAGGGCGGCGTCCGAGTCGGCGGCGACGTCGTTGCCGGTCTCGTCCTCGTCGCTCGACACGCCACGCGGCGTAGGCTCGTCCCACCCCTCGTCCGGAGTCTCACCCTCGCTATACCACCATTCAAAGTTATCGATATCCATACGGGGCGCCCCTTAGGCCTCGCAAATAAACACTCGCTAGTTTTATACCCCCAGACGACACCGGAGCTCACCCGCGCCGGACACAAAAACCGTCACAACATTCGACGCTTTTCCTCGATTTCGAGATTTTCGCCGAATGTTGTGACGGTTTGGGCGACTGGCCGGCAGCGCAATGCGACAAAGGGACTGCCTCTTTGTCACATTCTGTTAGAGTTGCAGGGATTGAATCCCGCTTATTAATGCGACATTGGAGTGACAGCCTTGACCGCCGCAACCACGCCTAAAAGCAAGTCAACCGCCGCCGCGCTTTCACCTGCGCGCACCAATCTTTGCCTGGCGCTGCTCGTGTTGTTAGGTTTTTCGCTCGGCTGCTCGGAGTTCGTGGTCATCGGCATCGAGAGCGACCTGGCGACGGAGCTCGGCATATCGCTTGCCACCGCAGGCCAGCTCATCAGCGTGTTTGCGCTTGTCTACGCCATCGCCACGCCGGTGCTTGCGCTCAGCACGGGACGTTTTCGCCGCTACCAGCTGCTCGTGTGCTACAGCATCGTCTTTGTGCTCGGCAACCTGGTCATGGCGTTGGCGCCCAACTTCCAGGTGCTGTTTATCTCGCGCATCATCCTGGGCTCCGTCTCTGGCGCACTGCTCGCTGTGGGTGTGACGTACATCCCCGAGCTGCTGTCCCCGCAGCAAACTTCGTTTGCCATCTCGGTGGTATATGGTGCGTTTTCCGTGGCAATGGTCTTTGTCACTTCGATCGGCAAGTTTGTGGCCGACACACTCGATTGGCACGTGGCCATGTACGGCACGCTGGCCTTTGCCGTTCTGATCTGCGGAGCGCTCGTGATGTTTATGCCGCGCGCTGGGCAAACCGACGAACCTGCCACCTTTCGCGAGCAGGCGGGGCTGCTGCGCGAACCGAGCATCATCACCGGCATGCTCATCTTTTTGTTTGGCGTGGGCTCGGTCTATGTGTTCTACGGCTACGTGACGCCTTATCTTGAGCAGGTGCTGGGCATGGGCACGGTCGAAGCCAGTACCACGCTCATGGCCTACGGCGTGTTCTGCCTGATCTCGAACATCCTGGGCGGATGGATCGATGCTCGCTTTGGCATGAAGGCGCTACTCGTGACGTTTGTGCTGCAGGCTGCAGCGTTACTCGGACTGTTTGCTGTGGGCGGCACCATGCCGCTCGCGCTGGTCTTTGTCTTTAGCCTGGCGCTGCTCATGTACCTGTTCTCGGTGTCGTGCATCACGCACTTTATGGACGTGGCACGCAGCCGCCATCCCAAGTCGATGGTACTCGCAAGTTCGGTTGAGCCCATGGCGTTTAACGTCGGCATCTCGTTTGGCACCGCAGTGGGCGGCGCCGTGGTAAGCAGCGTTGGCATTGCATATGTAGGCGCAGTGGGTGCCGCGTTCTCGCTTGTGGCCTGGGTGCTTACGCTGGTGACGATTAAGTTGGCTCGCTGGGAACGCAAGAGGGCGATGGCGCAGGCGTAGATGCGATACTCGAGCTCGATGATGGCGATCGAAAGGAAACCGCATATGCAACGTGTACTGTTTATCTGCTATGGAAACATCTGCCGCTCGACGATGGCCGAGTCGGTGTTTACCGAGCTCGTGCGCCGCGCTGGGCGCGAGGCGGAGTTTGCCATCGATTCCGCGGCGACCTCGACCGAGGAGATCGGCAACCCGCCACACCACAGTACCGTTGCCAAGCTACGCGAGGTCGGGATTCCCGTCGTCGCACATCGCGCACGTCAGGTACGTCGCGCGGAGTATGGCGACTGGGACCACATTGTCTATATGGACGACGAGAACGCCCGCGCCCTGTACCGAATTTTTGGGAAGGACCCCGATGGCAAGATCTCGCGCCTGCTCGATTGGACCGATCGCCCCGGCGACGTGGCCGACCCCTGGTACACCGGCAATTTCGACGCCACCTACCGCGATGTACTCGCCGGTTGCACCGCCATGCTCGAGCAGCTGTAGGCGCTCGGGCGGCGCGGGCACACGGGCCACGCCATCGGCATAAAACGAGCGTGGATTTTCTCCCACTTTGAGCGTTCGAGTGCGCTCTAAACGGGAGAAAATCCACGCTCGTTATCTCGGTGGGAGAAAATCCACACTCATGAATGTGACAAAGGGACTGTCCCTTTGTCACATCCGGGACTGGCCCTAGACCGGCTTGACCTCCAGCTTTATCCCCTCGGCGCAGGAGTCGCCCAAAACATCCGAAAGGGCCCAGGTCGCATATAGCGGCAAATAGAGAACCGCTCCGTTGCGCTCAACGTTGCCTCTCGAGAAAACAATCCCGAGCCTTACGCCATATTCAGCCGTATCAAGCACATGACCGAGCGCAGCGTGCGCGTGGTAATAGGAGCCCGATTTAACCTCGATCGGAACAGCCGTCCCATCCGGTCCGTCGACCACAAAGTCCACTTCACCGCGCTTTTTTGTCTGATAGTAGTAAAGCTGGCGATTTTGGGCAGCCAGCTGCTGGGCCACCACGTTTTCGTAAATGCCGCCCAGATTGGGCTCCTTGCTATCAAGATACGCCGCTTGGGCGACTCCAACGGGGTAGCGCGCCATCAACATGCCCGTATCCGATTGGTATAGCTTGAACTGCGATGGCCGTGCCGTCTTGAGCAGGGGCGACTTTGGCTCGGTTACGATATCGGCTTTGAGAGCAACGCCGGCATCGACAAGCCAGACAAAATCTCGCTGGTACTTCTCATAATGCGCCTTGGGGTCAATGGAATTGAGCACGAAACGCTTGTGTTCGCCCTCGAGCATAATAGGGAGCTGATCGTAGATGCTCTGCACCTGCAGGGCTCGCCCGCTTGCATACTTGGAGATATCCCGCCGGTACTGTTCGTTGAGCTCTGACTGTAGCTGACGAACAGAGGCAAGGTCGCCCTGCGTGTCAAGGAAACGCTGCACGACCTCCGGCATTCCGCCGACAACGGTATAGGTCCTGAAGTTTGCCATCATCGCGTCATGAATGTAATCAGGAATGGGCCTCTCGCTGATACACGCGTCACGTATCGTTTGGCGAGCCCCCTCGCTCACCCCGGTTGCCCAGCAAAACTCCTCAAAATCGAGCGGGAACATCCTAAGCTCGTGGACATACCCCACGGGATAGGACCTGACGCCCTTGAACTGGGTCCCGAGCATTGACCCCGAAAACGCCCAGCGGCACCTCCCGTCCTCAACAAGGAACTTTGCCATCGTCATGATGTCGGGGGCCTCTTGGACCTCATCGATAAACACGAGCGTTTTGCCTGGTGCAATCGACTTTCCCGAAAGAAGCGTCACCCTGCTGATGAAATCATCGGCATCCCGCGCCTCGAGAAGAGCATCTTTTGCCTGGCGATTTTCCATGAGGTTAAGCTCGATGTAGGTTGCATGGCTGGCTTTGCCAAATGCGCGAATCGAATAGCTTTTGCCGATCTGGCGAGAACCCGTGATGAATAAGGCCTTTTGCTCGGCAGACTTCAGCCAACGCTCCAGCTCTGCCGCTATTTTCCTGCGCAGCATAGGCTCTCCCCTCAGTGTCATCAAATGAAATGCAAAGTTTTATGCGCTTAATTATCGATGAAATGTAGGATTTTTAGAACCTAAAATCGGATGAAATGCAGAGATTTAGGATTATAAGCAAAAAGAAGGGGCAGCCCCGGCGAATGTGACAAAGGGGCTGTCCCTTTGCCACATTGCGCTCGACTACTCGTCAACGATCTCGGCAAGCCAGACGTTCAGCGTATCGACCTCGGGGCAGCAGAACTTTGCCGTACCAGGCTCGTTGCCAGGCACGGTTCCGCCATAGCGCAGGATATCGATATAGGGAAAGCCCACATGGCAGGCCATGGCACACATCTTGCCGCGGTCGCGGTCAAAGTCGAAGACGTCGCCCGGTTTGTGACCATGGTGGCAGCGGCACGCACCCAGCTGGTCCACGCAGCTCACGCGGATACGCGGACGCTTGCCACGCGGCGCGCCGAGCGGCTTGCCCCCGCCCGCAGGCTTGGCGCCGCCCTCGCCAGCATTACTCATGGTCAATCACGTCCAGGCAGGCCTCGATGGGAAGGCCAGCCGACTTATCCTCTTGGTCGGCATTGCGCTCGATAAGCTCAGCCACCACGCGCATGGCATCGGACGTCGCGCGCTGCAGACTCCAACCTGCCATAACGCGGCCGACGAGCACCGCCGAGAACGTGTCGCCCGTGCCCGGGAAATAGACCGGGATCAGGTCGAAGGGAATCGTGAAGTACTCCCCCGCCACATGGTCGTAACCGATGACGACATTCGCACCGTCGACCACAGCGCTCGTAATGACCACCGACTTGGCGCCCAGGGCACGCACGGCATCCACAAGAGCGCGGCCCTCATCGGGCGTGATTTGCTCGGCAATGGGCGTATCGGTGAGCAGGCACGCCTCGGTGTAGTTTGGCACCGCATAGTCGGCGCACTCGAGCAGGCTGCGCATGAGACCGATCGTGGACTCGGGCACGCCGGCGTAGAGCTTGCCGTTGTCGCCCATGATGGGGTCGACGAACACCTTGGTACCCTTTTGCGCGCGACGGTGGCAGAAGTCCGAAATGATGCGCGTCTCTTCCTCGGTCACGATAAAGCCGGTAGAGATGGCGTCGAACTCAAAGCCGAGCTCCTCCCAGATGGCGAGGCTCTGGCGCACGTACTCGGTGGTGTCGTGGATGTAGAACTTGGGATAGTTGAGCGTATCGGACACAAGTGCCGTCGGCAGGTTGTGGATGCGGTAGCCCATGTGCGACAGCACCGGCAGCATGGCGGAAAGCGCGACCTTGCCGTAGCCGCACATATCGTTGATCAGCAGCAGCTGAGTGTTCTTCATGAGGGTCTCCCTTGGTTCGGGCACGGCGCAGCAGCGCCACAGTGCGACTAAGTGTAGCGCAGGGGACGTTGTGAGCGGAGTCGAGCAGCGCGAAGGGTAAATTGTTGCGGAAAGGTTACGGAAAATGATCCCTTTTCCTCCGTCCCCAAGGGATTGCATGCACCGAAACGGACCGTGGCGGAATCACAGGTTGAGGACGGACAGACACTATGACCCAATCCGAGGGCACTAAAAAGATAGGAGCCCCCGCTCGTG